>CAXTQE010000208.1:2528-4936 GCA_964246225.1 uncultured Acidobacteriaceae bacterium | reverse complement strand
ATTGCGCTGACGACCGATACCTCGATCCTGACGGCGGGCGGCAACGACTACGGGTTTGAGGCCGTGTTTGCGCGGCAGGTGGAGGCGCTGGGGCTGCCGGGCGATGTGTTTCTGGGGATCTCGACTTCCGGGAATTCGCCGAACATCCTGCGCGCGCTCAAGCGGGCGAAGGTACAGGGAATGCACACGTTTGGGTTCAGCGGCAACGGCGGAGGAGCGATGCGCGAGTTGTGCGACTGGAACGTCATCGTTCCCTCCGAGACGACGATGAACATCCAGGAGTCGCATCTGGCGCTCGAGCACATTTTTTGCATGCTGGTGGAGCGGTTTACGTTTGGCGTGGACTTCGATCGGGTGCCGCAGGTGCTGAGCGAGTAGGCGCGCTAAGATGGGGGCATATGACGACGGTGGATGTGGTGTATCGGTATGAGGTAGCACCGGCGGCAGGCGCGGTGGCGGCGATTGCGCGGCTGCGCGAGGTGTATGGCGTCCGGCAGATTGGGTTTCAGGAGAAGGAAAAGACGGTGCGGGTGGAGTACGACTCGACCCGGCTGAGTGAGCCGGTGGTGCATAACCTGCTGCGGCGGGCGGGGCTGGATATTGTCGAGCGAGTGGTGCTGGCGGCGGTGCCTCCTGCGGCTGCGGCACCTGCGGCGGCGAGTTGAGCAGACGGTTGCTTTGAGGGTTCCGATCCGCTATTCTTAGGCAGTTGCTCCCCGCAACAGTGTGCGCCCGTAGCTCAGCTGGATAGAGCATTTGGCTACGAACCAAAGGGTCGGAGGTTCGAATCCTTCCGGGCGCACCATAGAAGCAACAACTTACGGCGAAGCTGGAAAAAGACAATCTCACAGAACTCGACGAACACCCGGAAAGACTAGAAATCGAGTATGAAGATGAGGCAGACGGCTGGGTACCGGCATTTGTCGAGTCAAAAGTAGCCCAAGCACTTACGCTCTCTAGAATTCCCTAAGGCTCGACCGGATCATCTAGAAACGATAAGGCGGGCGATAAGGCGTTCAAGTAGCAGAGGCGTCGAGAAATAGGACGGTTCCTCCGCTCCGAACAGTGACAGTCTTTAGGTCCCTGTCCGCCGTTATAAGTGTGTGCCCGTTCACCATGGCCGTCTCAGCTATAAGCGCGTCTTGAATGTTGCTGGCTCTGCATCCATTCGCGGCGTCCAAGTCGGTTTTCAGTTTGCCGTACGCCTCGCCCGCTCCTTGGCGCGTCCGGCCTACTCTTGATACGTCTGCGACAAAGGTTTCGGTCGGCACAAGAGCGCACTCCATTTCGGTCTGGATAATGAACAGACGGGCTCGGCGATCTTCGTCCTTCGTCTTGTTTATCTCGTCGAGTTGGACGTGAGTTAGAGCGAACAGCCCGCCGTAAGGTAGGTCAGATCGCCGAATTCGTCCATCCGCAAGCCAATTGAAGACGCAGGTATCGAGCATGAACGTGGGCCTTGCTACCGGGTAAGGAGGCTGATTCTCCATCCTGACCCTCTGCTGCGCAAGAATTTTGCGCCCTTCGTCCAACGCAGGGCTCGCTCCGGACACGAAGCCGCTTGCTGCGGAAGAAAGCTGAGAAGAAGGTGAACTGTTAGTTATGCGGGCGGTCTGCTCTGCTGCCGCGATAAACACTGATCTTCGAACGCCCACAAGCCTTTGATGGAAGTCCAGTAAGTCTCGTTCTGCCTCGGGACCAGCGGGTTCTTGGAAGTCTGTGTATGCACAAGCTATACAGACTGCTTTTGCCGTCGAAAGCGCTCGTATACCCAATACGTACGATTCCGCCTCAGCCGGTATCATTGCGCCAGCATTATTCGTTTGCCGCGCTTTGTGTTGGGCGGCGGCTAACGCCTGTCTCTGCTCAGCGGCAAGTCTGGCTTGTTCGGGTCTAAAAAGGACCTCAACGTATTGTCTAATTTGCTCTAGTCGCCCAGGCAACATATCGACACCACCACCACCTCAACTTTATATTGCCGGCACAAGTGCGGGGAACCTCAACCCCACACTAAGAACGCCTCAAAATTCCTTATCGTTTCTTTTCAACACTTTACGTTTCCAGTCACGGCGCGTAAGTCATTGATAATACGTGGGTTGGTAAACTACGAACCAGAGGGTTGGAGGTTCGAATCCTTCCGGGCGCACCATAGAATCTCTCAGCTTATCTACACGAGTTGCCCAGCTTTTTGCCGTCGAGCCTAGCATCCCTTGATGCCGAACGCGGTGCAACGACGAGACCGTCTGCGTGTGGCTTGCACCTGACTACTGCAATGGGTCATTCTGACACTGGTCATGCCCACCTACGTCACCCTCCCCGAGATTCAGGCCGCCGCCTTTCGCATCGCCGGCACGGCAGTGGAAACGCCGCTCGTTCCGCTGACCCTGCCCACGCTGCCGTTTGAGCTT
>CAXTQE010000208.1:0-2518 GCA_964246225.1 uncultured Acidobacteriaceae bacterium | reverse complement strand
CATCAAGTGCGAGTCCGCGCAGCCGATTGGCTCGTTCAAGCTGCGCGGTGCGTACAACATGATTGCGCAACTGGCGTCCGACGCACTTGCTCGCGGCGTCATTACCTATTCGAGCGGCAACCACGCCCAGGGCGTCGCATACGCGGCCCGCGCGCTCGGGGCCAAGGCCGTCATCGTCATGCCCGACAATGCTTCGCAGGTAAAGATTGACGCGACCCGCGCGCTTGGGGCGGAGGTGGTCTTTGTCGGACCGGCCAGCTCGGCTCGCAAGCTCAAGGCCGAAGAGCTCGCCGCCGCCCATGGCTACTCGATCATCCCGCCTTACGACCATCCACACATCATCGCCGGCCAGGCGACCTGCGGGCTCGAGATCGCTCGGCAACTGCCGGACGTCGATCTGGTCCTCTCGCCGGTCTCGGGCGGTGGTCTGCTGAGCGGAGTTGCGACGGCTGTGAAGCTTTCTGCCGAGGCCGGCCTCTGCACTGCCGCGGTTCGCGTCTGGGGCGCCGAGCCTGCGCTGGCCGCCGACGCCAAGGAGTCGTTCGACACCCGCACGCTGGTCGAGTGGCCCGCGGCGCTGACCACCCGCACTATTGGCGACGGCCTCCGCACACAATCGCTCGGCGCGCTCAACTTCGAGCACATTCTGCGTTATGTCGACGGCATCATCACGGTCAGCGAGGACGAGATCTTCTCCGCCATGCGCACCCTGCTCACCCACACGGACCTGGTGCCGGAGCCGAGTGGAGCCGTCACGCTTGCGGCCGCGCTCTTTCATGCGCAGGAGCTTCCCGCCGCGCGCAAGGTGGTCGTGGTGCTTAGCGGAGGCAACATCGAGCCCTCGCTCCAGGCGTCGCTACGAGCCGAACTTGTGACGGGCGGCGTCCAATAACCATGCGCGCTGCCGCTCTCCTCCTTTCCTTGCTGGCCGTCGTATCTGCGCAGGCCCAGAAGAAAGACAATCGTTCCGGGTACGACAGGTCCGCTCGCGCCACGACGCTGCACAGTACGATCGTGTACGTTGCGCCTGACGACTCTTCGCAAAAGGTCGCCGAGGTGACGCCCGGCCACGAGATGGTTGTGACCGACCACAACGGCCCGTGGGTGAAGGTCTTCGCCAACACGGATACTGCCGACCAGGGCGACCCTGACCGCGAGCCGGAGTTCGGGACCGACGACAAACCTTTGCCGCAGACGGGTTGGGTCAAGGACAAGGGCATCGTCACTCCACAGACTGCGAACGGGGACGTGATTCTCTTCGGCGCCGCGGCCAATCTTGAGGAGGAGGCGAGCGAGCCGCATCCACCCAAAGGTGCTGCACAGGCTGCGCATATGCTCTACCAGCGCGTGAATGAATACTTTCCCGACTCCCGCATGGGAGGCGAAGCGGCCTGGCGCGCGGCTGATATTCGCTGGCAGCTTGAGAAGCTGGACAACGCTTCCCTGCCCTCGGCCAAGGAGCAGGAGGCTTACCTGCGGCCGGCGATCTACGACGCTCCGCTCAAGAAGGTGATGAAGCTTTATCCCGGCACGAAGTATGCGTTTCTTGCCGCCTACGATCTGCTCGACAACAAGCTGTGCGGCGACTGGCAGGGGCTGCCCAGGTGCCCCGAGATGGAAGCCAACCTCTACGTGAAATACGCCGAGCAGTATCCCGAATCGCCCAAGGCTGCCGAGGCGTTTTACAACGCGGTGTATCGCGAAGGCGTGCTGGTTTCCATGTACAACGTGCAGGACGACCATAAGCGCGCCGACAACGCCGCGCAACGCACGCAGGCCATGGCCGACGAGATGCAGCACCGCTTCGGTGGATCGGACTACACGGCTCGCGCTGTTTCGATCGCCTTCCGCGTCAAGCAGGGGCTTTCGATCTACGGAAACGACCGCGATTAGCGCAAACTGGGACGGCCCCCGGCTAGAATAGCCGCATGGACCTACTTCAAGTTATCGTCCTTGCCATTGTGCAGGGTCTCGCTGAACTGCTGCCCGTTTCGAGCTCTGCCCACGTCGTGGTTGCGGAGAAGCTGATGCACCTCGACCCCTCGGCCCCGCAGATGACCCTGCTTCTGGTCATGCTTCATACCGGCACCATGTTCGCAGTCATCGCCTACTTTTGGAAGACCTGGGTCAACACCTATTTTTCAAGCGCCGACGCGTTCAAGCGCTTTGCCATCCGCGTGGTCTGGGCTACGCTGCTGACCGGCATTATCGGGTTCGGTTTGCAGAAGGCGATCGAGAAGACCATGTTTGCCGGCCAGCCCAAGGCGGAGATCGAGCAACTCTTCGGACGCCTTGACCTGGTGGCTCCCGCGCTTGCCGCTGCCGGCATCCTGATCCTCATCGCCGGCCTGATCGAGCGCCGGCAGATTGCTCCTCCGGTCCGCGAGTCCATCACCGGCAACTTCGGCAGCGGAAGCGTCACCATGGGCCAGGCCGGGTGGATGGGCTTCGTCCCGGGGCTGGCACTTCCCTTTCGCGGCTTCTCCCGCTCCGGTACCACTATCTCGACCGGCATGCT
>CAXTQE010000207.1:0-4939 GCA_964246225.1 uncultured Acidobacteriaceae bacterium | reverse complement strand
CCAGCAGCGGCAGCAGCAGCACCACGATCACGCCGAGCACCGCGGTGAAGGCGATGGAAGATGCGATGTCGTCGCCGTCCGCGCCGATCACCGGGGCCACGGCGGCGATCGCCGAGTTGCCGCAAATCGAGTTGCCGCACGCGACGAGTATGGCCATGCGCTGCTGCAATCCGAGGAGCCGGCAGATGCCGTAGCTCGACGCGATCGCCACGGCGACCACCAGCACGATGCCGCCCAGCAGGGCCGGCCCGAGTGCCAGCACCGTGCGTATGCTGACCGAGGCGCCAAGCAGGACGACGGCGATCTCCAGGAGCATCTTGGCGCTGAAATTGACGCCAGGCAGCCAGCGTGGCCCGGGCGTCCATGCCGTGCGGATGCCGACCCCGAGCAGGATCGCGAGCACGAGCGCTTCCAGGTAGGCCTGCCCCACGAGCAACACTTCCACGCGCTGCAGCACACTCGCAATCGCGGTGACGGCGAGGCAAAGCAGCAAGCCGGGCAGCGCAGGGATGAAGCGGAAACGGGTCAACGGATACGCCTTGCGTGATGCCCGCTCGTCTATCTGCCTGTCGATGCGGCGAAAAGACGCCTTTTCCGTTTTGTTTGATCGACTGTCCAGATTGATCGGGCCCGGCTCGGATGACTGTGAGCGCCAATGCTCACGCAGCCTGCGGGCTCACGATATCGCTGATACACATTACACAAGTTTTTATCGACAGAGTTCCGCCCAGTTCGTATTAGGTACGGGCGTAGGGAATGGGGTCTCCCTTCAAGCGCCGTAAGGCTGATGACTCCTGTGCCGCCAACGAGAGGTCACAGGAGAGTGTCGTGTCCAACACGCTGTTTTCAGTCGATCAACTTCTTCAGGATCCGCTCACCCGGCTGGTGATGCAGGCGGACGATATCGACGAACGCGAAGTGCGCCGCATCCTCGAAGATGCGGCGCGAGCGATCATCCTTAATCGTCGGACAGAGAGGTGGATTTCCGTAGGGCGAAATGACTTGGCGGGTCCGGTGCAATGATTACGCTCGCCATCGCCCTGGGTGGTGCGCTGGGCAGTGTGGCCCGTTATTGGATCGCCGTCCTGGCATTGCCAATCAGCGGCAACCTGCCGTGGGGTACCATGATGATCAACATCACTGGTTCATTCGCAATCGGGTTTTTCGGCACACTGACGTTGAGCCATGGCCGACATCCCATGCCTGAACTCGTGCGTCTGTTTTTCATGGTCGGCGTTTGCGGCGGTTTCACCACCTTCTCCTCGTTCAGTTTGCAGACGCTTGACCTGTTGCGTGCCGGTGCGCTCGGCCGTGCCGCAATCAACGTGACCGCGTCCGTGCTGCTCTGCCTGCTGGCTGTTGCTGTCGGTCACACGCTCGGTGCCGGACTGAACGGCGGTGCCGTGGCTGTTGTCCAGACAGCTATCGAGGAAGAGACGGGATGACCGCGATGGCTTCTGCAAGACAGGAGACAGCACCAATGGAACGCATCGCAGTCATCCTCAACCGGCCAGAAGCCGCGCCTGCGTTACTGCACGTGACAACTGCGCTGATCAGCCGCCTTGCGCAGAGCCAGGTTCGGCTGCTGCACCCACGACCGCCCGTGGACCCGAACTTCATGCCAAGTGAGGAAGTCTGGACCGACGATCGACGATCGACGCGCGGCGTTCGACGCTGATCGCGATCGCATAGTCTTCCTTTTACGCCGCGGGGTCTCCGCCTGATTGCCGCCTGCCCCTTATCGCAATGTCTCCGTTGAAGTGTCTCTGGGCACGCCGTCAGAAGTGGTCAAGGCGGCAAGCGCGAACGCAGATCTTATCGTCCTTGGAAATGTTGGGGAAGTGCCCGAACCGCAAGCGGCCGAAGCATTGGATTGCGCCCTGTCTCAAACAGGGTGCCCCGTGTTGCTCGTGCCTGACAACTACGCGCGAGGCTTTGCACGCCATGTGGTGGTAGCTTGGGAGCATTCTCAGGCGGCCGACGAAGCTGTGCAGGCGGCGCTGCCTTTTCTGCTTGAGGCAGACAGCGTCAGCATATTAATTGCTAACGAACGGAGTCAGGAGTCGCAATTGCCACGCTGGTTGATCGAGGCGCTGGTGCAATCCGTAAAGCCAGCCAGGATAGTGCATTTCTCGTTGCGCAGACGGAGTATCGGCACGGCCTTGTTGGAGGAAGCGAAAACAGCCGGAGCCGATCTGCTCGTGATGGGAGCGTTCACCCACGCAGGCCTCTTTGAGGCTTTATTTGGCGGAGCCACGCGGCAGGTGCTCGCTGACGCTGATGTTCCTATTCTGTTGCATCACTAAATTCACGTGAGCTGAACCTTGGTGGTTAAAAGTAGATAGAGCTTGCCCTGCTCGGTGTGGACTTCGGCGATGCCGACGTGGAAGTAGCCGATCGGATAGGATTTGAACCGCTTTTTTGCGGTTTGCGCGCTGTCTGGCTCGGGCAGCCGGGAGATGCCGTGTCGCTGCAGGCACCGGTGCAACGAGGAGCGTGTGAGGTGCGGCAGGCTCGGTTGCCATTACGAAAAGCGTTCGAGGCCTGGCAGCAACAGGGCATCGACGTGCCGCCCGTGTTCATCGTGGTCTGCAACAACACCACCACCTCGCAGTTGATCTACGAGTGGATCGCCGGGTTTGAGCGCGCCATGGAAGGCGAGCAGGCGGATTTCCAGTCAACACCACTAAGGACGTGTCCACCACCCGCGCCGACCGCAGCCACATGAGCGCCGTGGTGCTGGACAGCGACTGAGAGGCGGAGTTGGCCCGCGTCATGGAGGACACTCCCCATATGCTGGCCTACGTGAAAAACCATGGCATGCCGTTCGAGGTGCCGTACCATGACGGCGGAACGCCCCGGCGCTACCGCCCGATTATTTCATGCGGCTGGATGACGGACGCAGTGTGGACAATCCGATGCATCTGGTGGCCGAGGTAAAGGGCTGAGGGCGACGCTGTTCGGCATGTATCCGTTCCTGCTCAAGCTTTACGCCGACGCCGGCTACCAGGGGCAGAAGTTTCAGCAAGGGCTCGCTTGGGTCTGTCGCGCGGTCAACGTCGAGATGTGGCTGACCGCCTATGAATCGGAGAAACTGCCGCGCCGGAATCCCCCCTAAATGACGACAGGCCCTAAGGCACTACTAAAGTTTTTTGCTTCTTTTTCAAAAAAGAAAGCCTTTCTTGCTTGCCCAAGCGTCAATCTCAACGCGGGCTGGTCTCAATCAGAGATTCCTGAGCGGGGTCGAGAGGTCTACAACTTGGCAGAGCCCGCTGGCCTTCCTTCCTGTAGTCCCCGTCAAAGCCGTCTGTATCAAGACGTGCCGGTTCCCGCAGCGCGTGTTCCACCCGGTTTCGCCCGTGCCGCTTTGCGCCGTAGAGACACTGGTCCGCGGCCTCCACCAATGCCGAAGAGCTTTGCGACGGGGCCGAGACGGTGGCAACGCCGAGGCTGACGGTGACGAGGTGATGCGGGCCACCGCCCGGATGCGGCAACGCCCGGTCCAGGACGGCGAGGCGCACACGTTCCGCCACCGTGCAACCTTCCTCCAACGCCGTGTTGGCCAGGATGATGGCGAACTCCTCGCCGCCATAGCGCACCAGGATGTCGCGTTCGTCACGCACGCAGCGTGTGACAGCCCGTGCCACGGCACCCAGGCATTCGTCGCCCGCCTGGTGGCCCAGCGCGTCATTGAACTGCTTGAAGCAATCTATGTCGAACAGGACCAGGGTTATGGTGGCGGGCTTGGCGGCGGCGGCGGCCCATAAGGCGGCCATCGCCTCGTCGAAGCAGCGGCGGTTGCCCAGGCCGGTAAGCGCGTCCACCTGGCTGAGCCGGGCGAGCATGCGGTTCTGTGCCGCCAGCATGTCCCGGCCAAGCGCGGCCTGGCGGGTGAACAGGAAGACCTTCCTGTCGCGCAATTCGAGCCTCCAGGCGAAGACGAAGGTGCCTACGCCGATGGTCAGATCCGTCAGGATCATCGAGGCCTCCACGGCGGGCGGAATGAAACCCGATTTCAGGGTGCTTGCGACATACAGCAGGCAGGAGACCACGTTGACGATGGCCGCCTGGCCCAGGCTGATCCGGCAGCCGATGACAGCAAGCAGCAGCAAAGGCACGGCCGAGTGGTTTGGCACGGCCGTTGGGCTCACGATATAGGCGGTCTCCACCACGGCGACCATTGTCGGCGCGATCAGCAGAACGGTGACCGCTGTGGTGATCCATCCGGTGATCAGCCCGCGCCAGTCCAGCAGCACGTAGGCCAGCACCGCGGGCGTGAAGACGGCAAGGCGCAACAGGACGGACAAGTGCACCACTTCCGGGATGGCGTGCATTTCGCCGATCAGGAAGGCATCGAAAAGGGCAGCCATGATGCAGACCGTGATGCGGTTGTGCAGCCTGGCAGCAAGCCGGTGTTCGCGGCGGTAGGCCTGTTCCAACACTGGATCGTGGAAGCGCGCGGAGAGGCGCGGTTCCGACAGCTCCCGTTCGATCTCCGGCAGGCCCGCCGGAATGCTGCTTGACTGCGTGACCACGTCCTCGCCCGATCCGCAGCACCGATGGGCTGCCGCACTGTTCTACGTTCGATACCTTAACGAACCGATAACGTAATGCTAGTGCGATTTGGCGAGCGGCGTCAGCAAACTTAGGTTTTTTCGAGCAGATCGGTTTGGATTTTTCGTGGTCGTGACTTCGGCCAAATGTGACGGAGCGGCTTAAGGTGACGTTTGTTCGTCGTCTTATACCAATTCGTTTTGCGGCCGACGCAGTGAAAGCAAGCAGTCCTTTCTTGAAAAAAAGGACCAAAAAACTTTTGCTTCCCGTCGCATCTGCAGCAGCAAGGTGCCCCCTGGTAGATCGAGAGATCTGAGCCTGCGCAGGAGTAAAGTTTTTTGCTTCTTTTTTTCAAAAAAGAAGGCCTTGCTTGCTTGCCCAAGCG
>CAXTQE010000206.1:0-4978 GCA_964246225.1 uncultured Acidobacteriaceae bacterium | reverse complement strand
CGCGGAGGGTGATCAACGGTGTGTGGCTCCTGCTGGGTTCTGGAAAGCAGATTGCTCTGCTGCGCTGCGGAATGACCGGGCAGCGATCGCTTTAGTGCTGTTCGAGGACGATCTGGTTACCGTCCGGGTCTTCGAAGGTGACGGCTTCTTCGTATTTCTGGAGCTTGATGTGTTCGTGGTTGAGGTGATGGGTGGCGCGGCCGAGATTGTTGGTTTGGAGCGTGATGCGGGCGTGGGTGCCGAGCGCGGCAGAGGTGATTTCAATTTGTTCGCCGGAGTTGCCGGGGAGATGCATGACGTTTTGGCGGCCGGGGAGCGGCTTGAAGGAGAGGTCGTTGAGGTAAAAATCCTTGGCGGTGGCGGGGTCGATCATGGCCAGGGCGACGCCTAGGAGGCGGTCGGCGATGCGGTCTGCGCCTGCGTGTGGGCCGAGGTGCTGGCCGAGGTCGCTGGTGTGGAGCGATTCCGGCAGGTACTGGGTGTATTCGATGGTCTGCGGGAGGGCCTTGCCGTCGCGGTTGGTGGGTTGGAGCGGGCCAGCCAGGGTGAAGAGCAGGTCGCCGGCGGCGGAGGTGTGGATGTCGGTGGGCTTGAGGCCGTGGGCGAGGTAGTCGTCGTGGAGGGCCTGGAGGTCTTCGCCCTGAAAGCAAAGGCGGAGGAAGCCTGGGGTGGGATCTTTGGGCATGGCGGGGTAGAGCTCAAGGAACTGCCCGTCATTGATCTTGATGAAGGACACGTAGGGGATGCCGTCGCGCTTGAGGTCGAAGGCCTGTTCGAAGCCGAGGCTCTCGTAAAAGGCCTGGGAGGCGGCGAGGTCTTTGACGCGGAGGGCGACGTGGGCGATGCCGGCGAGCGGAGGGGTCTGCGCCCGCATGGGGAGTGTGACCAAAGCTGCGAGCGACAGGATCAGCCTGGGGAGGGAGGATGGGGGAAGAGCGATGATCCGCATTATGTGGGATTGTAGAGCGAGCGCAAGGGGAAAAGTGCGGTCAGTTTCAGGCGTGGGGGCGAGTTGTACCGCGGGTTGGGTCGAGCATTTTGAAGCGGGAAGAATTCGTGGCCTTTTAGGTTTTGCCAAGCTGCCAGGTGCATCTAAACTTCCATCTCCTAGCTATCCATGCCTCAGCTGCCTGGAAGATGACATCTGACGCATTCCCTGCAACGGGGAGCTGCTAGACTGACGCCGTTCCTTCGATGTGTGAATTTAGAGCCACCTTGGCTCACTCTGTCCTTCCGCAGGCGATGGATGGCTTGGTTACCGCCTGCTGCTTTTAGGAGTGTTTCCTATGTATCACCACGTGAAGAAGCTGATGTACACCGTCAATATCGGCCAGCCGGACGTAAAGTTTGGCAAGATGCTCCTGGAGCAGTTCGGCGGAGCGAACGGAGAGCTGGCCGCGGCGATGCAGTATTCGATTCAGGGGTTTAACTGCGAGGATGCTGCGCGGAAAGATCTTCTGATGGATATTGGAACCGAGGAGCTGAGCCACCTGGAAGTGGTGGGCGCGTTGATCCGGATGCACCTGAAGCCGATGAAGGACGAACGCGAGGCGGCCGATGCTGATCCGCTGGTGGCCATTGCGGGGGGTGGAGGCGTGGCCCTGTTTGACTCGATGGGCAACGCATGGACGGCCAACTACCTGAAAGTGACGGGGGATTTGGCGGTCGATCTGCGGAGCAACATCGCGGCCGAGGCGCGGGCCAAGATTGTGTACGAGCGGCTGATCGGGTTCACCCAGGATCAGGGATCGAAGGAGGCGCTGCAGTTCTTGATGACGCGGGAGATCACCCATATGCGTGCGTTTACGGCGGCGCTGGACAGCATGGAGAAGCCGCAGTTCGCGGTTGGCATCATCGAGCCGACCCCGGTGCTGGTGGATCAGTTCTTCAATGGTTCCACGGGCGAGAGCCAGTACGGCGAGGCGGACTTCAAGGGGCCGTGGAACAGCGGCAATGGATTGCACACGGTTCAGTCGGAGATCAAGGGCGGCACGGGGCTGGATGTGACGCCGTACGTGCCTCAGCCTGGCACCCAGAAAACGTCGCCCATCGATTCGACTCCGGTTGGCGAGTGGACCAATGGCGTGGGCGAGAAGCAAAAGGCGATGCATGAAGCCAAGGAAAAGGAAGCAGCTTCTGAGGCGTTGGTCGAAGTCTAGGCGGACTTAGGAGGGGACGACGGTGTCTGCTGAGCCGTCGTCCCTTCTTGTTTATGTGGCGCTTCGAATGGGTAAAGTGCATACGGTTAAAACGATGCGGCGACGCAGGCTTGGGTGGGGTCCCTGGCTGGTGTGTGGCCGGGAAGCACCCGAGGGCGGCTGTAGCGACGGTGGGGGTAGGCAGGTGAAGCATCGGTTGTAGGCGGGTGGTGCGTCGGTGTGATTGCGAGTGCGATCTTGGGAACAGATACTCCAGAGAGCTAATCGAAACACGCGTGTCCGGTGGTCGGATGCGACGGGCTCGGGGGTAAGTGTGCAAAGAGGAAGCGGCGGACCAACCCCGCTGAAGTGCCAGGCATGCCGGGACGGTCTCGGCTTTCCATTTGAGTTCAGTATGGCCTTTCAGCCGATTGTGGATGTGCGGACGGGAGAAGTGTACGCCTACGAGGCGCTGGTCCGAGGTCCGGAAAACCAGCCTGCGGGGTGGGTGCTGGAACAGGTTACGGCAGAGCAGCGGTATGCCTTTGACCAGCGCTGCCGGGTGACGGCGATTGCTGCCGCGGCGCAGCTAGGGCTGGCGGATACGGGAGCCAAACTTTCGATCAATTTTATGCCGGGTGCGGTGTACAGCCCGGCCGCGTGCCTTCAATTGACGCTTGATACGGCGCGCAAGCTCTCGTTTCCGTTGGACCGGCTGATTTTCGAGATCACGGAAGGTGAAGAGGTGGTCGATCGCGGACACCTGGCGTCGATCGCGCGGGAGTACCGGCGGCACGGGTTTCAGATGGCCATCGATGACTTCGGCGCGGGATACTCGGGGCTGAATCTGCTGGCGGAGATTGGAGCGGATCTCGTGAAGCTCGACATGGATCTGATCCGCAACATTCCGGGGCGTCCAAAGGCGATGGCCATTGTGGGCGCGATGGTGCAGCTTTGCGACCGGCTTTCCACGGTGTTGATTGCCGAGGGAGTCGAGACCAGGGAGGAATATGAGGCGTTGCGGGAGTGCGGGGTCCGGCTGATGCAGGGCTATCTGCTGGCGAAACCGGCGTTTCAGGCGTTGCCTGCGGTGACCCTGCCAGACCTGTGGAAGCGTGAAGGGAAATATGCCGACGACACGGTGTCTCGTGAGAAGGATTCGGTCACGCCACAACCTAGTCAGCGGGATATGACCTTGAGCAAGGAGGTACTTGTGTCTCTTTGTTAGGCGGCGACGGGTTCGCCTTTCATCTTTTCGGCGATGTCGTGGGCGATGAGGGCGTCGATGGTGGGCTGAAGCTGGCCTTCCATGACCATGGCTAAGTTGTGACTGGTGAAGCCGATGCGGTGGTCGGTCATGCGGTTCTGCGGGAAGTTGTAAGTGCGGACCTTTTCGGAGCGGTCGCCGGAGCCGATCTGCTGCTTCCGGTCCTTGGCCTGAAGCTGGTGGAGGCGCTCCTCCTCCACCTCGTAGAGGCGGGAGCGAAGGACACGCATGGCTTTTTCACGGTTCTTGATCTGGGATTTTTCGTCCTGGCAGCTGACTACGGTGTTGGTTGGGAGATGGGTGATGCGGATGGCGGAGTAGGTGGTGTTGACGGACTGACCTCCGGGGCCGGAGGAGCAGAAGGTATCAATGCGGAGGTCTTTGGCTTCGATCTTGATGTCGACCTCTTCGGCTTCGGGGAGGACGGCGACGGTGATGGCGGAGGTATGGACGCGGCCCTGGGTCTCGGTGGCGGGGACGCGCTGGACGCGATGGACGCCGGACTCGTACTTCATTTTGGAGTAGACCTTATCGCCTTCAAAGATGGCGGTAACTTCCTTGAGGCCGTTACCGATGCCGGTTTCGGACTCGGAGAGGATCTGGACCTTCCACTTATGCTGCTCGGCGAAGCGGAGGTAGAGGCGGAACATTTCGGCGACGAAGAGCGCGGCTTCATCGCCTCCGGTGCCGGCGCGTAGCTCGATGACGATGTTCTTTTCATCGTTGGGGTCACGGGGCAGGAGCATGACTTTGAGGGCGTCTTCGATGGGTTCGAGCTGGGGCTCAAGGGAGGCTAGTTCGTCCTGGGCCATGGCCTGAATGTCTGGGTCGGGCTCGCTGAGCATGGTTTTCGCTTCGGCGATGCCATCGGCGATCTTGCGGTACTGGCGGTATTTTTCAACGACCGGCTCCATGTCGCGATGCTCCTTGGCGATGGCCTGGAAGCGCTTCTGATCGTTGACCAAGGTGGGGTCGGACATGTCGCGGGAGAGGGAGTCGTAGCGGGCGTTCATTTGGGCCAGGCGGTCGAACATATAGGAAATCTCCACGGCAAAAATCTTTTGTATCTGCTAAACGGAACGGGAATGCGGCAGGTTTTGCGCAGCTAGACAAAATCAAGGCGGTGGGGCGCCAGGCGGGGAGAGTTCACCGAATTTGCGAAGAGGCTCATGTGTCTGATTGGATGTTACTCCGGGCGATTGAGGTGCGGAAGGTATCTTTTGAGGGATGGCTGCATGCGAGGAGTGTTCGATGGCGATGTATCGAGCAGTGGCGGAGTTGGCAGAGGAGATGGCAGCGACCGCGAGCCGGTTGACGAAGCGGGACCGGATTGCGGCGGCAATTGTGCGGGTGTGGAAAGAGGTGGACCCCACCTCAGGCCAAAAGCTGCCTGAGATGGGGCACCCGGAATGTGGGAGATTGAATGTGGGGCACCCGGAAGGCGAGGGTTCGGAAGTAGGGCTGTTTTGTTTGTATCTGGCGGGGCTGCCGTTTGCGGAGGCGGATCCGCGCAAGCTGAATGCGGGTGGGGCCTTGTTGACGAAGGCGGTGCTGACGGTGAGCGGGGCGACGG
>CAXTQE010000205.1:1369-4985 GCA_964246225.1 uncultured Acidobacteriaceae bacterium | reverse complement strand
GCTTCACCCTTTGCGGTAGATGGCGATGGTATCGGGAGAACCCCGGGTGCGGACCTACTTGGCCAGGATGAGGGGCATTTCGACGAGGTGCTGGCCGATGAACCAGGACTGCGACTCGTTGGGACGGAGGATGTCGGAGACGGCGAGGTCGTTGGTGCCGTCGTCGCCTGCGTCGTCGGCAGCGTCGGCGATCTTTTTGCAGAGCTTCATGACGATCTCATGGGCTTCAAGCAGGCGGGAGATCTGGACGGGGACCTCTTCCTTGCCCATGGGTGGGAGAGGGATCTTAGTGAGCTTGGCGGCGTCGCCTCCCATGGCGATGGAAAGACCTCCGAGCATCTGGATGCGCTCCCCGATTTTGTCGGCCAGCTTGGCCTGCTTTTCGTAGTGGGCGTCGAAGAGGAGGTGGAGCTGGTAGAAGGTCGGGCCGGAGACTTGCCAGTGATGCTTTTTGTACATGTCGCGGAGTGTGATGGTGTCGGCCAGCAGTTCGTTGAGCATGGCGCACATTTCACCGCGAACTTTAGCGTCGAGGTAGTGAGGCATGTCCTCGATGACGGTACCGAACTTCTGAATCTCTTTGGCCTGCGCGTGCCAGTGTGGAGCGATGTCTTGCTTTGCGCGTTTTTCCATTGCAACAGCCATTTGTTTCACCTCAGGCGTTTGGATGCAGATTGGATTGCCTAGGTGACCGCTGTGGCCAGGCAATCCATTCTGCGCGCGCGCCGGATCAACGTTTGGCGGTGTCGTTGCAGTTCTGCTGGCTTTTGTCGTCGCCGGGACCCTTGATGGCGACGTCGGGGGTGACGGACATTCCGGGACGGAGGGCGTAATCGCCATTTTCCTGCTGGAGGTTGGTGAAGTCGATGCGAACGGGGATGCGCTGAACGACTTTGACGTAGTTGCCGGTGGCGTTTTCCGGCGGGAAGAGGGAGAGCTTGGAGCCGGTGGCTCCGCCGATCTGCGTGATCTGTCCGGAGAACTTGCGGCCGCCGAGCGCGTCGACCTTCATGTGGACCTGTTCGCAGCGATGCATGCTGGAGAGCTGCGTTTCCTTGAAGTTAGCGGTGACCCAAAGACCCTGAAGCGGGACGATGCTCATCAGGTCCTGGCCGACAGAAAGATTGCCCCCGATGTCGACGTTCTTTTTATTGACGATGCCGGTGGTGGGCGCGCGGACGCGGGTGTAGGAGAGATTGAGCAGAGCCTGATCGACCTGGGCCTGGGCCTGATTCACCGAGGCGCGCGCGGCGGAGGCGCGGGCGCGCTGGATCTCCACCTGCTGAGGTCCGGTCTTGGCGGCCTGCGCGGCCTGGTTGCGGGAGGCCTGGAGCCTTTCCTGGGCCTGGGTGACGGCGGACTGGGAGGCGACGAGTGTGTTTTCGGCCTCGATGACGCTGGCGTTGGCGGAGGTGGCGGAGGCGATAGCGGAATCGTACTGCTGGCGGCTGATGACGTCCTTTTCAACCAGCGGGGTGTAGCGCTCGACGTCCTTAGTGGCCTTGATGGCGTTAGCCTTGGCTTCGACGACGCGGGCGGCGGAGGCGGCGGCCTGCTGCTGAGCCTGGGTGACGCTCGACCCGGAGGAACGGACGTCCACTCCGGAGTTTTGGAGCGTGGTGGAGGTGTTGACGGAGGTGACGGGAACGTTGACGTTGGCCTGGGTGTACTGGGCCTGAGCGTTGGCGAGGGCGGCCTGAGCCTGCTCGAGTGCGACCTGCGAGTCCTGGGGATCGATCTCGACGAGCAGATCGCCCTGCTTGACCTGGGTGTTGTCCTCGACGTAGACGTGGGTGACGTGGCCCGTGACGCGGGAGCTGACGGAGTAGATGTCACCATCCACCTGGGCATCGTCGGTGTCTTCCGAGAAGGTGGAGCGCCAGTACCAGAAGCCGGCTCCGAGGATGAGCAGGAGGACGACGGCGAGGATGAGCAGGCGGCGGCCGGTTTTCTTGGCGGGCGGCTCGGGCTTGTCTTCTGGTTGATCGGGTTGACCGGCGGCCTGGCTGGAGTTCGGCGGTGGGCCACCTGCCTGGGCTCCGGCCTCGTTGCCGGTTTGGCCCCCTGCCGGGGCAGCTCCCTGGGGCTGGATCTGAACGGTTCCGGTGATCTGTGCAGTCTGGGGGGCGGTCTGGGGTCCACCCTGGCTTGGATCTTGATCTGGCACGGTTTACTTGCCTCCGAGATAGTCTTTGTAATTGGTCTGGGCGACGCCTAGAGCACGCGCCAGCGAGAGCTTGGCGACATTGTGCTGGTAGAGCGCGCTAATGTACTGGTCGTTGGCCTGCTCAAAGGTGGTTTGGGCCTGCGAAACGGGAAGGTTGTCTGCGACGCCGGCGCGAAATCTCTGCTGGGCCTCACCGAGGGCTTCGGTGGCGAGGTCGACGTTGGAGCGGGCGGCCTCGACGAGCCTAGCGGCGGACTGGATGTCGAGGATGTTGGAGCGGATGTCGGCGTTGACCTGCTGGGCGGCGTCCGACAGGCGGGCCTGAGACTGGGCGAGGGAGGCGGCGGCGACCTGCTGCTCACCGCGGAAGCGATAGATTTGCAGGATGGGAATGGAGACCTGGCCGGTAGCGGTGAAGGTGCCGTGCGAGTGGCCGGGGGTTTCGCCGATGTCGCCGAAGTCACCGTTGGTGCTGATGACGGGGTACTGATCGGCGCGGGCGGCTTTCTGCTGCGATTGGGCGGCCTCGACCTGCTGCTGGTCCGCCTGTAAGTCCTTGCGCATCTTGAGTGCGGCGGCGAAGGCAGCATCCGGGTCGAGGTTGTCGAGCGGTTTGTACGGTTCGGTGTCGGTGGTCTGGAACTTCTGGTCGAGAGGCAAGCCGATGGTCCGGGCGAGGGTGATCTTGTCTTTGGCGAGCTGGTTGGCGGTGGAGATCAGGGTTTGCTGCTCGCTTTGGTAGTCGACCTGGGCGCGGAGCACGTCGAGGCGAGGGCTGGTTCCGGCTTCGTGGGCGGCGACGGCCTGATCGAAGGTGAGCTTGGCGGTCTTCAGGGCGGCGTTGACGGCCTCGATGCGGGCTCCATCGGCGACACAGACCAGGTAGGCGTTACCGACGGTGAGGACGACGAGGTTGCGGGCGTCCTCAGCGGAGAGCCCGGCGGCGGTGAAGTTGTGGCGGGACGCGATATAGGACTGTAGAGCGTTGATGTTGAGCAGGTTCTGGGTCAGGAAGGCGCGAAAGTCGACGACCTGGAAGGGCCCGATGGTGGCGGGGAGGCCGGCAATTTTGAGGCCGTAGGCGGCGAGATCGATCTTTTCGACCTCGATGGTGGCACCGGCGGTGAGGGTGGGGAGCAGCGTTTGGAGCTGCTGGAGGCGCTGACCGTTGGCGCTCTGGATGGAGCTGCTTTGAAGGATGAGGCCGAGATTCTGGCGCAGGCCGCGGGCGATGGCGTCCTCCAGGGTTAGGTCGAGAACCGTGCCGGTGTTGGTTCCGGTGACGATCGAGCCCTGGAAGGATTGCTGGGTGCTTTGCGCGCCGTTTGAGCCGGTAGCGTTATAGAGGTTGTTCTGGCCGCTGCCGATCGCGTTGGCGTTGACGACGGAAGGATCACTACTGGTGTTGGTGGAGCCGGAGCTTTGCGCGGAGGAGCCGGTCTGCGAAGC
>CAXTQE010000205.1:0-1359 GCA_964246225.1 uncultured Acidobacteriaceae bacterium | reverse complement strand
GGGGGGTTGGAGCGGGTGCGCGAGAGACGCCGACGCAGCAGGAAACAGCGACCAGAGCGGCAGCGGCACTTCGAACTCGGCTCCATCTGGAACAGCCGGCGATCGTCCGTGCTTGCACTCTTCGATTTTGACCCATGGCACTAATGGTAAACGTACTCACTTGAAAGGAGATAGACTTGCGCGTCTTGAACCCAAAATCGGACTCCAAGAATCGGACCCCAAAGCATGGAACTTAAAGGATGAGGGAGCCAGGATCAGCTATTGAGGCTGGTCTCCGCTTCCGCAGGCAAGTCTGTGTTGCTGGGATTCTGATGCGGGGGATTGGGGAGGATGTTCATTTCTTTCCGGCAATTTGCAGCGACGGCCGGGTGGATGCGGGTAGCGATACACTGCTCCAAGAACGGCGCGCGACGCGTGGATCGATAGGAGCGGCATGGCGGAAGAGATTGGGGTGGGGATCATCGGCTTCGGGCTAGCGACGCGGGTGTTTCATGCGCCGTTTGTGACCGCGGTTCCGGGGCTGAAGCTGGCGGCGATTGTGCAGCGGACAGGGGACGAGGCGGCCAAGGCGTACCCGGCGGCGAAGATCCTGCGGACGGTGGAGGAGCTTCTGGCGGATGCGGCGATCCAGCTGGTGGTGGTGGCGACGCCGAATGAGACGCACTTTGCGCTGGCTAAGCAGGCGCTTGAGGCGGGTAAGCATGTGGTGATCGACAAGCCGTTTGCTGGGACGAGTGCAGAGGCGGGCGAGCTGCTGGAGGTGGCAAAGCAGAAGGGGGTGTGGGTGTGTCCGTTTCACAACCGGCGCTGGGACGGCGACTTTTTGACGGTGAAGAAGCTTCTGGCGGAGGGTTCGCTGGGACGGCTGGTGACGTTTGAGTCTCACTTCGATCGCTACCGGCCGATTCTGCGTGAGGGCACGTGGAAGGAGGCGGGCGGGCCGGCGAACGGGCTGCTGATGGACCTGGGGCCGCACCTGGTGGACCAGGCGGTGGCGCTGTTCGGGATGCCGAAGACGGTGACGGCGAGTGTGCGGACGGATCGGGACAACACGCGGATTGAGGATGCGTTTGATCTTCGGCTGGGGTACGACAGATTGCTGGTGTGGTGCCGGTCGAGCATGCTGGCGTGCGACAACTCGTCGCGGTTTCTGCTGCATGGGACGGCGGGGAGCTTTCGCAAGGAGGGACTAGACCCGCAGGAGCCGAGGATTGTGGCGGGGGCGAAGGTGCCTCCGATGGGGGATGCGGTGAAGTGGCTGGAGGAGGACGAGTCGATGTGGGGGACGCTGACGATGGCGCCGAACCTGGCCGATCCGAGCACGATGGTGCGGACGCGGGTGCGGACGTAGATGGGGGA
>CAXTQE010000204.1:0-5039 GCA_964246225.1 uncultured Acidobacteriaceae bacterium | reverse complement strand
CTGGCATCTTCGAGGGGATCGAGCTGGCTCTCGCTTGCTGTGCTGTACGCGCGGCGTATGTGCTCCTCCAGCAGGAGAATCGCGGCGACGGTGGCGAAGGAGCAAAGCTCGCCGTAGATGCGTGTTTCGAGAATCACTCCGCTGACAAACATCACGGCAATCCAGACCGGGAAGATGTAAATATAATTCGCGAACCGGATGGGCCGGACACGGTTGCGCACAACCCAGAGGATCGGCAGCAGGTACCCACAGATGTTCAGCAGGGTGGGTAGAAGTCTTGGCCTGAGGCGTAGCAGATTTTCCTTGACGCGGATGTAATCTTCCGCGTGGCTGTTATGCGCGAACGTATGCGCGAGAAAGCCTTTAATCACGATCCAAAGAACTGCAAGGAGAGCGACTCGCGCCCAGGGAAGGTTCCTTAGGGTAAAGCGGCTGCGAAACGAGGAGGTCTGGTCGGTAGCTCCCGTTGAAGCGGCGTCGAGGAGATAAACCCCAATCAGGAAGAGCGTGGTTTCGCGGTTGAAGGTGCCCAGGACGACAACGGCCACGAGCGGCCAGAAGCGCCGGGTGTAGATGTAATAGAGGCCTGCGGTAAAGAAGGCAAGCGACGGAATGTCGTACGGATAGGAGTAGTTCGCGTCGATGTGAACGACGTAGGTCCAGAGCGAGACGATGAGGAAGGCTGGGTAGACCAGAACGCGGAGAACTCCGCTGCAGGTGACGGCGCTGTAGAGACGCGTCACGTAGAACCCGGCAATCACGAACGAGAGGAGACTGACGACGTAGAAGCCCAGGGTTTCGGGGGTGGCAGCAAATTTGATGGCCGGATCGAAATTCCCAGGATGCGCGACGGACTTCATCAGCCAGCTGGAATGTTGGATAGGCCACATCAGCAGGAGGGGAAGTATGCGCTCCTGGAAGGGCAGGCGCTCATGCCCGCTAAGGTAAGAAGCAAGATTCAGATAAAAATGAGTACTGATGACGTAAAAGCGAATAAACTGCAGGGTCGCCAAAGCATTCAGGATCCAGAGCAACAGAAATTTGGGGCGCCAACTACGCAAGGGAGTCTCCAAGAACAGGCCAGTATTTAGAGCCGACGGCAGTCGTACAAGGAAGCGGTCTTTGGTCGGAGAGCAGGAAGAACCTGCTCTCACATCAACTTAGGAAATGTCTTGAAGCATGGCTGAAAGCTCTGATGCAGCGTGGAGGTTTGAAGTTCGTTCGGATGCGACCAGGCCTTGTTCCAGCCGTGCACGGGCCTGATCGATGCGTCCGAGCTGAAGTAGAAGCTGAGCCGACATCTGGTAAGCGGGCACGTAGTCGGGAGTATCGACCAGAATGCGCTCATACTCGCTGAGCGCTGCCTCGGGTTGGTCGCCGGAGGCAAAGGCCATGGCCAAACCATAGCGGGCGAAGGTGTCGGCCGGGTTCTGACGCAGAACCTCAGAAAGCATGGCTATTCGGTCCATCCTTCTATGGTAAGGCTGGAAGCCGCAACGGTAAGCAGGCTCGCGCCTACCCGGTACACTAATCTCATGTACGAGGGAGCATTGACGAGGAAGGTAAGCGAGTCGCAATCCGAGCGTAGCGAGATCATCTTTCCAAGCGACGCGAACGCTTTGGGAAACCTGTTTGGTGGCCGCCTGATGCAGTTTATGGACCTGGCGGGGGCGGTGGCGGCCTCACGCCATGCGAGGGCGTTCACGGTGACCGCCTCGATGGACCACCTGGATTTCGTAGCGCCGGTGCACGTGGGCGACCTGCTGATCCTGAAGGCAAGCGTCAACCGCGCGTTTCGCACCTCCATGGAGGTCGGCGTAAAGGCAATGGTCGAAGATGTGCGGGAGCAAAAGCTGCGCCATGTGAGCTCGGCATACATCACCTTTGTGGCGGTCGACCGGGCAGGCGAGCCTCTGATGGTGCCACAGTTGGAACTCGAAACGGACCACCAGCAGAGGCGGTTTGAAGATGCTGGACGCCGTCGCGAGATGCGTGCGGGAGAGACGCTGCGGCGGAAGCGGCTGCGGGAGCAGTTGACCGCCGATTGGCATCTGTAAATGGAGCAACTCGGTCGCTGAGGCACCGTAGGGAGAGTTTTATGGCACCGCCGCAGGCAGCACAGCAGGGACCCACCCCACTTCCGGGAATCAATCATGTCGTTGCAGTCGGCAGCGGCAAGGGCGGCGTGGGCAAGACCACGGTCGCCGTTAATCTCGCCGTAGCGCTGGGCAAAATGGGCTACCGGGTGGGACTGATCGACGCGGACATCTATGGCCCGAATGTGCCGATGATGCTGGGCGTGTCGCGCCAGCCCAATGTCGTGGGGGAGAACCGCATCGAGCCGATCCTGTCGCATGGGGTGAAGTGCATCTCGGTGGGGCTGATCTCGCCGGGCGATAAACCTATGGTGATGCGCGGACCGATGCTGCACCAGATTATCCGGCAGTTCCTGCAGCAGGTGGAGTGGGGCGAGCTGGATTACCTGCTCGTCGACCTGCCTCCAGGAACGGGCGATGTGGTCATCTCGCTGGTGCAGACGGTTCCGCTGACGGGGGCCGTGGTGGTCTCAACGGGCTCGAGCGTGGCGTTGCAGGATGCGCGGAAGGCGCTTGAGATGTTTCATCAGGTGAAGGTAGAGGTGCTGGGGATGGTCGAGAACATGTCGCAGATGCGGATGCCGGATGGTTCGCTGCTGGATGTGTTTGGGGCGGGAGGTACGGAGCGAACGGCGGCGCAGTTTGGGCTGGAGTTTCTGGGCTCTGTCGATCTGAATCCGGCGGTGCGCAAGGGTGGGGATACCGGGATGCCGGTTGCGCTCGCCGGGCCAGGCAGCGAGTTGGGCGGGGCTTTCTATCTCGTGGCAGAGAAGTTGATTGCGGCGGGGGCGCGGGTGGCGGAGGGCGAGAGTGAGGTGCTGTAGCTCAGTTAGAAGGCCCGCAAGCCACTTGACGGCCAGCGTAAACTCTTTCTAAGGGGGTCTTCAGCAATGGCGGACATCTCAGCGCGGCAGAAGGCGATCCTTATGACCATCGTCGCGCGCTACATTGAGACGGGCGAGCCCGTAGGTTCAGGCACGATTGCCAGTCAAATTGGAACCGCAAGCGCGAGTCCGGCAACGGTGCGCAACGAGATGGTGGCGCTCACTGAAGCTGGGCTGCTGGAGCAGCCACACACCTCGGCGGGTCGCATCCCGACGGCGCGGGCGTTCCGGTTATTTGTCGATTCGCTTGCTCCAACCCACACGCATGCGCTCTCCGAGCACAGCCGCAATGAGATCGATGCCCACTTTGCGGATGTAGCCGGAACGCAAGCCGTGCTTGAGCGGACAAGCCATGTACTTGCAACCCTTTCAAGCGGCGTAGGAGTTGCCATTGCGGCGGTGCCGGGCGGGGATCAGTTGGAGCATGTGCACTTTTCGCGGCTTGCAGCGTCGCGTGTGCTGGCCGTGGTGGTGACGCGCGGAGGCATGGTGCGGGATCGTGTGCTGGCGCTCGACGCCGACCTTTCGCAGACGCAGCTTGAGATGGCAGGTAACTTTCTGAATGAAAACTTTCGCGGCTGGGAGATCGAGCGTGTACGCGCAGAGCTGCGGCAGCGCATCGAAGATGAACGTCAGCAGTATCACCAGCTGATGAACTTCGTCGAGCAGCTTTGGGCGCAGGCGGTTCCGAATAGCACGGGGACACGGCAAACAATCTATGTGGAGGGCGTGGCGAACCTGGTAGGCGCGCAGCCCATCAACGGCGTGGAGGATCGAGAGCATCTGCGGGAGATGTTGGGCGCGCTCGAGGCGAAGCAAAGGCTGGTCACTTTACTCAACGCGTACATCGATGCGCGGCAGGAGAGCGTGCGCGTGGTGTTTGACCTTGAGGAGCAGGCGCCCGAAATGGCCGGGCTGGTCTTGATTGCAGCTCCGGCGCGGCTCTCGGGAGAGCACTGCGGCACGATCGCCGTGATCGGGCCGAAGCGGATGCGCTACGAACGCACGATGACCGAAGTTGGTTACCTGGCGCAGGTGGTGCAGCGGCAGGCGTTCGGGGTGCGGTGAGCAGAGGGTGAGGTCAGGCGGTATGCGCAGTAAAAGCTGGGACAGGGTGACGCGATGGGCCGGCATCGGCAACAATGGAATGGACGCAGACAAGAACAAAACTGGAGATGAAACCGTGAATGAAGTAAAGGACGGGTTGGACCAGGACCCCGGCACGACAGCCACAGTCGACAAGATGGAAGCGGGCATGGAAGGTGTGTACGAGAGCGCCGAGCCGGAGATAGGCTCGGAGGCGGATCGCAACGTAGCCTATGAGGCGCAGATTGCGCAGCTGCGGGGTGAGCGGGATCTGATGACGGATCGCCTCGCGCGGCTGCAAGCCGAGTTCGACAACGCCCGCAAGCGCGAGGCGAAGGAGCGCACCGACGCCCGCGAGTATACGATCGGCAACGCCATCGAGCCGTTTCTGGGCGTGATGGACAACTTTCAGCTCGCGCTCAAGGCAGACGGCACCGCGGAACAGCTACGCAGTGGTGTTGGGCTGATCCTGAAGCAGATGGAAGAGGCGCTGAAGGGGATGAGCGTGACCGCGGTCGAGACGGTGGGCACACAGTTCGATCCTCGCATCCACGAAGCTTTGGGAAGCATCGAAACCAGCGAGTTTCCCGACCACCAGATCATGGAAGAGATTCGGCGCGGGTACAGGATTCGCGAGCGCCTGTTGCGTCCCGCAATGGTGAGGATCGCTGCCAATTCGGCGCAGGTAAACGACTAAGCGCTACACGCCCCTGGAACTGAAAAACCTACAACCGAGAACTGACAAGAGATGGCAACAGCGAACGTGACTAAAATCGACTACTACGAGCTGCTGAGCGTGACCAAGACCGCGTCCGACCAGGAGCTGAAGACGGCTTATCGCAAGCTGGCCATGCAGTTCCATCCGGACCGCAACCCGAACAATCCTGAGGCGGAGGCGAAGTTCAAAGAGTGCTCTGAGGCCTATTCGGTGCTGAGCGATCCGGAGAAGCGCGCCGCCTACGACCGGTTTGGC
>CAXTQE010000203.1:0-5201 GCA_964246225.1 uncultured Acidobacteriaceae bacterium | reverse complement strand
TGACGCTCACGTCCAAAGCCCCGCCACCCTGGACTGCATCGGTGTGCATCGGCACACCCCGCGCGTGGGCGACGCCGGCGAGCTCGGCCATCGATTGGATGGTCCCGATTTCGTTGCTCGCCAGCATGACGCTGACGAGCGTTGTCTCGTCGCGCAGAGCCGCCGCGAGCACGGCCGGATCGACGAGCCCGAAGCGCGAGACAGGCAGCTGCGTGATTTCGAACCCGTGGTGCCGATGCAGGTAGTCGCAGGAGGCGAGCACGGCCTCATGCTCGATCGGCGAGGTGATGATGTGCCGCCCGCGAGGGTTGGCCAGGGCGATTCCCTTGAGCGCGAGATTGTCGGCCTCCGTGCCGCCGGAGGTGAAGATGATTTCGCTGGCCCGGCAGCCGAGCAACGCCGCCACCCGGGTACGCGCTCCTGCCAGGGCCTCCGCGGCCCGCATTCCCAGCGAGTGCTGGCTGGATGCGTTGCCGAACTCCCCTGTCAGATACGGCCACATCGCTTCCAGCACCTCGCGCCGTGTGGGCGTGGTGGCGGAGGCGTCCAGGTAGATCATGCCGGCTCCACGCGGAGGTCCAGGCCCAGATCGAGGGCGCTCACGCTGTGGGTCAAGGCGCCGACCGAGATGATGTCGACGCCCGTCTCGGCGATCTCCCGGATGCGTGCCAGCGTAATGCCGCCGCTGGCCTCGATCAATGCGCGCCCCGCCACCTGAATGACCCCGGTCCGCATGTCGGCGGTGGAAAAGTTATCAAACATGATGGTATCGACTCCGGCCGCCAACACGGCTTCGACCTGGTCCAGACGATCGACTTCAACCTCGATGTGGGTTGTGTGAGGCAGCGTGTCCCGCATCCGGCGCAGAGCCTCCGTCAGGCCTGCACCGCCGGTCGCCCCAACCACGGCCAGGTGATTGTCCTTGGCCATCACCGCGTCCGAGAGCGAAAACCGGTGGTTGTGCCCGCCTCCGCAGCGCACCGCGTAGCGCTCTACCAGGCGCAGCCCCGGAGTGGTTTTGCGAGTGTCGACGATGCGCGCCCTGGTTCCTGACGTTTCAGCGACATACCTGGCTGTTACCGTGGCGATGGCCGAAAGCCGCTGCACGAAGTTGAGTGCCACGCGCTCAGCCTGCAGCACACCCCGCGCAGGTCCCTCCGCTGTAGCAAGCACGTCACCTTTACGGAACCGTTGCCCGTCTTCGACGTGAAATGTTGTTGCGATGGCGGCGTCGGTGAGGAACATCGCCGCGCGAAACAGGTCCGACCCGCACAGGACGCCGTCTTCTCGAGCGACCAACTCGGCGGCGACCCAAGCCTCGGCCGGAAGCAGCGTCTGCGAGGTGAGGTCGCCCCAGGGCGCATCTTCCTCGAGCGCCATTCGCACAAGCGCGTGAATGGCTGACGAAGGAGGCCGCATCGCATGGACCGCCATCACTTGCCTGCCGGTTTCAGACTGAGCATGCGCTCGAGCGCCACACGCGCCGGCACCGCTACGGACTCGGGCACGGTGATCCGGTTCAGCACCTCACCTCGCTCCAGCGCCTCCAGCACCCAGGCCAGGTACCCGGGATGAATCCGGTACATCGTCGAACAAGGGCAGATGACCGGGTCCAGGCAGAAGATGTTTAGTTCCGGATGCTGGTTGGCTAGGCGCCGCACCAGGTTTATCTCCGTCCCAACCGCGATGTTGGCTCCTGCTGGAGCCGCCGCGATAGCCTTGTTGATCACATCGGTGGAGCCTGCCTGATCCGCCGCATCGACCACCTCCATGGGGCACTCCGGGTGCACGATCACGCGGACGTCCGGGTACTTCGCGCGTGCCTCGGAGATCTGCGCAACCGAAAAGCGCTTATGCACCGAGCAGAATCCGTGCCAAAGGATCACCTTCGCGTTGCGAAGCGTTTCGGCGCTGGTGCCCCCCAGTGCCTGGCGCGGATCCCACATCGGCATCTGCCCGAGCGGCACGCCCATTGCCTTGCCGGTATTGCGGCCCAGGTGCTGGTCCGGAAAGAACAGCACGCGCTGTCCTCGCTCAAATGCCCAGGCGAGAACCGTCGACGCATTGGAAGACGTGCACACCACTCCACCGTGCTCGCCGCAAAATCCTTTCAGCGCCGCCGACGAGTTCATGTACGTGATCGGGATGACCGGCACGCGTCCGGAGGCATCCGGTTGGGTCCCAAAGAGCTCTTCGAGCTGCTCCCAACATTCGGTCACCGAATCCAGATCGGCCATGTCCGCCATGGAGCAGCCCGCGGCCAGGTTCGGCAGGATCACCGCCTGATCCGGGCGGGAAAGCATATCCGCCGTCTCCGCCATGAAGTGCACGCCGCAAAAGACGATAGCCTCCGCATTGGGCCGGGTCCGTGCCGCCTGGGCGAGTTGGAAAGAGTCGCCGACGAAGTCCGCGTACTGGATTACCTCGTCTCTCTGGTAGAAGTGGCCCAGGGTGACGACGCGGTCGCCAAGCGCGTGCTTCGCTGCCCGGATTCGCAAGTCTAGTTCCGCGGGCGAGGCCTTCCGGTACTCCTGCGGAAGCACGCCCTGTTGAGGCGACGACGCCGGCAGTATGTCCCGCATGGAGGCCCCGGGACCATAACTCGGAGCCTCCATGTCAAACACCCACGGCCCTTCGGCGAGCGCGTTGGAGCACGTGGCCACGCCTGCTGCTGTCCCGGGCGCTTGCTGGTCCAGGATCTGGATCAATTGAATCGTGCTGTCAACAGATTCCACTTCGTTGTCCTTGGCTGGCTCGCCATGTACGCGATCCGGTTCTTTAGCTTCTGCCTACGGTGCGTTTCGTCCGTATATTAGAGTATCGTCCGGGCGAAACGACGCTAACCTCATGTGGCACGTTAGAGACCAATTCGGCCAACCAACGCGCCGAAATCTTTCCGGATGCATCCAATCACCGTTCTCGTAAGATTTTCCATGAGAGCTACGCACAGGGAGATTGAAATGTCTTTGCGCATTAATGACACTGCACCCGACTTCACCACCGAGACCACGCAGGGCTGCGTCCACTTTCACGAGTGGATTGGCGACGGGTACGCCATCCTGTTTTCCCATCCCAAAGACTTCACCCCTGTCTGCACGACCGAATTGGGCTACATGGCGGGACTCGCTCCTGAGTTCACACGCCGGAATACCAAGGTGATCGGCCTCTCCGTAGACCCCGTCGACAAGCACGGCAAGTGGGCTGATGATATTGAAGAGACGCAGGGCCACAAGGTCACGTTCCCGATGATCGGCGACCCGGATCTGAAGATCGCGAAGCTTTATGACATGCTTCCAGCCGAAGCAGGCGAGACCTGCGAAGGGCGCACCGCGGCGAACAACGCCACCGTGCGGACCGTTTTCGTAATCGGTCCCGACAAAAAGATCAAGCTCATGCTCAGCTATCCGATGAGCACAGGCCGCAACTTCGATGAGGTGCTGCGCGTGCTGGACTCGATCCAACTTACGGCCGAGCATAAGGTGGCGACGCCGGCGAACTGGAAGTCTGGTGAAAACGTCATCATCCTGCCCGCAGTGACGGACGAGGAAGCCAGGGCGAAGTACCCTCAGGGCTGGCAATCACCGAAGCCCTATCTCCGGATAGTGGCGCAACCCGGCAAGCCTGAAACTTCGAACGCCTAAACACCTTGATCCCCCGAATGCGCCATAGTTTCTGGCTTACGCTAGGTTTACCCTTCGCTGGTGGCGGGCACATCCTCAGAACAGACCACGGCAGCTACCCATTACCGCCAGACGTTGGCGGTCATGGTCTTAGCTGCCGCCCTTCGCCTGCTTGTGCTTGCTGAAGTACTGCTTCGCTATCCTAAAGACTGGTTTTTTCAGCGCGGGATCGAGATGGGTCTCCTGGCGCGGTCGCTGCTAGCCGGCCTGGGACTAAGTTCTCCTTTTGGAGGCTCGACTGGACCAACCGCCTTTATCGCTCCTGGCTACCCACTTCTGACTGCGGCTGTTTTCTACCTGTTCGGTGATGGGACAAGGCTGTCTGCGACAGTCCTGATCGGCGGGCAGATCATCCTGGCTGTCCTTACCGTATGGCTGCTCATGCACATCGCGCGAAGCCTCTTCGGTCAGCAAGCTGCTTTAATTGCCGGTCTTTTCTGGTCTTGCTCCCTCCCGCTAATTTGGATTCCGACTATCTTCTGGGACACGTCGCTCTCCATTTGTCTGCTAGTCGGCCTCCTCGCGCTTGTGTTGACACTTCGGGATTATGTCTCACCTTGGATGTGGCTTATTCTTGGCGGGTACTGTGCAATCACTGCCTTGATCAACCCGGCCCTGCTGCCTGTGATGGCTGCGCTTCTGGTGTGGCTTGCTTGGCAAACCTGGAGCACCTCGCGTAGTTACGTGCTGCTTGCGGTCTTGAGCTTTGGGATCCTCTTCGCCCCTTGGCCGTTGCGCAACGCCAAAGTGTTCCACGCCTTCGTTCCGCTCCGGACGACGGTTGGTTTTGAGCTGTGGATGGGCAATCATGAGGGTGCCTCCGGCTACCTGGAGGAGCGACTCTTCCCCATGTACAACCAGGTGGAACTAGCTGATTACCGGCGTCTGGGCGAGATTGCCTACACGGATCACAAATCCGCCCTCGCTTGGAAATTTATTGAAGGCCACCCACTCCACTTTATCTACATAAGCAGCGTCCGCTTTTTGCGCTTCTGGACTGGTACGGGCACGAAGGGAGGATCTTTCTTATTCGCGCTCCATGCCAGCCTAACCTCCGCTTTCGGTTTAGCTGGACTATGGCTTCTCTGGAAGCGGCGTTCGCGTGCGTTCGCAACTCTCTTCGCCCTGCCCCTTCTGCTGTTTCCATTGCCCTACTATTGCACGCATGCCGAATTTCGCTATCGACTTGTCTTGGACCCGCTACTCACCCTCCTTGCCTCTTACGTTCTTGCTGAAAAGCAGAGTAATCACGTCCCACGTTCTCTCGAGGAGAACAAGACAGCGCTGACCATGTAAGAACCTGAAGGAAGCAAAACACTCCAGATTCGAGGGAACGCTCGCTGCTAACGTGACGGCTTCTGCCTAGAGGCTGTTAGGGACTTTGTATCTTTGTAGGTTCTTTGCTGGGCGGTGTTTTTTGCTGAGCATAGGAGGATGTCGAAGCCTGCGCGTGCGGGGTACCCGTTGGATGTGAGGGATGAGGAGTGGGAGTTTGTGCTGCCGTATCTGCTGTTGTGGCGG
>CAXTQE010000202.1:0-5213 GCA_964246225.1 uncultured Acidobacteriaceae bacterium | reverse complement strand
CCAGGAAGAGCTCGTCATTCTAAATTTGGCCGAGGGCGCCGATCTCTCTACAGGCTCTCCGGTAAGGGTCCCGGACGTTAGGAACTTTCAGGTTCCGAGCAAGGGAAATGGCTTTGTGGCTTACCAGAAGTATGGTCCCCCGGCCCCGGCACGGGCCGAATCCACGGCAGCGGAACCGTCCGAAGACGCCGCCATGGAAGACGCCCAGGCACGCGGCCGAGACATCTCAGGCGGCACACCCGACGAGGCAGAGTTCGGTTCGATTGTCAAGCTGCGCAAGCTGGCCGACGGCAGCGAACGCGAGTTCGCCGACGTGCTCGAGTATCAGTTGACCAAAAACGCCAGCAGCCTTGCCTATTCAGTTGCGTCCACCAAAGCCGAAACAGATGGCGTGTACGTCGCCTCGACCTCCGGAGGGGAGCCGCAAAACCTGGTTGTCGGCAAAGGCAGATTCGAACATCTAGTCTGGGACGACAAGTTGGACGAGCTCGCATTTATCGGCAATCCCGAAGACACAGACCACGACAGGAAACCCCCTTACGCGCTCTATCTCTGGAGAACTTCGGAGCCGAAGGCAGCAGAGGCGGTTTCAACCGGCACCTCCGGTTTCCGTGCGGGCTTCGTCATCAGCGATCATGCCCCGCTAACGTTCTCACCCGACGGCACGCGGTTGTTCTTCGGCGCGGCTCCGTCGCCTCCCCCGGTGCACGCCACGGTCATCGATCAGGACAAGCCCTCGTTCGACCTCTGGAACTACAAAGACGACTACATTCAACCCGCGCAGAAGGTTCGCGCAATTGCCGATCGAAACCGCTCCTTTCGCGCTGTTTACATCATTCCAGAACATAAGCTCCTGCAGCTCGCGGATGAGTCGATGCAGGAGATCGTTCCCAACGAAGCGGGCCGCTACGCACTGGGAACCAACGACAAAGAGTATCGGCCGATGCTCGACTACGGCGACCGGTATCAGGACTACTTCCTGGTCGATCTCGAGGACGGCCATCGCACCCCGCTCCTAAAAAAGAGTGAAAGCACCCTGCGCTGGTCTGGCGACGGCCGATACGCCGCCACCTTCGACGGCAAAGACTGGATCGCGATCGCGCTGCCCAGCGGAAAGAGCGTTAACCTGACCGGCAAACTGCCGGTAAGGTTCTGGAATGAAGACAACGACACCCCGTCCACGCCGCCGCCCTATGGCTTTGCCGGGTGGACCAGGGATGACAGGTACCTGTTGCTCTACGATCGCTTCGACGTCTGGCAGGTCGCTCCAGACGGCAGTTCGGCGGTGAACCTAACGGCCGGTCTGGGCAGAAAGGAGCATCTGGAGTTCCGCTACGTGAAGCTCGATCCAGAAGAAAAGACGATCGACCCGGCCAAACCCATCCTGCTGCGCGCCGAAAACACCCTCACCCGCGACAGCGGCTTCTACACGGCCAAGATCGACAGCCCCCAACCTCCGCGTGAACTGTGGATGACCCACACCGATGTGAACACGCCCATCAAGGCCAAAGACGCGGACGTGTATGTCTTTGCCGAGCAGAGCTTCTCGCAGTTTCCTGACCTCCTCGTCACCGACGCCGCCTTCCACCAGCCCCGAACGGTGAGCGCGGCCAATCCTCAGCAGGCCGGATTTTTGTGGGGCGCGGACGAGATGGTGAACTTCACCAATATCGACGGGGTTCCGCTCCAGGGCATTCTGTACAAGCCGGAAAACTTCGATCCGCACAAGCAGTACCCGATGATCGTCTACCTCTACGAAAAGCTCTCGCAGAACCTCAATCATTTTGTCGACCCCAAGCCCATGGATTCCATCAACATCAGCTACTACGTGAGCAACGGCTACCTCGTGTTTACGCCGGATATCGTTTACACCACGGGCTATCCGGGGCAGAGCGCGCTTAAGTGCGTCATGGCCGGAGTCAACGCGGTGACCGCGCGCGGGTTCGTCGACGAAAAGAACATCGGCATCCAGGGCCACAGCTGGGGCGGGTACCAGATTGCCTACATGGTCACGCAGACCAACCGCTTCAAGGCGGCCGAGGACGGCGCGCCAGTAGTCGACATGATCAGCGCCTACGACGGCATCCGCTGGGGTCCGGGCCGTCCGCGCCAGTTTCAATACGAGAAGACGCAGAGCCGCATCGGCGGTACGCCCTGGGAGTATCCGCTCCGCTTTATTGAGAACTCACCCATCTTCATGGCTGACAAGATTCAAACTCCTCTCCTGATCCTCCACAATGACGCCGACGACGCTGTGCCCTGGTACCAGGGAATCGAATTCTTCTTAGCCCTGCGCCGGCTCGGCAAAGAAGCCTACCTGTTTACCTACAACGGCGAGCCGCACCATCTACGGCGGCGGGCCAACCAGAAGGATTACGCCGCCCGGATGGCGCAGTTCTTCGACTATGAATTGAAAGCCGGCCCAAAACCGAAGTGGATGACCGAAGGCATCCCCTACCTGCATACGGCGGGGCAGGTAGCAACCGACACTCCGTAGCGGTATACTAGACTCAGTTCTTTGAGTGCCAGAGCAATGTTGATGCCAGCTCCACATGGGGGCGTCACGGCTTCGACGGGATTGCTTGCGGCAGAGAGGCATGCCGGGGTGGGTACACCCGTAATCGCGCCCAAAACTATAAGTGCCGAACCTCAATTCGCGCTTGCTGCTTAATTAGTTAAGTAGCCGATCGCTCCAGCTTCGCCTACGGGCCGGTACCGATCGTCGCACAGTAGGCTGGTCTTCCCTGCTCCGTCTGAGCGGGCTGAGGACGAGATCAATCAGGCTGGTCGGTGTTCCGTCTTCGCCCGTTCTAAGGCGCACTGACGAGACAAAGATGAATCGGGAAAAGCATGAAAGCTCTCTGTTGAAGGTAGTTTCGGACGTGGGTTCGACTCCCACCGCCTCCACCATCCAACATTCAGTTCTAAAGCCTCCCGACGCGGAGGCTTTTTTGCTTTCCAGCCTCATCGGCAGCTGGCCGGGTCAGAAGCAGTAGTCCCACTGTGAAAGGGTGGATGCAAACTTTGGTGCGCGGCAGTCAGCAGAGCGCCCTGCGCTGTATCTTCGGAGAGCTCCCAGATCATCAGTCCGCCGAGATCATGGTCAAGCACGTAGGCTGCTTTGGCCTTAATGCTGGTGGGATCGTCGAAGGTCCAGAACGCGTCGCCGTCAAACAGCCAGGGCGTCTGCGACCGGGAGTCGCGGAAGAGTTTCGACCCGGCAACAAGGGACTGGATGTAACTGTAGGGCCGATCGCCGCGGATGGGCGTGCCCTCCTGGAAGACGCCGTCGGCAATCTCGGGAACCTGGGTCCAGCCGTAACCGTAAAACGGCACTCCCACCAGGAGCTTTGCCGGTGGAACTCCCGCCGCGAGAAACGCCTGCACCGACCCTGCAGCGCCTCCGCTGGGTGGTGGGCTGGGTGCCGGGACACTTGCCGGAATACTGCCCGCGGGAGCAGCAACCTCAGCCGACGGCGTCGTACTTGCCGTAGGATTGGCCCCCGTGGGAGCAGGCACGCGAGCGGGCACATGCACTGGCCCGGTGGCTCCCGAGCCCGCCTGCTCCACGGGCGAAACCCTGTACAGCGGAGCGAGGAAGCCGGTGTTCTGCATCCAGGGACCGGCGAAGTCGTACGTCATCAGGCCAATTTCATCGACTTTGGCGGATACCGCGCTGAAATCGACCCCGTCGTACATGCGGGGGCTCGGCCCAACCGCGACCGAGAGTGTGAGACCGGGACGAACCAGGTCCATCTGACGGCGAAGGTCGGTGAGCAGGCCGAGGAAGTTGGCAGCATCCGGGCCCTGCGGGTACTCCCAGTCCACGTCGATGCCGTCGAAGAGGCCGGGAGCGCGGATGCTGGGAGCAAGGTCTCCTTTGAGGAAGAGGTCGACGCAGGAAGCAAGGAACGCCTGGCGGTTCTCCGGACGGGCGTCGAAGGCAAAGTCAGAGGCACGGCCTTCAAGCGAGATGAGGACTTTCAGGCGCGGGTAGGTGCTCTTCAACTCTGCAAGCTGATGAAGATGACCACGGAAGGGCGATGCGGGATCGTCCGGTTGACCGTTCACGGAATCGGCCGCCGAAAAGGTGTGGTTGAGGTCGGCATTCGGGTCGGCGATCGAGCAGTGGCCTCCGGTGACGAAGGCCTGGGCGTAGTTGAGCTGATCCAGCAGAGAGGCTTTCCTGTCGGCGGCAAGATCTTTCAAAGTGTATTGAGGGTCGCTGTAGAGTCCCCATTGACCGAAGTACCCGACCAGAAGCGGCTTGTGAGCGGAGATCTGGGCTGGCGCCAAGGAAGTCAAAATCAGAACGAGAAACAGGGGCAGAAATCTTTGCTGCATAGGGACTAGACGGGCGTGAAGTTGTAAAGGCCCGGAGTGTGGTTTCATACGCTGAAGGTGAAAACCCTTTCTGCCTTTGTGCGTGCTGAGACTATGAGGTTTGTCCCAACAGCGGTCGCAACGTTGCAGAGCAAGGAAGCTATGCAGGATACAAAACTAGGAGGCCTCGCTACGCGGCGAATAAGGGTGTCGGGTTCGGGGTCGCCCGCCAGATTGCCAAGGCCGTTGGACGGTACTCACCGGCGCGCGCCAGGGGAAGCTGGGCAGGCAGCCATTCTCGTGCAGCCGCTTCACCTCACCAAGGCTCTCCTTCTCCCTACCCTTCATCAACCCTTCTTGAGCAATCGAGTCGTTTAGACTTAAGGAGTGATTCTTCGACGCGCCCTCTCCGGCTGCCTTCTCCTTCTTCTCTGCATCCTGCTTGGAAGCCCTCTCGTTGCTCAGTCCGTGTCGGGCATCGTCACGAACCGCACGACCAACAAGCCCTCGGGCAACGACGATGTGGTCCTGCTGCAGCTGGCGCAAGGCATGCAGGAGCTCGCGCGCACCAAGACCGACGGTCGCGGCCGCTTCACCATTGCCGTTCCCGCGGACGGTCTGCATCTCCTGCGAGTCACCCATGAGAAGGCAAATTACTTCAAGCCAATCCAGCCCGGAACGCAGTCGGTCGACATCGACGTTTACTCCGCCGCGGCCGAGGTGCAGGGCGTCACCACCGAAGCCGATGTCCTAAGCCTGCAGAGTGAATCCGGCGGCGATGGCCTCAAGGTGGTCGAACATTTCTTCCTCAAGAACGAGTCCGCTCCGCCCAAGACGCTGATGAGCGAGCATCCATTCGAGTTTTATCTGCCCACGGGAGCAACGGTCCT
>CAXTQE010000201.1:0-5340 GCA_964246225.1 uncultured Acidobacteriaceae bacterium | reverse complement strand
TGCGGGGAGTTGGTGGGATAAAAGGGCGGTTGGGCCGGAGACGTTCTTCATGCGTGAGGGTCAGGGGCGGCCGGGGAAGCAGAGGTCGAGAGCTGTCTGGAGCCTGGCGCGGAAGCCCTGAGCACCGTCCAGAAAGACTTCGGTTCCGATGCGGGTGGCGGCGCAGCGTCTGGCGTAGAAGACGGGGTCGGCGCGGAGCTTTTGGAGCGCGGCCACATAGGCGTGGACGTCTCCGACCGGAACCAGGACCAGCGCGTCGCCGAGCACATCCTCAGCGTGCGCGACGGGACTGGTGACAACGGGGCGGCCGGCGAGCACACCTTCAATGGCGACGCGGTTCATGCCCTCGGCGAAGCCGAGCCCGGTGGGGACGACAACGGCGTGAGAGCGGCCGAGGGCCCTGGCCATGGCTTCCCGGTCAAGCTTTCCCATGAGCCGGAAGGAGTTGGCAAGGTCGCACTCGGCAATCTGGCGGGCGAGCTCTTCATAGACGCTTCCTTCTCCGCAGAGCTCGAAGGTGAAGGCTCCGGGCGAGGAAAGAGAGAGGTGGGAGGCGATTTCGAGCAGGTCGAAGACTCCCTTTTCGCGCTCGAGGCGGCCGGCGAAGAGGACGCGGAAGGGCTGATTGGGCTGGTAATCAGGAGGCGGAATGGCGGCGAAGAAGGCTGGCCTGTACTGTGCCCGGACCTGCAGCACGGGGCCGGTGAGAGGTGCGGCGATCTGGCGCAGCTGGCGCTCCACCTCCGGCGAAACGCAGAGGGTGACGTCGACTCCGTTGTGCCAGAAGCGGCCGTTCACCTGCTGCAGGCGGCGTGTGGAGGCGGCGCGATCGCGAAAACCAGCGGGCCAGAAGGCGCAGTGCAGCATGACGATGAGCTTCTGGCCAAGCAAATGAAGCGGCCAGAGCGCGAACCAGTGCAGCTGGTCGGCGACGATGACGACGTCGGCGCGAAAGCGGAGGGCGAGCCGGATCAACCAGGCGGCGTGGCGCAGCTCGCCAAGGTGGAAGGCCAGGCCGGAGGCGCGGCGAGACGGAACGGGGCGATGCTCGACGGTGATGGAGCCTTGCTGAAGGAGTTGCGCGTCGGGGTGGGTGGAGACGACGTAGGCGTTTAGGCCAAGGTCGCGGACGAGGTCGAAGACATCTCCCGAGTAGGTTCGGCTGACCTCGGTGGGGTCGTCGCTGCCGCTGATCCATTGGCGAAAGGTTCCGGCGACGTTGCCGGGTCCATCGACATAAAGGATGCGCAGCTTTTTCTGAGGAGGCATGGCTGCCGCTCATCGTACAAGCAAAGCGGAAGATCCGCGCCAGCCGAACGTCCCTGGACACTTATTTGTTACGGAAGGAGTGGAGGTGCCTGCATGCGCTCGAGGAACAGGCGATAGAACCGCTGTGTGTCCACCTCAGTCTGCACATGCGCTGGACGGGGCGGGCTGATGGGCTTTTCGGCCTCGGTCCAGCTGAGCGTATCGCCGTACCCTGCGCCGCGGTTCAGGTTGACATCGATGTAGAGGGGAATCGCTTTGGTGATCAGCGACGGATCGAGCCAGGCGGCGGCGGCGAGTTCGTCCCACATGTAGGAGAAGTCGTGCGAGTATTTGGCGACGTACTGGGCAGCCGGCTGAGGGCTTTTGGCGATCTCGGCGACCATCTCCGGCGTGAAGCGGACCTTGACCGCCACGTCCACCGGGGTGAGGTCGATCTGTGGCCAGCGCGCGCGCAGAACGATGTGCGCCGCTTCGGGATCGAACCAGAAGTTGAACTCGTGGCGGGGATGGGAGAGGAACTCCGGGTCGTCTCCACGTGGGGCAAGGCTGCCGCCCATGATGACGATGCCGGCGCTCAGCTCTGCGAAGCGCGGCTCGAGGCTGAGCGCGAGGGCGATGTTGGTGAGCGGGCCGCCGGCGTAGATCCAGACCTGATGGGGATGGGCACGGACCTGGCGGACGAGGAAGTGGGCGGCGTCTTCGTCGGCGGGCTTTGTCTTTGGCGCTCCCTCCGGCAGCGGGGGAATGACCTCCGGCACGTGGTGGGTTTGGCTGCTGGTGTTGGCGATGACCTCGCCCCAGGCGCCGTACCAGGGTTGCGGTCCGACGGTCAGGCGTTCTACTTCGATGTCAAGTTGGCTGCGAACCAACGGAAAGATGGCTCCGGGGACGACAGGTACGTCGGTGCGGTGGATGAGCTCGAGCATGCGCAGGGTGTGCGCGACGTTTTCAGGCTCCCAGGCGTCTCCGGTGACCATGGTGATGCCGAGCACCTGGGCTTCCGGGGACTGCAGGAGCAGCATTATGGCCATCTGGTTGGTGCCGCCGGGACCGGAGGCGTCCTCGTCGATGATGAGTTTGCGGGGAGCAGCTTCAGCGGGCAGAAGAGCCATCAGGCTAAGAGCTGCGGTGAGAACAAACGAGATGCGCGCCCGAGACAGTCTCTCCATGGGGAGAGCCTATCAGGGGCGCGGGGCTGAGGGGAGGAGCTACTGGAGTGCCGGGCCGCTGAACTGCGCATTGGAAGTGGCAGGCGCCTCCAGATTGCCTGGCCGAACCTCATCCGCGTGGCGCAGCTTCAGTTTGGGTACGGTGCTGCCCATCTTGACACGTAGCAGATGCTCCCGGCCGCCGGCGGCCGCATCGGCATTGAAGGTGGCGATGTAGGTTTCGGAGATGTCGTGGAGGAACTCGTTGAAGTAGGGCTTGATGGAGACGGGGTCGATGGGACCGATGTTGTAGAGCGTGCCGCCGGTGGCGTCGCCTACCTGTTGGAGGTAGCTTTGGCCGCTGAGGGAGCCGCGGCCGCCGCGGAATCCGGCGTCGCGGTAGTAGATGGAGGAGACGGAGACTCCGGCACGTTGCGCATCGGTGGCGGCGGCGGCGACGTAGGGGCTGTCCTGATTGGTGATGCGGTCAGAGCCGTTGTAGGGATCGACGCCGTTGGTGAGCATGATGACGAAGCGGGCTTTGCGTTGGCCGGAGGATCCGTCCTCGGCTATGCCGGGCCAGCGCTTGACGAAGTCGGAGAGGCAGAAGTAGGGGCTGGCGGACTCGCCGGGGATGCCCTGGGGAAGGCGGACTGCGTTCATGGCAGCCGCGTGATCAGTGGTGAAGGGCTGCACGACGCGGACGGTGCCGTTTTCCATGTAGCCGATCAGCAGCTCAGAGGCTGGCGGCAGCGACGTGGCGAAGTCGCGGATGTCATTGAGCTGGATGCCTGCGCCGCGGCTGAGGCCGTCGTCGATCAGCAGCGCGATCTGCACGCCGCCGGGTTGGACCGGGGTGAGCGAGGTGAGCGTGGTGGACTTCGAGTTCAACTGCAGGGTGAGGGTGCTCTGGGTGGGCGCGATCGCGTTCTTGGAGTCGGTGCGGACGAGGATCTGGGTGGGAAGCAAGCCTTCACTTCCCTGGGCGTACACGGCAGATGGGAGGATGCCGAGAAAAAGTGCTGCCAAGCTGGACTGGAGTACGGTCATGATTTTTCCTTCTGAACTTCCATCCTGTTAGACGTGCGATGCCGCCGTGAGATGCAGGGACAGCCCACGGCCGTTCACTCACGGCCGAGGCGGATACGCAGGCCGGTGCGGATGAGGAAGGGGGTCGATAGATAGCCGATGGGGGCCATCTGGCGGTTGTCGAGCAGGTTGGTCAGCTTGGTGTAGAGGGTAAGGTGGCGGGTGAAGGCGTAGGTAAAAGAGGCGTCCATGGAGGTGTAGCCGGGGGAGAGATCGCGGTTGGGAAGCAGAAGGGCGGGGTTGGCGAGGAGGCCGGTTGAGCCATCGGACTTGCCGGCGAAGACGGCGCGGAGGCTCGCCGTGAAGGTGGAGCCGGTGAACTGGACGGCGGCGAATCCGGAGTTTGCGGGACGTTCAAAGGGCCGGGCACCGGGGAGCGCGGTCAGGGCTCCGATTGGGGTGGCGGCGAATTGGGGGTTGAAGGCGGGCGCGGCTGCGGAGCGCTCGACGAGCGAGGCGAGATAGCTGTAGCCGCCGTGGACCAGCAGGCGTGGGCGTGGCTGGTAGCGGAGGTCGGATTCGAGGCCCTGGGTGCGGTAGGCGAGGGCGCTCGAGAGGAGAACGGGAGCCTGGCCGAGGAGCTCGGCCTGATGCGAGAACTGCTGGTGGAAGTAGGTGGCGCGGAGGGTGAGCTTGCCCCGGTAGAGGTTCTGGTCGACGCCGGCGGGGAGGGCGGGGGAGCGGGCGTTGTCGGCTGGGGAGGAAGTTGCGGGCTGGGCTGCAAACACCTGGGCGAGTGAGGGCTCGCGTGCGCCGGTAGCTGCGGTCAGGTGGAGGCTGGTGCCGCGGAAGCGGGCGAATCCGGGGCTGCGGGCGCTGCCGGGGCGTACGGCGGTGTAGGTGAGGCCGAGACGCGGTGTGCCGACCAGCCCGAGCAGGCTGCTGTGGTCGACGCTGCCGGAGGCCTGGACGAAGAGGCGGTGGCGGAGTTCGGCGGCGAGTGATGCGGCGGCGAAGAGGTGGGTTCGCTCCTGGCGCTGGGGAGGGCGCTGGGAGCCGGCGGCAAGGAGGTCGGCGCCGCGCTCGCCGTCATAGCGGGCGGTGAGGGAGCCGGTGAGGAACGGCGCAAAGGCGTAGTCGCTCGCGTAGGCGAACTGGTCGCGGTCGCTGACGAGGTCCTCGCGGGGCGGACGTTGAAGGAAGGTGGCGACTCCGGAGGCGGAGTCTCCGTTGGCTCCGAGGATGGTGACGGGAAGGCCGGTGGCTGGAGTGAAGAAGTTGAGGGCTTCGCTACGTTCGCGGAGGAGGCCGTACCGAAGCTGGTTGTGCCAGCCGAAGGAGGTGCGGGTGTCGAAGACGAAGGTGGAAGAGAGAGTTTGCGCGGCTTCCCTGCCGAGCGGCTGGACGGCGTAGAAGGCGAAGGGACTGGTGAGCGGCGCGGCGGAAATGTCGTCGCGGAGGGTCGCGCGGAGGCTGGTTCCGGCGGAGATGAAGTAGCCCACGTTTGCCGCGTAGGTGATGAGGTGGACGGGGGCTGCGGGTTGGTCGTTGTCCGTGTTGAGGCGCGAGAAGGCAAGCAGCGCGTCGACCCGGCCGTGGGCAAGGGTGAGGGTGGCTTCGTTGCGGACGGTGGAGAGCGTGCCTGCATCGCCGGAGTAAACCAGCGTGGGGTGAAGGGTGGAGGCAAGCGCGGTGTGCAGCGCGAGGACGCCGGCTTCGGCGTCGAGGCCGTCGAGCGGATTGGGGCCGGGCGTGAGCTCGAGGGCGGGACGGCTGGCGACGGCGGAGAGGCCGGTGGAGGTAAGGCGGCCGAGGTCGAAGCCTCCGCCGAGCTGCTCGATCGCACTGCCGTCGAGGAGGAGTTTGTCGACGGGGGCGCCGCGCAGAAAGAGCG
>CAXTQE010000200.1:0-5352 GCA_964246225.1 uncultured Acidobacteriaceae bacterium | reverse complement strand
GGAGTGGAGGCGGCGTCGATGGCCTGCGCGGTGTGGCGCTCGAGGACGCGGGCGTGGCGGAAGAAGAAGCGCATCCAGTAGGAGGCGTCGGCGCCTTCCGAGGGACGGTTGAGTCCGAGAGAGGAGACAGCGGCTTCGTCCTGGCTGTGCCAGTCGAGCGTGTTGTCGTCGCGGCCGTGGCGGAAGTGCAGGAAGGCGCGGACGAGGATGAGGAACTCGCGAGCGTCGGCGAATTCGAGCGGAGGCGGAGGCGAGGGGGTTTCGGCGAGGCGGGCGAGCCAGGCGCAGGAGTGTGCGTCGCGAAGGCCTCCGGGGCACTCCTTGACGTTGGGTTCGAGGTGGAAGAGGGTGTCACCGAAGCGCGCGTGGCGGGTGCGGATGACCTCGAGCAGGCGGCTGACGATGCGTTTGCGGTCGCGCTCGATGAGCTTGGGGATGGCTTTCTCAAGGAGCTGCGCGCTGATGGCGGGGTCTCCGGCGAGAGGGCGGGCGTCGAGGAGAGACAAGGTGAACTCGACGTTTTCGGGCTGGAAGCGGCCGCACTCGGCGAGCGAGCGGGTCATGGGCGAGGCACGAAGGCCGGCGTCCCAGAGCTTCTGGTTGAGGAGCCGAAGCGGTTGTTTGACGGCGGCTTCCGAGACGCGCGGATCGAGGAGGAAGAGGAGGTCGACGTCGGAGTTGGGAAAGAGCTCGCCGCGGCCGAAGCCTCCGACGGCGAGGACGGCAACTCCGGAGCCGAGGCTGGGGTCGGAGGCGAGGGACGCGGACCAGAGTTGCTGGACGAGCTGGTCTACGGCTCTCGAGCGGGTACGGAGGGCTACGGTGCCGGCCGAGGGCTGCTGCAGGGTTTGGTCGAAGGCGAGGTGCAGGGCCTGCATCTGCTCTTCATACTGCGGATTGGGAGGAGTTCCGGGCTGATCGCTCATGCGTCGCATCCTCCTTGCTCGAACGAGATGGGCAACTAAAGGGGAGCAGCGCGCCAGGGTAGCTGGACCAAGCAACGTCCAAACGCAGCTTCTTTGGAGATGACAGCCAAAGGGAGGAGAACAGACAGCAGCGAATACAGGGGTCCTTCGCTCGCTCAGGATGACGCTGGATTTTGCTAGAGGGCGATCTCTCCGCGTTCGTCGTTGCGGATGCGGATGGCTTCATCGATGCGCGAGACGAAGATTTTGCCATCGCCGATCTTGCCGGTGCGGGCGGAGGTGATGATGGCGTGGATGGCGCGCTCGGCGAGGGTATCGGGGACGACGACTTCGATTTTGACCTTGGGCAGGAGGTCGACGGCGTACTCGCGGCCGCGGTAGAACTCGGTATGGCCTTTCTGGCGTCCGTGGCCGCGCGCCTCGAGCACGGTGATGCCTTCGACGCCGATCTCGATGAGGGCGTCCTTGACCTCTTCGAGCTTGGACGGCTGGATGATGGCTTCAATTTTCTGCATGGCGCTTCTCTCTCCCAATCTCCAAAAGACGTATGTGCTCGGCTGTCACTTCTAAGAGTATGCCTATGCGGCGAAGTCGTAGCCCTCTTCCCCGTGCAGGGCGATGTCCATGCCCTCGGTTTCAGCTTCAGAGCTCAGGCGCAGACCGACGGTTTTATCGACCAGGACGAGGATGATGAGGGTGCCGCAGATGGACAGGGTCCAGGCGATGGCGATTCCGGTCAGCTGATTGACGAGCTGGTGCGGATTGCCCTCAAAAACGCCGGTGGCCTTGCCTGCGCCGAAGATGGGGTTGATGGCGGAGTTGGCGAAGAGGCCGGTGAGGATGGCGCCGATGGTGCCTCCGGCTCCGTGAACGCCGAAGGCATCGAGGGAGTCATCGTAGCCGAAGCGCGACTTGACGGTGACGACCATGAAAAAGCAGAAGATGCCGGTGATGAGGCCGATCCAGAGGGCGGAGATGGGCGTGACGAAGCCGGCGGCGGGCGTGATGCCGACGAGTCCTGCGACGGCGCCGGAGATGGCTCCGAGGGCGGAGGGCTTGCCGTTGCGGAACCACTCGGCGGCGGACCAGCCGCAGGCGGCGGCGGCGGCGGCGAAGTGGGTGGCGACAAAGGCCGAGGTGGCGAGGGTTCCGGAGCCGAGGGCAGAGCCGGCGTTGAAGCCAAACCAGCCGACCCAAAGCAGCGCGGCTCCGATAAAGCTGAGCACAACTGAGTGCGGAGGCATGGCGACCTTTGGATAGCCGAGGCGCTTGCCGAGATAGAGCGCGGTGACCAGCGCGGAGACTCCCGAGGTGACGTGAACGACGGTGCCTCCGGCGAAATCAAGCGTGGGGAAACGGCCACCAAGCGAGGCGTTAAGCAGGCCTCCCTTGCCCCAGACCATGTGCGCCATGGGGCTATAGACGAAGAGCGCCCAAAGGATCATGAAGACGAGCATGGCGGAAAACTTGACGCGCTCGGCGAAGGCTCCGGTGATGAGCGCGGGGGTGATGATGGCGAACATGAGCTGGTAGACCATGAAGGTCTGAAGGGGGAGGGTGGCGGCGTAGTCCTTGTCCGGGGTTAGGCCGACGCCGTGAAGCAGGACGTTATGGAAGCCGCCGATGATGGCGTTGCCCGGACCGAAGGCGAGCGAGTAGGTGACGAGCGCCCAGAGGACGGTGACGACGCCCATCATGGCGAAGGTCTGCATCATGGTGCCGAGGACGTTTTTGCGACGGACGAGGCCGCCGTAGAAGAGCGTGAGGCCGGGAGCGCTCATCATGAGCACCAGCGCGGAGGAGATGAGCATCCAGCCGTTGTCGGCTCCCATTTGCGCGGAGGCGGCGGCAGCGGTGTTGTCGGCGACCTGCTTTTCGAGCGTTGCGATGCGGTCGGCCTGGCTTTGGGGCTGGCTTTGGGTTGGGGATGCAGAGACAGCCGGAACAGAAGTTTGTGCGCCGGCCGGTGGCAGGCCGGGAAGCAGACAGCACAGGCAAAACAGGAGCAGCTTGAGTGCAGAAGAACGCATCGTTCTACCTATCCAGAACACGAGATACGGCGACGGATTCGCCGAGGTCAACCGGTGAGGCATACTTTTCCTGCAAGTGCGGCAGAAGCCAATCTGGAAGCGTTTCGCTTACTCTACACAAGCAGGCTGCGCATTACAAAGAGTGCAGACGAGCAGGGGGAGTGGAGCATGGCAGAGGCAACGGAAGTGGGCGCGGCGAAGCTTTTTCGGTGGGCGGAGATGGAGCCCGAGCAGATGAATCCTCTGCTGACGCGGCAGTTTTGTTCCGGTGAGCAGGCGATGATTGGTCGGGTGATGTTGAAGAAGGGGTGCGTGGTTCCGGAGCACAGCCATCCCAACGAGCAGCTGGCCTATATCGTCACGGGCGCGCTTGAGTTCGTGGTTGGGGGCGTGACGCAGGTGGTGCGGGCGGGCGAGGTGCTGGTGATCCCGGCGAACGTGCCTCACTCAGCGACGGCGCTTGAAGATACCGAGGACCTGGATCTGTTTGCGCCGCCGCGGCAGGACTGGATCGAGAGTCAGGACAGCTATTTGCGCTAAAGCGATGCGGCCGCCATCCAGCCATTGGCCCGCATCCAGGTGGCGAGCAGGTCGGGCCAGCCTTTGAGATCGGGGAAACCGGAGGCGAGGCCCACGCCGTGCGGCCCGTGTTGAAACAGGTGCATCTCGGCCGGGACGCGGTTGGCGATGAGTGCGGAGTAGAAGAGCACGCTGTTCATCACGGGCACGATCTTGTCGTCGGTGGTGGCGAAGAGAAAGGTCGGCGGGGTGTTTGCGGTGACGTGCTTTTCGGGCGAGAGAAGCTCAATCAGGGCCGGTGCGGGTGAGTTGCCAAGAAGGCCGATGCGGGAGCCTGTGTGGCCGTACTTCATGTCCAGGGTGATGACGGGGTAGGCCAGGATGAGGAAGTCCGGGCGGGCGGACTGGCGGTCCAGGGCGTCGGACGGCAGATAGAACTGAGAGTTGTAGAGGGTTCCGGCGGTAGCGGTCAGGTGGCCTCCGGCGGAGAAGCCCCACATGCCGATGTGGTCCGGGGCGAGGCCGAGTTCGGCGGCGCGCGCGCGGATGGTACGAAGGGCGCGCTGCGCGTCGGCCAGCTCAGCAGGGTGATGGTAGGTGGGGCCGAGGCGGTATTTGAGCACGAAGGCGGCGACCCCATGGGCGTTGAGCCAGCGGGCGACGTCCTCGCCTTCCTTCTCCATGGCGAGATGCAGGTAGCCTCCTCCGGGTGCGACGAGGACGGCGGTGCGAGTGGGGTTCGCGGCGGGGAGATAGGTTGTCAGCGTCGGGATGTCGGGGTCCGCTGTGCCCTTGGCGAAGGGAGCGGCGCCGGGCCAAAGCGGCTGGGAGGTCTGCGCGTACAAGGAAAGCGAGGACGCAACGAAGAGCAGCAGGAGGACGAGCAAGGCTTTCATGGGACCTCTGGGACAGCTTCGCTGAGACCGATTGAGGGAAGGAGACGCAACCCAGTCGGACAGGTGGATTCTATCTGAGCAACCCCAGCCACCGGGTGGACCGGCTAGAATAGGACCGGAAACTGCTTTGGACACCCTCCCCCAGCCCGCCACGTCCGCCGCCTTGCCTTCTGTGCAGGAGACTCCGGAGATCGCTCCGCATGGCCCGTTTGCCAGTATGCGGCGTCTACTGCCTCCGGTGCAGGTCATTCGCTTTTTGCTCGTTGGCGTGTGGAACACGGCCTTTGCGCTGGTGCTTTCGACGTTGCTGGTGGCGCTCTACTCGCGTATTTTGCCGCATCGCTGGATTCTGCTGACGGCGGACTTCGCGTCGATTACTTCCAAGCCCATCTCGATCACGATGGCATTTCTTTGCTACAAGCACTTTGTCTTCCACACCAAGGGGAACTACCTGAAGGAGTGGCTTCGCTGCTTTGCGGTCTACGGGGTGGGTACGCTGCCGGAACTGCTGGCGCTTCCGCTGATGACGAAGTTCTTTCTGCTGTTCCCACTCGGCTTTCTGAATCCGCTGTTTCGCCGGTTGCACATTCTCCATCCCGCGCCGGTGCTGGCGATTCTTGTGGTGGCTGTATTTACCGCCATTTACAGCTATTTTGCGCATAAGAAATTTTCCTTTAAGAGGTAGCCCGACGATGAAGGACCTGGTCTGCCGTCAGCTGGCGCAGTCGATTCGGACGATGCAGGCAGTGCACGACGATGCCGAACTGCAGGAGTCGCTGGTGGCGATGGGCAGGCTGACGGCGGATTCACTTGGGCGTGGAGGCAAGCTGCTGGTGGCCGGCAACGGAGGCTCGGCGGCGGACGCGCAGCACCTGGTGGCGGAGTTTGTGGTGCGGCTGACGGTGGATCGCCCGGCGCTGCGCGCAATTGCGCTGACGACCGATACCTCGATCCTGACGGCGGGCGGCAACGACTACGGGT
>CAXTQE010000199.1:0-5391 GCA_964246225.1 uncultured Acidobacteriaceae bacterium | reverse complement strand
TTCCGCCGCCGATTTACAAGGAGTCTCCCGCGCAGTTCATGGAGGCGGATGGTTGGAAGACGGCCCAGCCGGGCGACGCGATGCTGCGCGGGAAGTGGTGGCAGATCTATAACGATCCCGAGCTGAATGCGCTTGAGGAACGGCTTAATATCGATAACCAGACGGTGAAGCAGTACTTTGAGAACTTCGTGGAGGCGCGGACTCTGGTGGCGCAGGCCCGTTCGCAGCTCTACCCGACACTGAGTGTGGGCCCGTCGTTTACGCGCTCGCGGTCTTCGTCGAACCTGACCAACGCCACGGGCACGGCGGGAACAACCGGGACAACGGGCACGGGCACGACGGGAACGGGGACGACAGGAACCACCGGAACGACAGGCACGGGGACGATTACCTCCACCGGGCGGCAAAGCTCGATCATTTCCCTGCCCTTCGATGTCTCGTGGGAGCCGGACCTGTGGGGGCGGGTGCGCAGCCAGATTCGCGAGTACCAGTTTGCGGCGCAGCTAAGCGCGGCGGACCTTGAAAATGAGCGGCTGACGGAACAGGCGTCGCTGGCCGTGTATCTCTTCGAGCTGCGCGGGCAGGATGCTTTGCAGGATGTGTACAACAAGACTCGCGAGGCGGACCAAAAGGCGCTTGAGCTGACCCAGGCGCAGTATGAGACCGGGATCGGCGACCAGATCTCGGTGATAGAGGCCCAGAATACGCTGCAGAACGCGACCGCTGCGGCGACCAACGTGGGGGTACTCCGCGCGCAGTACGAGCATGCGATTGCAGTGCTGATCGGTACGAATCCTTCGGATTTTTCGATTCCACCCAAGCCGCTGAACGCCGTTCCTCCGGCGGTCCCGCTAGGCGTGCCTGCGCAACTGCTGGAGCGGCGGCCAGACATTGCCGCGGCAGAACGTACGATGGCTTCGGCGAATGCACAGATCGGCGTGGCCGATGCGGCCTTTTATCCGACCGTGACGCTGGGTGCGACGGGAGGTGTGGAGAGCTCGACGCTGAAGCATTTCTTCGATTGGTCGAGCCGCTTCTGGTCGGTGGGACCGCAGGTTTCGGAGACGATCTATGACGCGGGGCTGCGGCGGGCGACGGTGAATCAGTACATCGCGACCTACAACGCGGACGTGGCGAGCTACCGGCAGACGGTCCTCACGGCCTTTCAGCAGGTGGAAGACTACCTGGCGGCGGTGCGCATTCTTTCGCACCAGATTCTGCAGACGCAGCAGGCGGAACAATCTGCCCAGCAGTATGTAAGTCTGGAGATGGGGCGATACCAGACCGGGATCGATCCGTATGTGGACGTGGTCACCTCGCAGTTGACGCTGCTGAACGACCAGCAGAATCTGGCTACGCTGCGGACCGAAGAGATGACGGCATCGGTGCAGTTGATCGAGGCGCTCGGCGGCGGTTGGGATCGCAGCGACCTGCCGACGCCGGCGGCGGTTTCGAAGAAGCTGACCGGCGCGGAGACGACGATTCAGAAGTGAGGCAAGCTGTAGCCTGCGGACGGTTCGCCGTGAGGGCGAAGCTGCATAGGATAGGAGCATGCTCAAGCGTGGAGACGGCTGGTCTGGGGTTGCAGGTCTGGCGGTTTCAGCGACGGTTTGCGGTGGAGCGGCTGCGGGTTTGGTTTATGGAGTGCGGGGCCGTTCGGCGCAGATCTTCGGACCATCGTCCTACCGGGGTGCGGGCCGGCGGCGTTCGGTGGCGTTGACGTTCGATGATGGTCCGAGCGAAGGCACGTTGCGGCTGCTCGACTATCTTGCGCGGGAGAATGTACCTGCGACCTTCTTTCAGTGTGGCGCCAACGTGGCACGGCTGAGCGAGGTGGCACGGCGGGTGGCGGAGGCTGGCCACGAGATTGGGAATCACACCTACACGCATCGCAGGCTGTGTCCACGGCTGAGCCGCAGCCCGAATCTTCTGGGAGCGGAGGAGATCCTGTGGGAGTTTGCTTCGGCGCAGGAGCGGATCACGGCGGAGACCGGCGTGGTCCCTGTCTTTTTGCGCGCGCCCTACGGGATGCGCTGGTTTGGCCTGGCGGCTGCGCAACGCAAGCTTCGCCTGCATGGCGTGATGTGGAGTGCGATCGGCAACGATTGGGAGTTACCTCCGGGCGAGATCGTGGCTCGGCTGCTGCAGAAGCTGGCGCCAGGCGCGATCTTCTGCCTGCACGATGGCCGGGATATCCGGCCGAATCCGGATATCGGGGCTACGCTTGCGGCGACCCGGGAGTTGATCCCGCGGCTGAAGGACGCAGGGTACGGCTTTGAGACGGTGAGCCAGATTCTGGCGTGAGTGTGCGTTCAACAGCACAGAGGCTATAACTTTGTCGCCTTTCGTCGATTCCCAGGGTGAGCCACAAGGAAAGTGGCGTCCAACGGCCTGGCGGGACCGTATCTCCAGTAGTCCCTCGCCGAGGAGTCTCTAAATGAAATCTACGTCAGTGCTGGTTGTTGCTGCACTTTCCCTTGCTTCGCCTCTGTTTGCAGCCGGTCTCGGCGTGGATAATGGCGCAGTTGCTCCGAGCGATTCTTCTGCTTTCACCGTAAGCCAACAGACGCAGGTTCCAGGGACCACGCTCAAACCGGGCTCGTACTCCATCCACGTGGTCGATAAGCTTGCCGACCGAACGATTCTTGAGGTGGACAGTGCTTCGGGCAAGGCGATGGCCACTTTCCTCGGCCTGGCTGGATCGGGCCTGCCGAAGTCCTCAGGCGCGGGCAAGATCGCGTACGACTCGGGCACGGAAGGCAAGAGTGCTCTGCGTGGCTTTGCGTTTCCGAAGGGTCCGGTGCTTGAATTTGTCTACCCGAAAGCCGAGGCCGTGTCGCTGGCCAAGGCGAACGGCAACAAGGTCCCGGCGATCGATCCTGCCTCCGAGGGACGTGTCGCGGATCCCTCGCTGTCGAAGGGCGACATGGAGGTCGTGACGCTTTGGATGCTTTCGACGACCAAGGTCGGCATCGATGGAACCGGCCCCGGCATCAAGGCAGAGAAGTATCAACAGCAGGTCGCCAGTAACCATCCGCCGCGGCCTGCCATCAAGGAACTGCCGCATACGGCGAGTGAGCTTCCCCTGATTATCCTGCTCGGTGCCGGTTCCCTGTTGGGGGCTGCAACGCTGAGCGTCCGCCGGAGGACGATTGCCTAAGCGCTGGCGGCGGAGGTCTGCCTCCGTGCGAACCACATCACTTTGGCTGGAACACGCCCTCTATGCGGTGGGCGCGTTCTGCTTCCTCCTTGTGTCGTATCTTGGAGCCGAGGCGGCCATGTCCCGGCACACCGCCCTTCATCCTGGCGCACTGCTACCCCAGGCACTTCAGGAGACCAAGCCGGCCTCCTTAGGAGTGGCCGATGCGGAGGTCATTGGCAGGTTGGAAATTCCCAGTCTCAATCTGACCGTGCCGATCCTGTCGGACTATGACCCGGCCAGTCTTCGCCGAGGCGTGGGGCACATTCGCGGCACCGCAAATGCCGGCGGCCTGGGAAACTTCGTGCTGGCCGGTCATCGAGATACCTTCCTTCGGCCGTTGCGCCATATCGCCTCGCCGATGGTGATCAAGATCATGATCAAGGAAGGCACGTACGAATATGTAACCGATAGAACCGAAGTTGTCGACCCGGACAATCTCGGGGTCTTGGACATTCACGACACCCCGGAACTCACCCTCATCACCTGCTATCCCTTTGACTTTGTTGGGGCTGCGCCACACCGTTTCATTGTGCACGCGCACCTGGCGTCAGCCTCGCCGGTCAACCCTTCATAGTCTTCGTCGGTCACCGTGCCCCAGGAATAAAGGAAGGACCGGATGCAAACGTATCACTTGATCCTGATCCGGTATCTGAGGGTTGCAGCTTGTTTGGTAACGCTCGCCTCAACCACGCCCATGCATGCTCAACTTGCGGTGCGGTATGGCAACGACGGCCTCCGCAGCCTCTCCTATAACGGTCAGGTTCTGGAGGACATCGGGGAGCACCCTTCCGACTCTTTTCACATCTTTCACATGAAGTCGACCGGACTCAACGGGAGTGTGCTGAAGGACGGCCAGTACGGCTGGGGAGAAAACAACAACGGCCGTAGCTGGAATGCGGGCACCAAAACCTGGACCTACACCTTCCTTTGGGGGCAGATCACCCTTCAGTACGTGCAGAGCGGCGATACGCTTAACCTGGTAGTAAGCGAGACGAACAAGGCAGATTCGGGGATTGTCTTCGATGGCGCGACGATCTCCGCATTGCTGCTGCACTTTCCTCAACTGCCGGCGGGTTTTTCAAACCCCAGCTACTCCCAGTACGCCTACAACACGACGGCTCCGAGCGTTACGATGGCGGATTGGGGGAACGGCGAGGTGGTTTCAGTCGTAGCCGACGCGTCAAAGCCCTTGTACAGTGGATTTCAGTCTTTCGGGAAGAACGTGTATGGGGCGGCGATCAGCAGCACTCCGCCCGATGGCCTGGCTACGTTCCAGCCGCACAAGGACCGGCCAGTTCTGCCGGGGCAGACGGATACGTTCACGGTGTCTCTGCGATTTGCACCTTCGGGAACAGCGGCCGACTCGCTGGCAGCAGAGGCATACCGGAACTGGGCGCGAAGATGGCCGCCGCAGCTGAACTGGACCGATCGCCGGATCATCGGTACGGTGTACCTGGCGAGCTCGCCGACAGGAAATGTAAACCAGCCGGCAGGCTTTCCGAACAACCCGCGCCGCTATTTCAACGACGGTAATGGCGCCGATTTTGATGTTACGACCGCGAGCGGATTGGCGAAGTTCCAGGCACGGATCCTGCAGCAAAGTGCGACGAACGTGCAGAATCTAAAGCGCTTGAACGCCCAAGGCGCTGTGACCTGGGACATCGAAGGAGAGCAGTACCCGCAGGAAACGAGCTACGTCTGCTCGCCAGACCAGATTGGGACCGCGGCGCCGGAGATGGAGAGTATGATCACGGACGCGACCTCTCGCTACAAGGGGATGCACCTGGTCGATGCGTACTTCAAGACGATGACCGACGCGGGCTTTCGGGTGGGAGTGTGCGTGCGGCCGCAGCATTTTGCCATACGTCCGGACGGCACGGCGCAACAGACGTATTTGCAGAGTGCGGCTGTAGCGGCGGAGTTGATTCGCAAGATGCGGTACGCGCATCGACGCTGGGGAGCGACGCTGTTCTACCTCGACTCGACGGTCGAGAGCGATGGGGCCGTGCTCGATGCGTCTATCTTTCAAGAGGCGGCCGCGGCTCTGCCGGATTCACTGCTCATCCCGGAAGAGTCGACTCCGAAATACTACGCGTATACGGCGCCATTCCTGTCGTTCATCTTTCACGGCGATCTGGGGACGAACCGCGCAATCTACACCTACTATCCAAGGGCGTTCAGCGTGAATC
>CAXTQE010000198.1:0-5408 GCA_964246225.1 uncultured Acidobacteriaceae bacterium | reverse complement strand
GGCTGGAGCCGGCGAACCGGGGAGGCGGGTGCGGCACGCGCTGCTGGTGGCGGTACGGTATGCGCCGGTAGAGTTTGTCTGCTTTCCGCAGTGTCTGGCCGCGAGCGCCCTACTGCGTCGGAAGGGGCTGGGGACGCGGCTGCACTATGGAGTGACGCGGCAGGAGGGCCGGCTGGTGGCGCATACGTGGCTTGAGAGCGGGGGCGAGATGGTGATTGGAGGCGAGGCGGCGGGCGGGTATTCGACGCTGGGAGTGTATGAAGGCCGGTGAGCGGTGAAAATAATTCTCTCAGCGAGCTAAAGATTTTTGCTGAGAGGACGATAAGAGAAAGAGGAAGGAGTTTTAAGCGCAGTGGCCAGCTTCTTTCAATTGCTGTGGAGCACTTCGCGCTGGAAGCTGATCGGCGCGGTTGGGCTGGCGGCGCTGCTTTCGTTGACCGAAGGCGTGAGCGTGGCCATGGTCTTTCCGCTGATCGCATTGATGAGCGGCGGGGCGGCGGCGGCGAACACGGGGCCGCGGACGGAGATGCTGTTTCACGTGCTGGCGAAAAGTCATCTGCCGCAGACGTGGTGGCTGGCGGCCCTGCTTTCCGCGGTGCTGGCGTGCGTGGGTCTGCTTTCGGTGTTGAACGGAGTGCTGACGACGCTGACCTGGAGCATCGTTTGGCCGGTGCGACAAAGATTGGCGGACGAGCTGTATAAGGCGATTCTGCATGCGGACTGGACCTACCTAACGCGGCGGCGGTCTTCGGACCTCACGCATATGCTGACGGTCGAGCTGGACCGGGTGAGTCAGGTGCTGCAGAGTGTGATCGCGGTGCTCTCGAACGGGATGGTGGCGCTTTTGCTGCTGGGGTTGGCGTGCCACGTCGCCCCGCGGCTTACGGTGGTGCTGCTGGGCGGGGTGGCTTTGCTGGTGCCCTGGCAGCGGCGGACCGGACGGGCGATTTATCGGTCGGGCAGGGAGATTTCGACGCGGATGCGGGAGGTGTTCGACTCCTCCATGGAGCGGCTGCAGAACCTGAAGGTGGTGAAGGCCTTCGGCGCGCAGGATGCGGAGCTGCGGCTGTTTTCGGAGCGTCACGAGCGGGCCATGAAGGAGCTGATCGGCAACCAGTGGCGCGGTGCGGCCTCGGCGCGGAGCTTTCAGATGGTGACGCTGGTGCTGCTCTGCGGGGTGATCCTGCTGGGTTTGCAGGTGCTGCATCTGGCCGCGGGCGCAATGCTGATCTTTCTGTTCGCGTTTATGCGGGCGACTCCGCGCGTGGCTGCGGTGCAGGCGAAGATAACGGAGCTGCTGACGGATCTGCCGGCCTACGCGGAGATTGTGCGGTTTCTGGGCGAGTGCCGGGAGCACTCCGAGGTGGGTGACGCGGGCGGAGAGGCACCGGCGCTTCGGCGGAAGGTAGCGCTGCGCGGGGTGCACTTCGCGTATGCGGCGGGGAACAACAACGTGCTGGACGGGGTGGACCTGGAGTTGCAGGCAGGACAGATGACGGCCATTGCGGGCTCGTCCGGCGCGGGGAAGAGCACGGTGGCGGACCTGGTGATGGGACTGCTGCTGCCGCAGGAGGGTGCCGTGCTGGTCGATAACGTGGCCATTACACGGGACAATGCACGGGCCTGGCGGCGGCAGGTCGGGTATGTGAGCCAGGACACGCTGTTGTTTCACGACACAGTGAAGCGAAATCTTTTGTGGGCGAAGCCGGAGGCGACGGCGATGGAGCTGGCCGAAGCGATCGGCGCCGCGCGGGCAGAGTTTGTGTATGGGCTGGCGCAAGGGTTGGAGACGGTGGTGGGAGACCGCGGGATGATGCTTTCCCACGGGCAGCGGCAAAGGATTGCGTTGGCACGGGCGCTGTTGCTCAAGCCGGCGCTGCTCATTCTGGATGAGGCGACCAACTCGCTGGACCTGGACAACGAGGAAGGGATTTTGCAGACAGTGGCGGGGCTAAAGGGAGGATTGACCACGCTGTTGATCTCGCACCGGCCCTCGGCGATGCGTTTCGCGGATGCAGTGTATGTGCTCGAGGCCGGGACGATACAGGGAGCTGCAAAGATTTTGGCTGCGCCAGACTGAGGTTTTGGCTGGCAGACACCGTTTGTGGGTTAGGGAGACGCGGGCGGCGTTGGGTGGCTACGAAGAAAGTAGCCGGCGGCGATGCCGCGGGTGAGAGCGAAGTGGCGGGAGGCGATGATGTCGGAGGTGTCGAAGCCTGCGACAGGCCACTCGGTGAGGAGGTGACGGAGGCGGGGGAGATTGAGCATGGATTGCGCCGGGGCGAAAGCCTCAATGCGCTCAAGTTCAGCCAGGAGCGCGGGGCGAGCGGACGTCAAGATGTGCGGCCAGTCGGCGGATTGCATGCCGCGCTTGTAGCGCAGCAGGGTGGCGCGGGGGAGGCGGTCGCGCAGGGCGCGGCGAATGACCGACCGGCCGCGGTGGCCGGCGAGGTGCTGCTCGGGGGCGATCGCGTAGGAGAACTCCCAGAGACGCTTGTCGTTGGTAGGGTCGCGCAGGTCGATGCCGAAGCGGTCGCGGACGGCGGCGTTGACCAGGCCGTCGTCGCCGGTGTCGAAGAAGCGGCGGCGGTAGGCAGTCAGGTCGAGCTGTTCGCTTCGGAGACGGTCGACCAGGCGGGGAAGCAGGTCGTATTTGCGGAGGAGATCGGGGTGGATCGGGGTGAAGGTGAGATCGATCGGAGCCGAGGAGGCAGGAAACCTTGCGGTGGCGTGGCGAAAAGAGGCGCGGAAGGACATGGCTCCATTGCTGCGGAGTGTATGGGCCGTGCGGAGGATGCGCAGCCAATGGCCGCGGCGGAGCAGGTGCCGGAAGATCGCGCCATGCTCGAAGCTTAGTGTCGCGTTGCCGGCGGTGCCCTGGAGGAGAACGCCGATGCCGCGTTCCCGGGCGAGCTCAAGAGTGCGGCTGTACCAGAGAAGATTGGTGATGTTGCGGGGTGGTTCGTCGAGGGCGTCGGACCAGGCCTGGAGGTCGGCAAGGAGGTCTTCGCCGCGAGTGTCAACAGGAACATGATCCAGATTGGGATAGAGCCGGGCCAGGTCATGGGCTCCGGGCCACTCGTTGAGGATGCGGCCGGGGTGGCCGGTTGGCTGGAAATCAGGATGCGGGATGGAGGTAAACGCGGTCAGGCCCTGGCCGCGAGCCGCAAGCAGAAGCGCCGCCGAAGCCGTAACGGCGCCGCTGTCCAGCCCGGCACTGAGCTGGCTGGCGACAGGCCTGACACTGCGCAGACGAGCTTCGACGGCCTGGTCCAGGATCGCGGTGAGCGCTTCGGCGTAGTCTTCGTCGCGACGGAAGCGGAGGGAGGGAGTGTCGCTGGGGTGCCAGTAGGAGCGAGTCGTGAGGCCGTCGGGAGTGACGCGAAGGCAGTGGCCGGGAGGAAGCAGGCGAATACCCCGAAACAGGCTGCGGGACGGGTCGGTATCGACGAGAACGAGGGTGGAGGCCAGGATCTCTTCGTCCACGCCTTGATTGACCCCAGGCAGGGAGAGCAGTTCCTTCGGCTGAGAGGCTAGAGCGAACAAGCCGGGGCGCTGGTGATAACAGAGGGGGCGCTCACCGGCGTGGTCGCGGGCGGCGAACAGTTGTTGGCGGGCGGGCGTCCAGACGGCAAAGGCGAAGCCTCCGAGAAGGTGCTCAAGGCAGGACTCGCCCCAGCGGAGCCAGGTGGTGAGGAGGATCTCCGAGTCGGCAAGTTGCTCGGGGGCGGAAAGATTCAGCTTGCGGGCGAGATCGGCGCGATTGTCCAGGCGCACATCGGCCACCAGGCAGCAGGAGCGGTCTGGACTCCACAGTGGTTGGTGATCGAAGCGATCTTCGGGAAGGAGCGCAACAAGACTCCCGCCAAGCGAAATGAGACTTGGATCGGGATCCGAGGAGGAATTTTGCCAAGAGAACGATTTTGCGAAGGGGCCGGTGAGCGGTCTCGTCTCGACTGCGCCCCGCAATGCAGATGCGGAGAGGGAGCCTGCGGTGCTCCAAAGGGCAAAGACGGAAGACATGAGGCGTAACGGAGGTTCTGAAGCGGAGCCAACAACAAAGAAAGCTTGAGGGAACTAAGAGCTGTGTGTCTTGCGCGTCGCGTCCACAGTCGCGACCGGCCCACCATTCTTGGCCAGACGCAATTCGGTGACTTCAATCGTGGGCTTGGTCCAGAGTTTCAAATTCGTCATAACGGTTGCATCTCCTGGGAACTGTGCCTGTGGTCGTATTCAACCTAAACTCTACATCTGGTTCGATGGTACGCCGGTCGATCCGGGATCGCAACGCGATGCGCCGAACTTTTGGGGGATGGACGCGATCGGAGACCGGGTGAGAGTGAGCGGGCCCGCCCACAGGAACCTCGGTGCGTCTACCTCGCCTGAGCGGAGTGCGAGAAGCTAATCTGGACACACGATCGGGGTTGTCGAATGTTGCTCTTCCGCTACTTCTTTGGTCCTTTTGCGCTGACGTCCGAACTGGAGATTGTTGAGCTTCGCGGCCTGCGGGGAAGGGGCCAGATCCCGGTGCGGATTGAGCTTGGACGGATTGCAGGCAAGCCTTCAGGAACGAAAGACTACGACGAGATGTGCAGCGTCGGCCCGCAGGATTATTTGCTGAGCATTCCCGAAGTGGCCCGGTTTCATGCCTTTGGCGGATCGCGGGTGCGGGTGGACCTTGCTCCCGGCGCGGCGCGGTCGGACGTCTCGGCGTTTCTGCTGGGATCGGTATTTGGAGCGCTTTGCCATCAGAATGGCCTGCTTCCTCTGCACGCAAGCTCGGTGGCCGCGGCTGGAAGCGTTGTGGCGTTTCTGGGGGAGTCGGGAGCCGGCAAGTCGACTCTGGCGGCGTGCCTGCAGGCTCGCGGCTACCGGATTTTTTCAGACGACATCTGCCTGCTCGAAGAAAGTGCGGGGGAGATGCGGGCGGTGCCTGTGGCTGGGTGGTTGAAGCTATGGCGGCAAAGCCTGGACCACCTGGCGATTGATCCGGAGCAGGCTGCGCGGGTCTTCGCCAAGGAGGACAAGTTCCGCATATTTGTGGACGACGCGGAGCTGAGTTCGCTGCCGCTGCGGACGCTGGTCTTTCTGGCGCATGCGGAGCAGGGTGAGCCGCGGCTGGTGCCGATGGCTGCCGCGGAGACGCTCGCGCGCATGATGGAGCTAACCTATCTTGCTTACATTCCGGCACTGAACGGCGAGGTGCAGAGGCTGTTTGCGCAGTGCGGGCAGGCTCTCGGGCAGGCGCGGGCTTACCGGCTGGAGATGCCCTGGGACCTGAGGCGCATGGACGAGGTGTTGGAGACGCTGGCGGAGCTACTGTAACTCGATCAGGCCACGGTCGAGCATCTCTTCAAGCAGGTCGCGGACGTCCCGCTCGATGACGTGCGCAGGGGCGTCGTAGGTGC
>CAXTQE010000197.1:0-5555 GCA_964246225.1 uncultured Acidobacteriaceae bacterium | reverse complement strand
TGGCTGGTAGTTTGTATGATTAGGATGGTGGGTTCATGGCTGCTTTGAACAACTGGGTGGAGATCTCGGAGGCAAACCTGGCGTGGAATCTGCGCGCGATCCAGGCCAGTGCCGGCGCGGAGACCGAGGTGCTTGCGGTAGTCAAAGCCAACGCCTACGGCCATGGCGCAGAGGCTTGCTCCGTCGCGCTGGTACAGGCCGGCGCGCGCTGGCTGGGCGTCACCTGCGCCGCGGAAGGGGTTCGCGTCCGCCACGCGCTTCAGTCTGCGGGGCTCGCTGCGGAGATCCTGATTATGTGCGGCTTCCTCCCGGAGGATGTGCCGCTGATCGCCAAACATGCGCTTGTGCCGGTCCTTTGGACGCTTGAGCAGGTGGCGGCGCTGACCCCGCATCCCGGCCTGCGCGTGCAGATAGAGATTGACACCGGCATGGGCCGCCAGGGTGTGCGTCCGGGGCTCGATTTTGAGCGGCTGCTCCGCGCGATCCGGGAAGGGAAGCTCGTCCTGGACGGAGTCTTCACTCATTTCTGCAGCTCTGAAGTAGCAGGCAGTGACCTGACCCAGCGGCAGGAGCGCCTGTTTGAAGTCGCCATCGCGCAGGTGATCCGCGCCGGACTGCAGCCGCACTGGGTCCATGCCGGCAACTCGTCCGCGGTCGACAACCCCGCGCAGGACTGGCCCTGGCTGGTCGAGCTCGCGCAAAAGGCGGGCGCACGGGCCATGGTCCGCCCCGGGCTGGCGCTTTATGGCTACTGCCTGCCGATTGAAGGAACGGCGACGGCGCATCTACGGCCCAAGCTGCGGCCGGTGATGACCTGGAAGGCCCATGTGCTCGCCGTACACTGCCTCGCGCCGGGTGAGAGTGTGGGCTACAACGCCACCTTTACCGCGGACCGCGCCATGCCCGTCGCGCTGCTGCCGGTGGGCTATGCGGACGGCCTGCGCCGGGAGCTCTCCAGCCGCGGCTGGGTGATGCTCGATGGTCGGCGCGCGCCGATTCTGGGCCGCATCTCGATGAACCTGACCGTGGTGGACGTGACCGGGATCCCCAGCGTCGCGGTGGGAGACGCCGCCATCCTGCTCGGCGAGGGAGTCACGGCCGAAGATCATGCCCAGTTGGCCGGTACGATCGCCTACGAGATCCTCTGCGGCATCCATCCCTGCGGCTGACCCGGCCATTTGCTTCGGGCCTTGCGCCCCGGTAGCATCAGGTCATGGATGCTCCCGCAAACAACGCTACACGACGCCCCGAAGATATTGCTCTGGATCTGCTGAAGTTTGTCGCCTCACACGCGAACGTGGGCTCGAAGTCCACCGGCTCTACCGGCTTCGTCGCCCCGTTTCAGGCCAAGTCCGAAGACCAGGTCACGCAGCTGCTGGAGCTCTACTCCCGCTGCCGTGAGGCGGTCGAGGCGCCGCTCGAAAAGTAGTGACGACCAGCTCGCCGGTGAGGGTCGCCGTGTTCGGGGCGGGCGCCTTTGGGCAAAATCATCTTCGGGTCTATCGCGAGCTGGAGGAGGCCGGCTCTCCGGTTCGGCTCGCTGCCGTCGTCGATCCCAACCCTGCCGTCCTTGCGGAAGTCAGCGCACGGTACGGCATTCAGGGCTTTGCTTCGGGAGCAGAGCTTTTGCTCTCGGGCGTGGAGCTCGACGCCGCCAGCGTATGTGTTCCCACGATCTTTCACGCGCTTGAGGCACGCCCTCTGCTGGCCTCCGGGCTCGACCTGCTGATCGAAAAGCCGCTGGCCGCGTCGCTTGCCGAGGCCGACGAGCTGATCGCGGTGGCCGCCCAGCATAGCCGCATCCTCCAGGTCGGACACCTGGAACGCTTCAACCCGGCGGTCACCGCGGTGCGTGAACACCTGACCCGACCCATGTTTTTCGAGGCGCATCGCCTCAGCATCTTCACGCCGCGGTCGCTCGACGTGGATGTGGTGCTCGATCTGATGATTCACGACCTGGACATCGTGCTTTCGCTGGTCGAGAGCCCGGTACGCGAGGTCCGCGCGGTTGGGCTGCCCGTGCTCTCCGGCACCAGCGATATCGCCAATGTGCGGATCGAGTTCGACAACGGCTCGATCGCCAACTTCACCGCCTCACGCATCTCGACCGAGCGCGTGCGCAAGCTGCGCCTCTTCCAGCCTCACCAGTACTTGTCGCTGGATTTCGCACGGCGGGATCTGCTGATGATCGATGTAACGGCCGCTGCAGGACTCTCGCCGGCCGAGCTGGCCGCGTTGATCGAGCGCCACTCGAAGCCCGAGGCGGAGGGCGCGCCGCGTCATCCTACTGCCGGGCTGAATCTGCGCAAGATCGAGGTTGCGCCGGGTGAACCGCTACGGCTTGAGCTTGAAGCTTTCCTGACGGCGGTGCGCGAGCGGAGCCGGCCGGTGGTCGATGGGAGTGACGGTCGACGCGCTCTTGCGCTTGCGCTCGAGATCAACCTTGCCATCGCCGAGCATGCGCGCAGGGCAGGTCTGACGCCGGCTTCTCGCTGACCAGGGCGGCGCTTCTTACATCTTCTTGACGACGTAGCTGGGCGGAATCTCGAGCGCGAACTGGTCGTCATCCAGCTTCTGATTCAGGCTTAGCTTGAGAATATCGATCTTCAGTGTGTACTCGTCGAGCGGCCGGTTGATGGACAGCGTCATGGGAAAGTCGATCTCGCCGTACTTCTGCCAGTTGCTGTAGAGGATCGCGGTTACTAGGCGCCCCTCGGCGTCGTACACATCCTGCCGGTAGGGCTTCAGATCGACGCGGCTGAAGTGCAGGGAGCGCACCCGTTGCAGCGTACGCCCAGACTTGATCTTTAGGACGGTCAAGTTATAGTCCGGCTCCTCCACTCTCTCTTTTTGGCCCGCAACGGCAGGCAGCACGCGGGAACCCTCCGTCAGCGCCACGTACTCGTCCGGTTGTACCGGAGGGATGAGCATCGCGTCCCGGATGATGGGCGGCCGCAGGCTGTAGAGGCCGTGCTCCGAGGTCGTGGTCATCTGCTCGGTCCCGGTAAACGCTCGGCTGCGCGGAGGAATCACCAGCTTGAAATCCTTGCCGTCCGCCACCATCTCCATGGCCACTGAGCCGACGACGGGGAGCTGCATGATGACGGTAAGGTCTTCCGGCTTGCGCAGCAGGATGAAGCCGGAGAACGAGGGGGCCTGCCGGATCTCGCCGTTGTGTGCCCCTCCTGTAGTCGCGACGATCTCAACCCTGGTCGCACTGATGGTCGTAATGGCCTTGTACCGGTCGTCGAGCGAGTTGACCAGTTGGTCCACCGTGGCGCTCTGCACCTTATCGATTACGGTTACCTTCGGCACGATTCGGCTGCGGACCAGAATGCGCGTGCATCCGCTCAGGCCGAGGACGGCAGGAAGCAACAGCGAAGCCGATAGCCAACCGTGCCTACGCGGAAGCACCGTGGGGCCGGACGAGTTGAGAGCGTGTGCAAACTTCATCGTGTGGTCGGCAACCCTGAGGCGTAGCCGAAGGTACTGGTTCGCTCTCAGGGGTCTCGTCGGTGCGCGCCGCACCACCGAACGTGAGAGCGAAGCTGCTTTAAACACCGTACTGAGTTTAGGATGCCACACCCGCGCGGATTGGTTCGGCCGTTTTGCGTTTCCTACGCATCGCAGGGCGGTTTGAGTGCGTATGTCGCGCGCGCTCAGGGAGCTTGCCGTTCCGCATTGCGGTAGGCAGCCACCTGCTTTTCGTGCTCCTTCAGGTCGACCGAAAATCTGCTGTGACCCTGCGCATCTGCTACAAAATAAAGATAATCCGTACGCGCCGGAGACATGGCAGCCTTGAGCGCGGCGACTCCAGGATTTGCAATCGGTCCCGGCGGCAGACCCGCTCGCCGGTACGTGTTGTATGGATTTGTGCTCGCCAGGTCAGACTGGTAAATCGTTCCTCGCCAGCGGTTTTCGAGCAGCGCGGCGTAGATCACGGCGGGATCGGTCGCCAGCGGCATGCCAAGCCGGAGCCGGTTTTCAAAGACCCCGGCTACCAGAGGACGTTCTGCCTCCACCCGGACCTCTTTCTCGACCAGAGACGCCACGAGGACCGTTCGCGGCAGGTCGTAAAGGCTGCGGTCGCCGACCGAGCCGGCCGGCGCCAGCAGCCCAATCTGCGCCGCGACCTGGCGGAAGCGCTTGACCATGGCCGCGGCCATCGCGTCCGGAGAGGCGTGACGGCTGAAGCGATAGGTGTCCGGGAACAGATATCCCTCAAGCGAGGCGGCATGCGGGTTCAGGTCCGCGATGAGGTGGGTGTCGTGGCGGGCGGCGGCCAGAAACGCCGTCGAAGACCCGAGCCCGGCGGCCTGCACGGCTCCCGCGATGTCAAACAGGTTGAAGCCTTCCGGGATGACGAGTTCGAGCGTATACACATCGCCGCGGGCGATGCGGGCGTACACCTCGGTCAGGGCCGCCGGATGATCGAAGCGGTATTCGCCGGCACGCAGGGTGCCGCCGTGCAGCTTGCGGTAGATCGCAAAGGCGAGCGCGCTGCGGATCACGCCGCCATGCTTCAGGCGCGAAGCCATGCCGGCTGTGTTGGTGCCGGCCGGAATGTCCACGAACGTCTCCGTGCGTGGACCGTAGGGAGATTTGACCAGCCACCAGGTTCCGGCCGCAGCGAGCAGCAACAGAACCGCAAAGACGCGCAGAAGCTTCATGCTGTGAGGATTCTACGGGATTTAGACTAACTGGGTGGAGGAACCTGCGCGAGTCGAACGTGTGCTGGGATTCGATGTGGGCGAGCGCCGTATTGGGCTCGCGCTCTCGGACGAGCTGGGCTATACCGCGCAGCCGCTTTTTACGTTGCACCGGACTTCCGGACGCAACGGTTTGCGCGACGACCTGAAATCGATCGCGCGCGTTCTGCGCAAACACGCTCCCATCCACGAGGCGGTGGTAGGGAATCCGCTTTACATGTCCGGCGACCAAAGCCCGCAGGCGGCACGGGCGCAAGCCTTCGCGGACTCCTTGCGAACGGACCTGGGCCTGACCGTTCACCTGTGGGATGAGCGCCTGACTACGACCGAGGCGCACCGGCACCTGGACGCGCTCGGGCACTCGCGCGCGCCGAACTCCGAGGGCGTCGGCCGCAAGAACATCATCGACCAGGTTGCGGCTGTACTGATCCTGCAGGCGTTTCTAGAAGCTCGGGCCAATGCGCGCGCGCGCGCCGAGGAAGGCTATCGAGACGTATAATCTCAGCTTGAGCCCGTCGATGACGCCAGCTACCCTTCTGCGGTCGAAGCCGCGGGCGGGATATTCATTTTTTAGAGAAACGCGAGCACGCTGAAACGCGAAGAGATCGTCCATGCCTGAACATGTCAAAGCCAAGCTCGCTGAAGAGATCAAGGCTCTCGAATACGAACTGACGACCGAACTTCCGGCCGAGATCAAGAAGGCTGTTGCGCTGGGCGATCTCAGCGAAAACGCCGAGTACCACATGGCCAAGCAGCGCCAGGTGTTCGTCAACGCACGCCTCGGCCAACTCAAGGAACGCATGGGCCAGCTCGCCATGGTCAACCTCGAAAACATTCCGCACGATA
>CAXTQE010000196.1:0-5565 GCA_964246225.1 uncultured Acidobacteriaceae bacterium | reverse complement strand
GCCTGATGCTGACCACCGAGGCCATGATCTCCGAAATCCCGGAGAAGAAGGAAGCAGCAGCTGGTGGCGGACACAACCACGGCGGTGGCGGCATGGACGGCATGTACTAAGCTTCCTGAGCTTGCAAAACAAGTCCCGTGTTTGACGGCAGTTCCCGTCGAACACGGGACTTTTGTTTGGATAGGGCGATTGATCGCCGAGCGTTCACGGAGGAACCTTTACACGATTCTGGCCTTGGCACGAGGCGTCGGCCTCTGATGTATGTGGAATGTGTAACGTGCGGGTAACGTTCAACATTGGCCAGGGGGCGGCCACTGCGGGTAAGTCGCAAACAGCACGTCGGTTGCTGGGTCAGCCGGCAATGGTTTGGCGACGCCTCCTCCAGAGTTCATTCAAGAGCTTCGCGTAAACACGTCGGAGTATGACGCTCAGCAGGGCAATCGAAGCGGAGCGCAGATTGACGTCTCGACGCAGACCGGCACGAACGTATTGCATGGGCAGATCTACGGAAATCGCGCTACCAACTTCGCGAATGCGGCGCCTTACTTCAACAAGCAGGGCGTACTCTACCAGCTCAATCTATCGTACAGCTTTCTTGTCCCGCAATTGCACCGCGACTACATTGGGGCGACAGTGGGCGGTCCAATCGTGAAAACAAGCTTTTCTTTTTTCTTGGTTACGAAAATCTGCACGATGCGGATGCGTTGAAGGGCTATTCGGCAGTCGAGGTACCGTTTGCGCTGACGGATGATCGTTCCCAAGGAGGCATTCTAAACGCGATCAATTCCTACAACGCGTTGTCGAACTACATCTCACCTTCAACAGGCAAGGCGCTGGGAACGCCGACCGCATTCAACGGCACCTTCGATCCGGTGGCGATGGCGATTTTGGGTCAGAAGCTGCCCAACGGCCAGTACCTGATTCCCTCCTCGACGAACAGTGCCAATGGTGTGACCTCGACCAATGCCTTCATTAATAGTGGTGCGCTCTTCAAAGCCGACGAGGCCACGGCCGCGCTCGACTACAACGCGTCCGCGCGTGACCGCGTGTCGCTGAAGTACTACTATCAGCACGCACCTGACCTGAGCCCATTTACGAATGCAAACACGGCCGGCTATCCGGCAACCGAAGATACCGGGGCACAGGTAGGTTCGATTTCAAACAGCATCACGCTGGGGTCGAAGATCAACTGGGACCAGCGGCTGGGGTTTTCGCGACAGAAGGTCTACAGCACCTTTAACACGCTTCCGGGCGATCCAACCTTCGGCATTGGCTTCCCGGGAGGCACCCAGACGCCGGGTATTACGCTCAGCAAGTTTGCGTACTCCAGCGGCTCCGCGGTTACGGTAGGTCCGAACAGCAATTTTGCTAACGCAGGTTACTTTCAAAATCGTCTGGTGCCCTCGACAAACCTGATCCTGAGCTTGGGCAAGCATAATGTTTCTATTGGCAGCAACTACAGCTACACCCAGTTGAATGTGCGCAACCGACGTACCAATCTGGGCAGTGTGACGGCAGCCAACTTCGTCACCTTCGTCGAAGGCCAGGCAAGTGCTTCAAGCGAACTCCTGGGGCCGGCAAACCGCTACTACCGCTCCAATGAAATAGGTAGCTACGTGCAGGATCAGTGGCGTGCGACCCCCAATCTGAGCCTCACCTTTGGCGTGCGCTACGACTATGACGGCGGCTTCACCGAGAAGTACGGCAACATCTTCAACTTTGAGCCGACTCTGTTCAGCGTGACCCAGGGCGCGGTAAACAACAGCGGCTTTGTGGTTGCGGGCAACAACGCCTTCGCACCCACGGCAGGGGTGAGTAACTCGACGCTCACGGGCCGGCAATGGGGTGTGTCGCCGCGGCTGGGATTCGCGTATACGCCTCCCGCGACGGCGAGCAAGCTGGTGATTCGTGGATCGTTTGGGACCTATTATGATCGCGGCGAGTACTTCAGCTATCTGTCGCAGCCGGCGGGCGGCACGACGGGAGGACCCTTTGGCGCGACCGAGGCTCCTCCCCTGGTGAACTATGTGACGGGTTCCGGCACCCGTACCCTTGAAAATCCGCTTGGCTCGACGGCCATTCCCGTTTCGTCCTCCAACCCATCCAGCTTTACCAACAGGCTGGTGACGGCCAATCAGATCCGCTCCGGCTGCGGTGGACTTGCGGTAGAGACGACCAGTTCCAACAGCGATTGCGGCGTGCAGCCTTACAATTTCGGCGCGTATGCTCGCGACAACAAGCTGCCCTACACGATCGACTATGCGCTCAATCTGCAGTGGCAGGCGACGCGCGATCTGGTGTTGACGTTTGGATACACGGGGAACCTGGGACGGCATCTCGTCATCCCCGTGCCGTTCAACGAGCCCGGGATCGCCACACCGACGAACCCCATCAACGGCGAAACAAGCAGCTACGGATATGAGGTGCTGAACACCAATAAGCCCTCCGGCAAGTACTACAATCCAATCTCGACCGAACCGTATGACAGCTATGACGGAGGCAATATCGATCTGCGTGTGCCCTACGAGGGCTACAGTCCGAATGCAGCTCTCTTCAAGGCGGCAGGCATCTCGGAGTTCAACGCGTTTGAATTTCACGCGCAGAAGCGGCTCAGCAATTACACCTCATTCACGGTGGCCTATACGTACAGCCATGCGCTCGACGAGCAATCGGATATCGGGCTGTTTTTCACCGGCGATAACCCGAACAACTTGCGCGATTCCTACGCCAAGGCGGACTTCGACCGCACGCATGTTTTGAACTTCGCCTACGTGTTCCAGCTTCCCAAGCTGACGCAGGACTCTTCCCTGCTTGGCAAATTTACCAACGGCTGGCAGTTAGTAGGCATTACACGTCTGCAGAGCGGACAACCGTTCAGCCTGTATGAATTCGATGGAGCGGTAGGCAGCATCTACTTTGGCAATTTCCCGTCGCTGACCAATCCGGTGATCGGCATCAAGAATGGAGCCAACCCGAAGTCAGCACTGACGGGCCATCCGGGAACACAGCTGACGGCGGTTTCACAGATCCCGTCTCCCACAGGAGGAGCGCCGACAGTGAATTACCAGTACGTGCCGTACATCGATCCGACGCAGCTTCAGGTGAACTCGCTCGCTCCCGGGCAGAAAGGTGTGCCGGGCTGCACGAGCAACGAGCCCTGCGACATCTTCGAGAACGACTTCACGCCGGGGCAGCGCAACATCTTCCGGCAGGGATTCCAGAAAGACGCGGACGCGAGCCTGCAGAAGATCACCCGCTTCAATAACCGATTCAGTGCGCGTTATACCTTCGACGTCTATAACCTGACGAACACCTTCAGCCCGGACGTCCCAAACAATTCGGCAACGGTGAGCCAAAGCAAGTTGACTCCGGCGACCATTGGTACGCCGCCTGCAGCGGGCACGCCGGTAGCTTATGGACAGGTGGCAACCTCCGCTGCAACGCAGAACACCGACTTGGGCCGTTTGTATGTGACGCCTAGCAGCACAATGACCTTTGGCTCGGTGCGTAATGCGATCGGGCAGGCACGCACGATCGAGATGTCGCTGCACCTGCTGTTCTAGGAGAAACTAGCGAAGCTGGAACTCGGGGCTGCCGAGCAGCAGCGCGGTAAGCAGGTTGAGGGTTTCAGCGGTGTTTGCAGGGGGCTGCTGACTAAGCTGGGAGTGGATGAAGTGGTCGGTGTTGGAGGAGATTTCACCTTCGATGAGGCTGGTTTCGAGTACGCGGAGGGCGGTCTCCTGGCCGGCGGTCGTGGAGGGTGTGGAGGAGGTAAGCGTCGCTGGACGCGGGTGCGCGGACTGCAGGGAGCTGGGCTTGACCGGGGCAGTGTCTGTCATCAAAGCAAAGGCCAGCACGTGGGACGAGTCGAACTTCTGGTTGGCAAAGCGGTTGTGCGTGAGCTGGTCGGCAAAGTTGAGCCGCGCCAACAGAGATTGCGTGTTCATCCAGTGGTCGGCGGTGGTGGAGTAGCCGGTGGGCGGCAGGGCGCGGTAGAGGGGCTGGCCCATATCGTTCAGGCGCGCTGCCAGAGCGCCAGGGTTCTGCGGGTCAGTGAGCGTGGCGCGGAAGGCAGAGGTGAGGAACTCTTCGGGAGTCTTCACCTTGTTGCGGAAGTAGCGGTGGGAGTTGAACTCGGGCGACTGGACGAGGGCTCGAAGGACGGTGCGGACGTCGCCGTCGGACGCTAGATAGGCGGAGGCCAGGCGATCGACCAGGGCGGGTGGGGGGTCGTCTGCAACGAAGCGCTGGGCAAGCTTGAAGCTGAGGAAGTGAGCCGTCTGGGGGCTGGCGGCGAGCAGGACAAGCGCGGCCATGCCCTGCTTCATGCCGGGCTGGGCGTTGGTGCGGGCGATAACCTGCACGAGGGTGGGGTCGATTGGCCGGCCGCCGGAGACAAGGCCGGCTTCGTCGATCGTGTAGCCGAGCCAGTGTTTGGGGCCGGGTTCATGCTTTTTCGGGTCGAAGAGGAAGGGGCCACCCTGGTTGGGACGGTCGACGCTCCAGCCGGTAAGGATGCCCGAGAGCGCGGTCACGTCGGCCTGAGTGTATCCGCCCTTCACGCCGAGGGTGTGCAGCTCCATCAGCTCGCGGCCGTAGTTTTCGTTGAGTCCGCGCTTGCCGGGCTTGGAGTTAGGCTTCGCAGGGTCGACTCCGTTGGCCAGCGAATTGGGGCCAATCGAGAGCCAGTTGTCGAGGTAAACCATCATGGCCGGGCTTTGCGCGGTGGCGAGGAGCAGGTCGCGGAACTTGCCGAGAGCGTGAGGGCGGAGGACGTCGCGCTCATAGCTGGTGGTGTACCACTGGTCGGAGTCCTTGGGAGCGAAGACGTTGAAGTGATTAAACCAGAAGTCAGTCATGACCTCCTGGAGCTGGCGCTCGGAAAGGATGGCGCGCAGGAGCTTCGCTTGGGTGAGCTCGTCCAGGGTGCGGTTCTGAGTACCGACGCCGCCCTGAAACGCGAGGATAGTCTCGCGCTCGCGGGGGGTGAAGTCGTTGAGGAGTATGGTGCGCTGGTCGCCGGGAGCGAAGTTGGCAAACGCGATGCGGTCGGGCGCGGGCAAGGCGTTAAGGGCGGCCATTCGCTGTGCTTTGGGCAGGGCAAAGAGCTGGCCGGCAATGCGGGCAGCTGTCGCCTGATCGAGCTTCTTCTGCGCGTCTCTGGCCGCGTCGTCCTGCGGGGTGGACGCGGCGAGCTTGGCGGCTCGCTCCTGCTGAAGCTTGTACACCTGGACCTCGTAGACGCTGGCCAGGAGCGGGTCGGTGGGAGAAGGGCGCTTGCCATCGGCGACCTGCTCGACAGTGCCGCGGTCGGGAAAGCGCAGCAGAGCCTGATCGGGAGGAAGGGCGAGGGTTGGGAGGTCGCGGAGGCGGTTGGCCAGCGCAGGATCTGGAATGGAGTCAGGGTTGGTCTGCTGCTCAAACCACTGGTCGACACCCTGGGCGAGGACGCGGTCGACGTCGCCGGGGCGAGGGCCAAAGGTAAAGCGATCCAGGAGCTGGATGGCCCGTTCGCGGGCGTTCAGGGGAAGATTCGGGGCGATCTTCGAGGCCGGAAGTTTGAGC
>CAXTQE010000195.1:0-5654 GCA_964246225.1 uncultured Acidobacteriaceae bacterium | reverse complement strand
AGATAGGGAGAGTGCGAGACGACGAGGACGTTGTCTTTGGTGACGGCCAGGTCGAGTTCGAGGACATCGGCGCCTACCGAGATGCCGTACTGGAACGATGGGAGTGAATTTTCAGGACGCATGGCGCGTCCACCGCGATGTGCGTGGACGAGGATGGTGTGGTTCATGGGTTGGTTCTGAGCCGGGGATAAGCCGGCGTGAGAGGTCAGGAGCAAAGCGAGAGCTAACGTTCGCATGAGAAAAGCTTGGGGCTCAGCGATGAATGCGCGATGAAGATCGGTGGCTTCGGTGTGCAATGGAAGGTTTGTGACAGCAGGATGTCTTCCTCTTTCATAGCTGGCGACCACGTTCAATCCTTTGTCGAGTGCATGCAGCCGACCTCAGGGTTTGACGGGAGTAGACCTTCCAATAGGTCTCTACCACCCTTACCCTGTTCGTTGAAAATAGTGAGTACCGGTTTCTGATTGGGACCGACCGCTAATTCAGCTCGGGGCATGTCGTCGATACCTTTTATGGTGAGAAACGCACGCTTTCCCTGGGTGCCGCTCAAAATCCCGGAAGCTCCATCGCCTATATTCCTGTCGTATACGGACAGGGTTCCAGCAAAGCCGGTCTTATCGTCCACAAAGGCCCCCCAAGCATCACCATTGGGCCGGTCTAAAGCGATACTTGCCCGGCCTGTACTGTTAAAGCCCATCCCTCCACGCTCATTGCCAAGTGGATCGTGGAGAAGCATCCCGTATGACACCGCGCCAACTCCAAGCCGTTGAAAGCGAGGTGGTACGACACCGTTGATCTGAGCTGGGGGGTTCTCACCTATGGTGAGCCTGTCATGGCCTTGCTCATCTAGAAAAACAAGGGATGCTGTTCCAGCGTCCTGTCGAACACGATCTTTGGCTTGCGGAAAGGGTGCTCCGAGCAGAACACGGGCTTTGCCGCTGGCGTCGGTCAGAAGAAGTCCTCGGGCCCGGAGGATTCCGTCATCTGCTTGTACCACCGCGTTTGGCCTAGCTATCAAGGCGATGGAGAAACCAAGTATGGCCAGCAGCTGTATGCCGCACAAAGTTCGCCATTGAGTGCTCTTCCGTTCGAGCGACACCAAACGATCTTCCAAAGTCATTCCGCTCTCCCCAAGGGTGTTTGTCACCAAGCGATCTGCAGCTCAACCGATTCTCAGGTGTCGCAAGCTTGCCGGCAACTCAAGGTCACCACAAAGGAAGGCTTATCCGGCAGTGGCAGCGGGGGGCCAGGTCGGAAGCGCCTCGAAGGCGGGTCTGGCGAAGAGAAAGCCTTGCATGCGCGAGATGCCCATGTCACAAAGCACCTGCATTTCCTGTTCCTGCTCGATGCCTTCGGCGATGACGGTGATCCCGAGTTCCCTGCAGACCTGGGCAACGGAACGCACGATGGAGCGGCTGGCGGGGCGCTCGTGGAGGCTCTGGATGAGGGCTCGGTCGATCTTGATCAGGTCCGGCTGAAAGACGGAGAGCAGGCTGAGTCCGGAGTGGCCTGCGCCGAAGTCGTCGATGGCGACGCGAAGCCCGTGCTTCCTGTACTCGAGCATGATGTTGCGCAGGTGTTCCTGACTGTGGACCTTTTCTACTTCTGTGATTTCGAAGATGAGTCGCTCGAGCGGGAAGCCGACGGCATTGGCGGCGTTGAAGGTGCGCCGCAGACATTGGGCCGGCTCATAGACGGCGTTCGGGAAGAAGTTGATGCTGAGGTCGGCATCGGTGGCGAGGATGCCGAGTGCGGAGGAGATCTCGATCGCTTTCTCCCGGCAACGCTGGTCGAAGGCATACCGATTGTTGTGCAGGGTCTTCTTAAAAACGCTGCTGATGGGTTCGCCGTGGGGTCCTCGCGTCAGGGCTTCATAGGCGAGAATGCGTTTGGATTGCACATCCACGATGGGCTGAAAGGCCATCGAGAACTCGATTTTTGGGCCGACCTTGCAGAGTTTGCAGCTCTCTCCATCGTGGGTGCGAAGAGGTGCTTTGCCGGTCTCAGCCGGGCCTGCGTCCGAGCCGCGGAGTGGCGAAACCTCCGGGTGGATGAGCGACGATCTCTGCTTTTTCATGATCGGTGCCTGCCTCCGTCCGATACGTGGCGTCCTCGTCATAGCTTTTACCGCGAGCGCCAAGTCGCTTACAAACAGAAGCGATCGGCTTTCGCGGCAATATTGATGAAGTCAACGGCTTAACGCGCTTGGTCTCTCGACGGATTCAATGCGCGACCAAATCTTCGGGCGCGGGCCTGGCTGCTTTGGTGGGCAGGCGCATGAGGAAGGGCAGCGGCGTGAGGCAGAGAATGGTTGCGGCGAGAACGAAGAAGGCGTTCTGGTAGGCCAGCATGGAGGCTTGCCTCTGGAGCTGGGAGTAGGCGTAACCCACGGCCATCTGCATGGATTGCGCCGCGCCGATGCCTTCGTTGCGGAAGATGCGGGCGACGGCGCTGAGATAGCCGGTGTATTGGATGGAACCGGGAACGGTGTTCATGGCGAGCTGGTGCTGGTGCGTTTGGGCGGTGCGGGCGAGAAAGGTAGTGAGCAGGGCGGTTCCGGCCGAGCCACCGAGATTGCGGGCGAAGTTCGAGAGGCTGGAGATCTGGTTGGATTTTGAGCGCGGCACGCCGACGTAGTTGAGCGTGGAGATGGGGATAAAGACGAAGGGCAGGCCGACGACCTGGAGCATGCGCCACAGGGTAACGGTCGAGAAGGAGCTATCGAGCGAGAGGCGGGTGAGGTTGTAGAGCCCGGCCGCGACGGCGATGTAGCCGAGCGAGACCATGAGGCGCGGGTCCATTTTTCCCAGCGCGCGGCCGGCGAGCGCCATCATAAAAATGAGGATGAAGCCCGCGGGGGAGAGCACCTCGCCGGCGCGTTCGGCGGTATAGCCGAGCAGGGTCTGCAGGTACTGGGGGATGAGCACGGTGGAGCCGAAGAGGACCATGCCGAGGATGAGTTGGAGGAAGACGGCGGTGCCGAAGTTGCGGTTTTGCAGGAGCCTGATGTCGACGATTGGGTCGGGGTGCCGCCACTCCCAGAGGACGAATGCGGTAAGCAGGATGGCGGCTGCGATGGCGACGGCGCGGATGGTGGGATCGCCGAACCAGTCTTTTTCCTGGCCTTTATCGAGGAAGAACTCGAGGCAACCGACTCCCGAGGCGACGAGGGCGAGGCCGGTGAAGTCGATGGGCAGCTTGAGTTTGGTGCGCTCTTTGAAGTGCGGCGGGTCTTCGACTACGCGGTTCGAGAGCCAGAGCGAAAAGAGGCCGATAGGAAGGTTGATGAAGAAGATCCAGTGCCAGTTGAAGTTATCCGTGATGAAGCCTCCGAGCGTGGGGCCGATAGCGGGGGCGACGACGACGGCCATGCCATAGAGGGCGAAGGCCTGGCCGCGTTTTTCGACGGCGAAGGTATCGGCAATGATGGCCTGCTCGGAGGGCGCGAGACCTCCTCCGCCGATGCCCTGCAGGATGCGCGCGAGGATGAGCAGAGGCAAGGTAGGGGCAAGGCCGCAGAGCACGGAGCAGACGGTGAAGACAGCGACGCAGATCATGTAGAAGCGCTTGCGGCCGATGCGGTTGGAGATCCAGCCGGAGATGGGCAGGATGATGGCGGAGCTGACGAGATAGCTGGTGAGCACCCAGGTGGCTTCATCCTGCGAGGCGCCGAGTGAGCCGGCGATATGAGGCAGGGCGACGTTGGCGATGGAGGTGTCGAGGGTCTCCATGAAGGTGGCGAGGGTGACGGTGAGCGCGATGGCCCAGGGATTGTATCTGGGTTTCCACTCAGACTCGGCGTGCGGGGTCTCGCTCATATCAGCTTGCTGATAGAGTATCAGCTAGCTGATATGGGTGTGGAAACACAAAGACGCCGGGCCGGATCGAAGGCGGGTGAGATGCGCCGCAGCGCTACGTTGATGCGTAGGGTTCTGCTCGGCTTGAGGGCGCGGCTGGATGAGGAGCTGCGCGCGAGCCATGTGTCGACGGCGCAGCTGCGGCTGCTGCTGGAAGTGAAGGAGCATCCGGGAAGCTCCGGGGCGAAGATGGCCCGGGCGTGCTTTGTGACTCCGCAGAGCGCGCAGGCGATGCTGGTGCGGGCGGTGGATCACGGCTGGGTGGTGCGCGGCAAGGATGCGGAGAACGACCGCCTGGTGACGGCGCGGCTGACCCCGGCGGGCGAGCGCTTGCTGGCGCATGCGGATGCGGTGCTGGCGAAGCTGGAGGCCGAGGCGTGGGCCGGGGTGACGATGCAGGAGCTGCGCGGGGTGAACGAGGTTTTGGAGCGCGGGCTGGCGAATCTGGCGGAGTGACTTTGGTGTAGCGCAATCGTGCCTGGATGGCGACGTTTGCGGGTGCGCGTCGTTACAATGGGAGAGGACGGCGGGCGTGTGCCTCCAGACTCTGTCCGGACAGGGATTGACCGATGAAGCTGCGTCCTGTGGTGCTTGTGCTTCTGCTGCTTTCCGCGTTTTACTATGTCACCACGCGCGGGACGGCGACGGGAAGGATGTTTCCTTCGCTGCACGAGATCTCCGCCGATGGCCCGAGGACGAGGCTTGCGGAGCTGACCGGGCCGATGGGTCACTTTCAGCTGAAAGAGGCGGCGGCTGCTCCGGCGTTCGATACCGAAGAGCAGCAGAATATCGCGGTGTATCGGAAGGCGATCAACTCGGTGGTGAACATCACCTCGACGGCGGTGGCGTTCGACTTTTTCAACCGGCCGGTGCCGCAGCAGGGGCAGGGCTCAGGATTTGTGCTGGACAAGCAGGGGCACATCCTGACGAACAATCATGTGATTGACAATGCGCAGCGCGTGGAAGTGACGCTGGCGGACAAGCACAAGTACAAGGCGACGGTGGTGGGCGTGGACAAGCAGCACGACCTGGCGCTCTTGCAGATTACCGCTCCGGACCTGGTGCCGGCGACGCTTTCGGAGTCGAACGGACTGGTGGTGGGACAGCGGGTGTACGCAATCGGCAACCCGTTTGGGCTGAGCGGGACGATGACGCGGGGGATCATTTCGGCGATCCGGTCGATTGGGGTACAGAGCGGCTCGCCGATCGAGGACGCGATCCAGACGGACGCGGCGGTGAATCCGGGCAACTCAGGCGGGCCGCTGTTGAACTCGCGCGGCGAGGTGATCGGGATTACGACGTTGATTGCGAGCGCGGGCGCGGACCAGTCGGCGGGGATCGGGTTTGCGATTCCGATCAATACGGCGAAGGCGGTGCTGGATGATTTTGCCAAGTATGGCCGGGTGCGGAGGCCGTCGCTGGATGTAGTGACGCTGCCGATTGGGCCGGATATTGCGGAACAGATCGGGTTGCCGGCGGACTACGGGGTTTTGATTGAACGTGTGATTCCGGGCGGCGCAGCGGACAAGGCAGGGCTGCATGGGGGCAACCAGCGTGTCTATCAGGGGAATACGCCGGTGATGCTGGGCGGGGACCTGATCGTGGCGGTGGATGGGCAGCCGATCCAGTCGGCGCAGGATCTGGGCGCGGCGCTGACGGCGCATCGGGCGGGCGAGACGGTGAATGTGACGGTGTTTCGCGGACAGCGCCGAATGACGGTCAAATTGGTGCTGGGCGATGCGAAGGATGCGATCTCGGTGTTTTTTTTTATGATTTTTGGTACTGAGTTATAGAGTC
>CAXTQE010000194.1:0-5657 GCA_964246225.1 uncultured Acidobacteriaceae bacterium | reverse complement strand
ATCGAACGCCACTTCGCCCAGGGTGCCGCCGCCATCGGCGATGCCGAAGCCCTCGCCGCCTTCCACACCCTTCGCGCCGCCCTCGAAGCCGGAACCCTCCGCGCTGCCTCGCCTGACCCCGCCTCACCGCTCGGCTGGCGCGTCAATGCCTGGGTCAAGCGCGGCATCCTCCTCGGCTTCCGTCTCGGCAGGCTCGAAAGCCACGCCGAAGGCGCCTACATTGACAAAGACACCTACCCCGCGCGCACCTTCACTCCCGCCCAGAACATTCGCGTCGTTCCGGGAGGCTCCTCGGTCCGCGCCGGCGCATACGTTGCCTCGAGCGTCGTCATCATGCCTCCCGCCTATATCAATGTCGGCGCCTTTGTCGACGAGGGAACCATGGTCGACTCGCACGCCCTCGTCGGCTCGTGCGCCCAGATCGGCAAGCGGGTCCATCTTTCGGCGGCGGCACAAATTGGCGGCGTTCTCGAACCCGTCAACGCCTCTCCGGTCGTCATTGAGGACGACGTTCTGGTCGGCGGCAACACCGGCGTCTACGAGGGCACGATCGTCCGCACGCGCGCCGTCCTCGCCGCCGGCACAGTTCTCACCCGCGGCACCCCGGTTTACGACCTCGTCCGCAAGGAGATTCACCGCGCCACGGCTGACACCCCGCTCATCATTCCCGCTGGCGCCGTCGTCGTCCCCGGCTCGCGCGCCATCTCCCACGGTCCCGGCAAAGACTGGGGTCTGTCGGTCGCCACCCCCATCATCGTCAAGTATCGCGACGAAAAGACCGAGCTGTCGCTTACCCTCGAAGACCTTCTCCGCTAATTTCTTGGTCCTCCGCGCGTTCACGTCGATCACCGCACCGTCCTCAGGAACCAGGAACCCGGCGCAGCCGCCGATGCCGTCGGGCGAAGATAGTTTGCAATTGCAGCAATGCTGCGTGAAGATCACGGAAGGCCCACTTTGCCGGGACCTCGACAGCATGGATAGGAGCGGAGCCTTGGCGCAGGACGATACCCAGATTCGTGAACAAACGATGAAAAGCACACAGCAGTACCTCCAGTTAATGCGCGAGCAGCGCTGGGAGGAATGGTCTGATCTTTGGGCTGATGATGCGGTGCTGGAGTTTCCTTTCGCGCCGGCTGGCCACAAAGGAACGTATTACGGCAGGCAGGAAATTCGCGAGTACATGGCAGGCACCACCGGGAGAATCAGGGTCGACGGGGTAACCGGACTCACCATGTATCCAATGCTCAATCCCGAAGCGCTCCTGGTCGAACTTTCGATCAAAGGCACCATGCTCGCCAATGACGCAGACTATCCCCAGCGGTATGTCACTCTCTTCCAATTCAAGAACGGCAAAATCCAGCACTACAAGGAATACTGGAATCCTGCCGTCACGATGAAGGCAATGGGAGCAACGTACGAGGAGTGGGCAGCCAACTACCCAACCGACACAACAAGCTGATTCACCGCTCGGGAGATACCCTTACTTATCTCTCGAGCACCAACACTCATCTTGTTGGCTATGGGGTGCTGGATGGCTTCAAGCCCCATGCCATCCCGGCGGTCTGCTTCCACCGCATCGGCGCGGTATAGCCGCATACTCACCCTCCCTGCATCCGCGTCCACGTCTGGGTCCGCCCGAGCAACGAGAAGCCGATAAATCCTCGCACCACCAACTTGTTTCCACCCTCTTCCAGGCGAAACTTGCACCGGTACACCTTGCCTGTATCCGGGTCCAGGATGTCGCCTCCGCTGTACTCTCCGTTGGCCAACGTCATGTTCCGGACAATTAGCAACCCCACCACGGGCTGGCCTTTACGCTCGTCGTGGCAATCATCGCATCGGCTCTGCGCATCCTTGCTGTCGTACACCCGCGTTATCTGCCCAAACCAGCGCCCGTTCTGTTCAAAGACGCGCACCTCTCCCTTTGGCTGGCCTGTCTTATCGTCCACCGTCCGCCACACTCCTGCCGCGCTCTGAGCCTGCCCTTGCGTCTGGGCCAAAGCCCGGGATACGAAGCCTGCGGTGACAAGGAGAAAGACAAGTAAAGCCGCTCGTAGACCGCTAGTTCTCATAAAATGCCTCTCCTCCGGTCCTTCTGTCACCATATCTGACAGCACAGAAAGAGCCCTCTGTTTTCGATGAATAAAGGATAGCGGTTTCGATCCTGGGTGATCGCAATCGCATGGCAGCAGTGTTCGCTTGCGCATCATGGGCGGTCAGGAAATTTCCTTGGCGTAAATCTGGTAGGTGACCCGGGGTTGAGTGTCCGCCTGGTGGAGGGCGTAGACGCGGTCGCGGATGAGCGTATCGGCCGCGGTGACTCGCTCGCGGGCGCGCAGGAAGTCCAGCCAGGACTCCATCAGGAAGGTCTCATTCAGGTGGGTAGGGTCGCGGGCGTCGCGATAAATGCCCCAGCGGAGAGCTCCATCGCGGAGACGGACGCCCCGGAGCTCGTGGATGAGACGGGTGAAGAGGGCGTACTGGTCGAGCGGGATGTTGTAGTCGATCGAAATGCGAACGGGGCCGTCGTCAGGGTCGCCCTCGGGGGAGGCGATGCCGACAAACTCCGGCGCGGGTCGGGAGAACCGGTGCGGGGTAAAGTCGGGCACGGGGCCCTGCAGGATCTTGAAGCGATGGACGATGGGCAGGGTCAGGAGGAGCCCGGCGGCTGCGGTGGCGAGCGCATAAGGGGTCTGGGTGTGCTCGGCGAGGAAGCCCCACAGGACGGAGCCGAGGGCCATGCCGCCCTGGAAGATCATCATGTAGCTGCCGAGGGCGCGGGCGGCAATCCAGGAAGGGACCGAGAGCTGGACGGAGGTGTTGATGGTGGACATGGCGCTCGTCCAGGCGGAACCCGAGACGATGAGCATGGGGATCACGACCCAGGGATTGGGGATGAAGGCAAGGACGAGCAGGGTGAGGGCCTGAAGGATGGTGGCGGCAGCCAGGATGCGATCCGCGGAGAGCAGGCGTCGAAGCCGCGGGAGCTGGGTGGCCGCGATCACGGCTCCGACGCCGAGCGAGCCGTTGAGAATGCCGTAGCCGAGGGCGCCCTGTTTGAGGTCACGCCGGGCGACAACGGCGAGCAGCGACCAGATGGCGGAGACGAAAAAACAATAAGTAAAGGCGCGGACGAGCGAGGCCTGAAGCTGGGGCGAGTAGCGAACGAAGCGAAGGCCGCCACGGATGGAGCCAGCTATGCGCTCGGAGGGGAGCGCGGACTTGAAGAGCGGCGTGCGCTTCCAGTTGACGAGAACCCAGATGACTCCGGCGAAGGAGAAGGCGTTGAGCGCGAAGACCGAGCCGGCACCGCCATGGGTGGTGCGGAATGCGGCAACCATAAGGCCGCCAAGTGCGGGGCCGACGGCGCGGGCAAGGTTGTTGGAGGCGGCGTTGAGCGAGACGGTGTCGGGGATGAGATCGCGAGAAACGAGCTCGGGAACGATGGCCTGCCACGCCGGGTTGTTCATGGCGGAGCCGATATTGAGCAGGAAGGTGAACGCCAGCAGCGCCCAGGGAGAGACGTGGCCGAGCAGCGTGAGAACGGCGAGAACGGCGACCGAGCCGAGCATCCAGGCCTGCCAGAAGATGAGCAGCTTGCGGCGGTCGAAGATGTCTGCAGTGGCTCCGGCGAGCAGGCCGAGCAGCAGCACGGGGGCAGACGCGGCAGTCTGCATGAGAGCGATCAGCAGCGGGGAACCGGTGAGCGCGGTCATCAGCCAGGTTCCCGCGGTGTCCTGCATCCAGGTACCGACCGATGAGATGGTAGAGGCAATCCAGCGATCGCGAAAGAGCGGGATGCGGAGCGGGGCAAAGCCGGAGGTAACGGCTGGCGGGGCAGCTTCGGCGGAGGGCTCGGTGTTGGGAGAGGTGAGCGGCACGTGTCTAAGGTGAAGTTTAGTTAAAGAGGAAAGCCACGCAGCGCGGTGGGGGCTGTTGCGTGGCTATTCCGGTAAAGCAACGAAGTGGGTGGACTTCGTTAGAGCCGGCTCGACTCAACGCAAGCGCGAGGAGCCATGCCCTGAAAAGAGTGTATGAATTGTTTGAGCCGACGTCAAGGGGTGTTTACGATTCGCCAGTTAACCACGGATCGCGGATCTTAGTTTTCGGACGGAATTCGATCGACATAATCCACTACAACGACTGGAACTAAAGTTTTTCTATGCTCCAGACGCAGGCCAAGAGAATCCTGAACCGCTGTGAAGACGGACGGAGCAGCTTTTGCATCTCCACTGCTCAGATCGTCCGCCGCCCAAGAGAGTTGAACATCGTAAACGCCATTCAGGCTAGTCTCATCGAGCACGGTTTCCCCCAAACTATCGGCGAGGTCGTAAGCGAGATCGGACATTGAAATCTTTCGCGCGCGAAACGTTCTTATCCCGCCTTGCACGCCACTTACGGTGCTACCTTCTCCTGGTTCAGACGGCTTCAACTTGAAGCCGGTCGTCGCAACCATGAGCTCATATGCTTGCATTTCCTTCTTTTCACTATGGACTGTGAGTTTGAAGCGATCCTGGAGCAGAGTTTGCAGCATAAGTAAACGGTCTGGAAACTTTGTGCCGGGAGGATACTTGGCTGTTATGTCAAAGCGTGTTGATTGCATCCATTCCGGGCAAATCAACTGGTGGGGCTGCAACCTGTAGGCAAAGAGGACGAGATGCATAAGCGTCTGATTGCTGAAGACGACCTGATCTGTAGACCACTTCGAGGAGGTGCAGCAGCCGCTAAGATTTGCTTTTACGGTAGCAACTTCAAATTGCGGTCTTGCACGAGGCACTTGGGCAGCGCTACAAAATGGTGCGAGCACCGGCATCGCACCCATAACCGCGACGAAGAGGATGGTTATGAGCAAACTCTGTCGGATCGCCCACTTACCATAAGAACGAAGACGATTTATGAGCGGATCGGCAGAGAAGCAATTCACTGTCATGCCTTTCCTTGTGACTTGTCTAAGTTTCTCGATTGGCGCGTACTTCAGCCTGACGCTACTCGCATAGGCAACTACAAACGGCAAATCAGCAACTCGCGTTCATAGATCATCTCCGGTGGAAGGTGGTCGTGGAGGGCGAGAAAGAGTTCTTCGTGGCCGATAACCTCCTGCTTCCAGGCTTCGCGATCGACCGCCTGGAGCGTGGTGAACTGCTCGTGGCTGAAGTCGAGGCCGTCCCAGTTCATGTCGTTGTACTTGGGAGTCCAGCCGATGGGAGTTTCCTTGCCGCGAACCCGGCCGCGGACGCGATCGACGACCCATTTGAGGACGCGCATGTTTTCGCTGTAGCCGGGCCAGAGGAACTTGCCGTCCGGGCCTTTACGGAACCAGTTGACGTGGAAGATGCGTGGCGTGCTTGAAAGCGAGCGCTGCATGCGCAGCCAATGCCGAAAGTAGTCGCCCATATGGTAGCCGCAGAAGGGGAGCATGGCCATGGGGTCGCGGCGGACTTTGCCGATTGCGCCCCCGGCGGCGGCCGTCGTCTCCGAACCCATGGTCGCGCCGACGTAGACGCCGGAGGACCAGTTGAACGCCTGGAAGACCAGCGGCATGGTGGTGGGCCGTCTGCCGCCGAAGAGGAATGCGCTGATGGGAACTCCTTCGGGGTCTTCCCAGGAGGCGTCGATGGTGGGGCACTGGGAGGCGGGAGCGGTGAAGCGACCGTTGG
>CAXTQE010000193.1:0-5716 GCA_964246225.1 uncultured Acidobacteriaceae bacterium | reverse complement strand
GCAATCTCCATGCCCGTCAGCTCGCAGATCATGGTCTGGAACTCAAACATCGCCTGCAGCGTGCCCTGGGAGATCTCCGGCTGGTACGGTGTGTAGCTCGTCAAGAACTCGCCGCGCTGCACCAGCGAGTCGATGATTACCGGCTTGTAGTGCTTGTACACACCGGCACCTAAGAAGCTCGCATAGCCGTTGGCATTTGCGTCCGCGTAGCTGCGGAAGCGATCGATGATCTCCGACTCGCCGTGCTGCCGGGGCACATCGAGATCGCGCGTCAGGCGGTACTCGGCGGGGATCGAGGTGAATAAATCGTCGATCGTCCGAACGCCGATTTCGGCTAACATCTCCTGGCGATCGGAAGGGCTCTTCGGCAAATAGCGCATAGATGTATCTCTCTCTTAGCGTCTGATACGCGACGCCAAATCATGGTCGTATGCTGACATGCGGAGCGTGTGCAGTTCACTTCGCAGACTTACGATCTCTGCCCGCAACGCGATCTCTGAAGTCCAAAGACGTTCCCCGAGCCACTTGATCTCGGACGCCTGGCTCCAGAAGATGCCGAACAGCACAGCGAGCACCGGTAAGGCGATCCTGAGAATATCCACTGTCTGCATGGCTGTTCTAATGTCCTGTCTCTTCACTTACAAATGTCTCGTAAGCCGCCGCGTCGAGAAGCGTCTCGAGCGACGTCAACTCCCCCGCATCGGCCACCTCAAACTTGTAAAGCCACGTCGCATTTGCGTCGGCGTTGATGGTCTCCGGCGCACCGTTTAGCGTCTGGTTGATTTCGGTCACCTTCCCCGATACCGGAGCGTACAGATCGCTGACCGCCTTCACACTTTCGACCGAGCCGAAGTTCTTGCCAGCCTGCAACTGGTCGCCCACCTTCGGCAGCTCAACGAAGACGATGTCCCCCAGCGAGCTTTGTGCGTAGTCCGTGATACCGACTGAGCCGGTCGAGCCTTCAACGCTCACCCACTCATGGGTCTTCGTGTACTTATATCCAGCCGGGTAGGCCATGTGCTTCTCCTCATCAAGTCTATGCTGCAAGCCACGCAAACAAAACCTAAGAAACGAGCGTCTTCTTCGGCTTCTTGTAGAACGGTGTAGGAACCACCTTCGCTTTCACGAGGGCACCACGAATCTCCACCGCCAGCTCCGAATCGACCGCCGCGAACGCGACCGGCACATACGCGAGCGCAATATTTTTCTTCAGAAACGGCGCTGGCGAGCCACTTGTGATCTCTCCGATGCGTTCGCCCTCCGCTGTGCATACGGTGTAGCCGTCGCGCCCGATCCCGCGCTCGACCATCTCCAGCCCTACCAGCTTCCGCTTCGGTCCGCCTTCGGCCTCGATCTGCCGCAGCGCCGCGCTCCCTACAAACTCTGTGCCTTTGTCGAGCTTGCAATACCGTCCCAACCCGGCCTCAAACACGTTGATCTTGTCTGAAATTTCATGCCCGTAGAGCGCCATCGCCGACTCCAGCCTGAGCGTGTTGCGCGAGCCCAGCCCGCACGGCACGATGCCAAATTCTTCGCCCGCGGCCAGCACCTCGCCCCACACCCGGCTGCTGGTCGGCTCATCGGACGGAATGTAAATCTCGAATCCATCCTCGCCCGTGTAGCCTGTTCGCGCGATCATCACGTTGTGGCATCCACACACCTGTCCCCACTTGAACCAGTAGTTTTTGATCTCGCTGAGGTTGGTCGAGGTGAGCTTCTGCAGCGTTGCTTCCGCCTTCGGTCCCTGGATGGCCAGCTGCGTGTAGTAGTCCGAAAAATCGTTGATGTGCACGCCGGGCATGGCGCCGATCTGCCGGCGCACCCACTGCACATCCTTCTCGCGCGTGCCGGCGTTGATGACGATCAGGAAGTCGTTTTCACTCAGCTTGTGCAGCACCACGTCGTCGACAAAGGTGCCGTCCTCATAGAGCATGGCCGAGTAGTGCGCCTGGCCGACCTCGAGCTTCGAGGCATCGTTCATCAGCAGTCGCTGGATCGCTGCCAGCGAGCCCGGCCCGCGCAGCTGAATGTCGCCCATGTGGCTTACGTCGAAGAGGCCCACGCCCGTGCGGACGGCCATGTGCTCGCGAATCAACCCGCCATACTCGACTGGCATATCCCAGCCGCCGAAGTCGACCATCTTCGCCCTGTGCGTCCGATGGACCGTGTTGAGCGCGGTCTGCCGCAACGCCCGAAGCTCTTGCTTGATCTCTTCCACCAGGTCTGCCATCGCTGCTCGCTCCGCGTTCTGCCTCCTAAAAGGGTAGCATCGCCTAAAGCTTACCGGGCTGCAGCAGCCCGCGAAACAGCACAGGGGAGAACGTTGCCACAAACGCAGTCAGCTCGACCGCAACCAGCACCCCGGACGTGTGCCGCAGCGCTGCCACCGTCCACGTCAGCAGAATCCAGAATGCCATGTTGGCCGAAGCTCCCACGTAGACCCAGTCGGAGAACTTGTGCTGGTCGCGAACAAAATCCATCTGCCCCAGCTTCGGATACACCGTTCCGGGCCCCATGCCCATCCGCAGCACCACGACCGGCATCAGGTTTACCAGCAGCACCAGCGCCACCCACACTCCGGGCAGGAGCGGGTAGCGCGCCTCCACCCACCAGGTCAACGCCACCGTCAGCAGCACGTTGGCCGTTGCCCCGGCGTTTACCGCGGCCGGGAAGTGCAGCATGTCCCCTAGCCGGTTGATTTCGTTCAGCTGTTTTTCACTCGCGTGCACACCGCCTCCAAAGCTCGACTGTCCGTCCGCCGAGTTTACCGTCCCACTTTCAGACACACGCATGGAGCCTTTGACCCAATGAACAGCCGCCCCACCGAGTCCGTCTGGGACTATCCCCGGCCGCCGCGCCTCGAACCCACCTCGCGGCGCATTCGCATCGTCCATGCCGGCCATACGCTTGCCGACACCGTCCAGGCTTTGCGCATCCTCGAGACCAGCCATCCTCCCGTCTACTACCTGCCTCCGACGCAGGTCCGCATGGACTTGCTGGAGCGCTCTGCCTCGCGCGGCAGCTTTTGCGAGTTCAAGGGGGTCGCGACCTACTGGCATCTCGGCCTTGTCGCGGATGTTGCCTGGAGCTACGAGCACCCTACCGGCGCCTACGCCGCGCTGGCCGGCCATCTCGCCTTTTACGCCAGCCGCGTGGACGAGTGCTGGGTCGATGACGAGCGGGTCGTTCCCCAGCCGGGCGACTTCTACGGCGGCTGGATTACGGCGGATCTTCGCGGACCCTTCAAAGGAGCTCCGGGAACCCGCGGCTGGTGACCGGCGCATGCTTCGCGCGGTTTGCGCTTCGTTATTTGTGTCCGCGGACGAGGGTCTAGTAGCCCTGGCGAATCGCTTCGAGGTGTTGCCTGACCTGTCGAAACGTCGCGTCAGTGGCTGGTCCCTCGACCCTCCAGCACACCTGGCCTCTACCGTCCACCACCAGGACGTAGGCGTCGTTCGCTTTCTGAAACCCTGCGACCGACCGCCACTCTGCCTCATGCTCGTCGATCGAGAGAAAGTGTGACTTGGCGCTGTCCGGCACGTCCGCTGCGATCTTTCGCAGCACAAAGCCGCGTAGGAACTTCGGAACGCTCCCGAGCATGGACACTTCGTAATAGCGCACCGTGGCGGAGTTCTGGAAGTCATCGGCGAGCCGCTTGCCCCAGGCAGTGACCTCGCCGCGCGACCCTTGCGAGAAGCCTACTACCAGCACGGCGGATCTTCCCCTGAGCGAAGCCGGCAGATCCACGGCATCGCCGTTGAGCGCCGCGGCGTGGACCGTTGGAATCGTCGCGAGACCCGGTTCACCGGCGGTCGCGGCTCCGGCCAGCGCCAGGCAGAACAGGGTATAAACCATTTTCTTCATCAGCATGCGCGCTTATAGGATGCGAGGCAGCGGACCGTGCGTACAGAAACAGGCCGGATCGAGAGGCACGGGGACCAGTGAGGAGGCGTGTACGCACATTCCCTTCGGGAGGGACAACAAGGGACTACCCGCTCTACAACGAGAGCTAGGTTGCTAGCGCTGCGTTCCCGTGAGTAACTGTTCCACCAGGCCGGTCCATTCGGCCTCTATGGAGTCGCGGCGGGTCGGGGTTCCGGCGCGGCGGTACCAGTAGTTCGCGTTGGCGAGGTCGCCCTCGCGCCGATGCAGATATGCGTGGACGGCCATGGCCTGCGGGGTGTCGAGGTCGTCGACCTGGGTGTGAGCCTGGGCCCAGTCGCCTCGGGCATCCCACCAAAGGGCGCGCAGCGGGGCGGAAAGCTGGGGCGCGGGAGCTTGCTCGGCGAGGGAAGCCTGGAACTGCTGCATGGTCATAGGGTCCACCTCACCAACGGCGATGCGGATGAGATGAGGTCCGTGTCGCGGAAGGTGGTCAATCTTCCACAGAGTGAGCGCGTGGGGGCAAAAGAAGCGCGAGCAGAGGGTAAAGCCAAAAGAGGCGGTCGGGAAGATCCACCTTGGACCAAACGCGGGGACGCCAGAAGAAGCGGCGGGCGACTTCGACGATGGAGCGGAGGCCGGGCACGAGGTGGAGTTCAAGTAGAAGCCACTGGGCGGGGCTGGGGAAGCTGCGTTGCGGGAGGAAGTTCTGCCGGAGAAGCATGGCGGCGGTGCGGCGGCGGACGCGGCTGACGGAGGGCGCGAAATCTGGCAGGAGCAGCGGATGGGCGATGCGGGTGTTCATCCAGTCGTTGGCGAGGTGGACGGCGCCTGAAACCTGCGGAAGGAGGCCGAGGCCTTGCGCGCGGATGAGGGCGTGGTCGAGATCGGCGGCGGACAGGGTGCGGAGGGAGGCGGCAAGGTCGGCCAGGGTCTTGAGGTACGTCCAGGCGTCGAGGGTTCCGTGCGCGGCGAGATAAAGAAGCTGGTCGGGAGGGGAGAGCGTACGCATGGGACTGCCGAAGACGGGGACGGTCGTCCAGCGGGCGTCGGCGAGGACGCGGTTGGCGGGATGGAAGCGGTTATTGAAGAGACGCCAGTGGAGGTCGAGCTCGAATCCGGAGTCGGGGTTGGTGAAGGTGAAGTCCTTCCAGAATGAGATATAGGAGGCGAGGCGGCGCGGAGTGAGGGAGCTGGCAGGATTGGTGCGCCGGTAGCCGAGTTGGGCGAGGAGGGCGATCTGTTCCGCCAGGCGATGCGGGGAGGTGAGCAGGTCGAGGTCGCCGACGTGACGGACGTTTGGGTTGGCGAAGAGCAGTTGAGAGAGCGGGACGCCCTTGAGAACGGCGAGATCGCCGAGCCCGGCAGAGGTGAAGGCGGCGGCGATGCGGCGGGCTTCGTGGGTGGCGCGGAGGGCCTCGAAGGCGTTGGCGGTGGCGCGGGCTTGGAGCTCGGCGTGGATGGGAAGGTGGAGGGGGCCGAGAGCTTCAAAGACCAAGGGGGTGAGGCGGTGGTGGTCCGAGAGGGTGAGGAATCGCGGCCAGTCGATTGGCCCGGCGACGAGGGTCTGGATGGCCTTGAGCTCGTCTGGGGTGGGGTGGAGCCGGGAGGCAAGGAGCAGAAGCTGGACGTGCGGGGGAAAATCGAGGAACGCCAGCATGAAAGTCCTCGGCTACGGCTAGAATCACGGTGAATGCGGCGGGTGTGGTTTCTGCCGTGCACGGGCCGCCGCGTCCGTGGGAGGCCTGTTGAGAGCGATCATAGCGCAGGTGGCGGGCGGTTGAAGAGTACGGGGCGGAAGCTGCGCAGCCTGACGCGGCGGGTGCGCGAGGAG
>CAXTQE010000192.1:0-5847 GCA_964246225.1 uncultured Acidobacteriaceae bacterium | reverse complement strand
GGCCAAAACGTCACCTCCCGCCTCTTCTGGGGAGTCAACCTCGGCGGCTACTACCACGGGAAGCGCAGTGACAAATTCGCCATCGGCGCCGATGTGCGCGACTCCATCCTGCACGGAAACAACGCAGGCCTGAATAGCTTCCTCGTCGGCCTGCGCCTCTCCCGCCCCGCCCCGGAACGCCTCCGCCCCTACGTCGAGCCGTTCGTCGGAGCCGGAACCTCAAGGGCACCAGAGACGACAATCCACGTCACCAAAGCGGAGTACGGCATCTTCGCCGGAGTCGACTATGCGCTCGGCCACCATGTCGATTTCCGGGTCATCGAAGTCGGTTACGGAGCCCTCACTACCGCCAGCAGCCAAACCATCGGCGGCAGCAGCGGAAGCCCGACCATCCCCAGTGCGACTCTCCTCAACTTCTCGAGCGGGCTCGTCTTCCGCATCCCGTAAACGTGCCTCCGAGGATCGTCGCGCGCAAGGACATGGTGCAGCATGCGTGTAGCTCTGTTCGGCGGCTCGTTTGACCCGCCCCATCGTGGACACATGGCGCTCGCCCGTGCCGCCGCCTCCAGCTTCGCGCTCGATCTCGTCTTCTTCGCCCCGGCAGGCCGTCAGCCGCTCAAAAAGAGCTCAACCGGAGCCTCGTACCAGCAACGGCTCGCCATGGTAGCGCTCGCCTGCGCGGAAGACTCCCGCTTCGCCATCTCCGAGCTCGACGCCCCGCACGCCGATGGCCGCCCCAACTACACGGTCGACACCCTCGCCCAGCTGCAAAGCCTCTTCCCCGACGCCCAACGCTTCAATCTCGCCGGAGCCGACAGCTTCCTCACCCTCGGCCGCTGGCGCGAGCCCCTCCGCATGCTCGAGCTCGCCGAGTGGATCGTGGTCAGCCGCCCCGGCTTCCCCCTGGTCGAGCCCGAAGGCCTGCCGCTCGACGTGCAGCAGCGCAGCCGCATTCACCTGCTCGATTCCGTACACGAGGACGTAGCCGCCACCGGCCTGCGCGAGCGCCTGCGGAGCGGCGATCCCTGCACGGATCTCTTGCCACCGCCGGTGTCGGCTTACATCGAGCAGCAAGGCCTTTACCGCACATAAGTCCAGAGCGCCTCTATCCGCGCTACCATAAGTGCTAGGAGCCCCATGCCCTCAAAGGAAACCTATCCTCTGCTGCTCGCCGCCGCGGCAGCCTGCGAAGACAAGAAAGCCGAAGACATCCGCATTCTCGCGCTCGATCCCACAGAGAGCGGCCTAACCGACTACTTCCTCATCTGCAACGGCACCAACGACCGCCAGAACGTAGCGATCACCGACGAAATCGAGATCCGCCTCAAGCGCGACTTCGGCACATACCCCACATCGGTCGAAGGCCGTCGCCAGGGCGAGTGGATCCTGATGGACTACGTGGACTTCATCGTGCACGTCTTCTCACCCGAAAAGCGAGCCTTCTACGGCCTCGAGCGCCTCAAGAAATCCGCCACCACCATCAGCGTCGCAGAACTCAACGCAGAGCTGAAAAGCCTGATTGCCTCCACACGTACCCGAACGACAAAGAAACTGACAAAGAGCAAACCTGCCGCAGAAGCTGCTCCCATAAAGCTCTCGATCAAAAGCCCCGCCAAAAAGCGGAACCTCATCAAGGTGAAGTCAGCGACACAATCGGAGAAGTCTTAGCTCTCATCAAGGAATGAGCTAAGTTACTGAAACATGTGTGGAGGGTGCCTGATAGCACCCTCCACACACAAGGAAAACATTTAGAAAATGAATTTCCCGGCTAGTTGAAGCTGACGATTTGAACCATTGACTTGCCCCGTTGCAGTCACGGGAGCCCCGTTCTTGTAGATACTCACATAAGGTGTAAGCGAGACATCGTTGGCCCCGCTCAGGTTGAGATAACTGTTTGCATGGTTCAGGACGTTGTAAGCCTCAAGACGCAGTTGCAAGCTATATCGGTCACTGAACTTAATGCTTTTATTCAAGTCCGCATTGAAGGAGAACGAACCTGGTCCACGAAAGGCATTGCGAGCCGACATTCCCGGAAAAGCGTCCATGCCGCTAACCGCAGTCGGTAGATCCGATGCTCCCTTGGTTGCAGTCTTGACACCATTGAGGTACACCGAACTCGCAAAGTTTGTCTTAGGGTCTAGGTAGGGTTTATAGGCTGCTGTATTGAGACTTTTTCCATCAGCCAGATAGGCGCTTGGAAAGTTAATATAGGCAAAGTTGTCCGGAGACCCCGTAGGAATCGAATCTCCTGTTTTTTGAAAGCTTGGCGGCTGATTAAAGAACGCGCGCGAGCAAGCGGTAATGGCGGGAAGAGAGCAATTGTATTCGCTGAAAGGAGTACCTGTGGATGCCTGAAAGATGGAGCCTAACTCCCATCCGCCAACAGCAGATCGAGTGAAACCCTTCGTTCCAAAGTCCGGTATTTGATAAATCAACCCGACAGAAACCCTATGCCGGACGTCAAAGTCAGAGTTTCCGTGGTCCAAAGCGTGGTTGTAAGGATCAAAGTACGCTACTCCACCTACGTCAGCATTCGCCGCACCGTCAGTAAAGGTGGAGCTTGTGTTGTCCGTCGAATGGGAAAAGGTATAGTTCGTGGTAAGCGTCAGGCCTCTGTTGAAGAGGTTGCTTGCTCTCACATATGTATTTACACCGTTATAGTAGCTGTCTCCGTCGGCTCCTCGAACATTGATTGAGGTATATTGCGGATTCAGACGATTACTGTCGATAAGGCTGGCAGGTGAACCGAGGGCCGCAGTATAAAGAGAAGCGTCGTTCTCGTACTCCTGGCCATAGTAGCTACGATTGTAGTTAGCGATCGAATAGTTGTGGATACCACGTTCGCCCGTGTAGGCAGCGCCTATGGCTATACTCCTGGCAAGCTGATGCTCAAGACCCAGCGAGTAAAACTGGTTGTAAGCTGGCTTGATCCGCGGGTCGACAGCGCGAACCGTTCCGGGCGGAATAGCTTTCTGCACGCCGCTACCCCCTGAGAAACTGCCCAGCAGTCCTGTACTGATCGGGATGGGAGCACCCACGTCATTGTTGGTAAAACTGATGGCAAGCTGGGCAGGCGGATTCAAGGCAACGTTGTATGTCACATTTCCAAAATTACGCTCGTAGCTAATTCCGTAGCCGCCACGAAGACTTGTTCTGCCATTTCCACTGAGATCATAAGCAAACGACACTCGTGGAGCGAACTGCTTATAATTTGTGTTCCAGAGCTTACCTCCAGGGTTCTGCACCCCGGCGGGGGCAGCCGCGTTTACCTGCAGGATCTTGCCAGCACGAATCCGGTCCTGAAGCGTTCCACTTGTCCCAAAGTAGAAGTTGGAATCTAAAGCTGAGTTCTTATTGTGCTGTGTCCCATATAGCTCGTAGCGCAGGCCCGCATTGATCGTCAGACGAGGGGAGGTCTTCCAGGAGTCGTTAAAAAAACCGGCTCCCTCATCATATCGGTTGGAGCGGCTGAAATTAGGCTGGCTGACCGGGCTGGTGATAGTACAAGTTGGATCGAACGCTGGGATTCCACCCATACCAGCTACTCCAGGAGTGGCTCCGGTAGTCAAGCTCTTGGTGCAAGGAAATTTGCCCTGAGGATTAAGATTCGCTTGAAAGTAGTTCGCATTGCCTGCAATAAAATTCGTTAGAGCGCCGGAGGTGCCGGAAGACACCAGAGATTCCTGTGCGTTCTCGTAAATGGCAAACGTGTGATTATCACGGATATACGTGTATTGACCGCCGAAAGTAAGCGAATGACGTCCTTTTACAAGCGTGAAGACTGGACTAACAACTATATTATTCTGCGGCCCCCCCGATGGAAGTCCATTACCCGCGTTGGTCTCACTATACCCGGGAAAAACAAAGGCGTTGTTCGCGATCAGTGGAGCGGCACCGGAGTTAACAAACAACGTGGGACCCGCCGGATTCGCTCCCAAAGGGTTGTTGCTATTTACCCTCAGTAAACCAAGCTGCAACTGCCCCGTAAAATGATTCGTAAAGGTTTCGGTAATCCCGTAGACAAGATTTTGTGCTTTGAAGCTGGTGTTCGTGCTGTATCCGGCGTATGGACTCACATTTCCAACACCAACCGGTGTCACCTGGTTATAAAGAACGTAGCGGCCGTACATCTGAACATGCTGACTTAGATTGAAGTCAACGCGCGCGTCGACGTTATACGCGTTTTGAGGCACACCTCCGCCCGCATCGGCCGGAACAGTGACATTGACTTGCTGCAAAACTGGAAAGGCGTCGCTGAAGACGGCTGGCTGGGAGGCCTCCAAGGCTGTACGGTCACTGGCGAACGCCTGACTGACAAAACCCGGTGCACCTCCAATCTGACCCAAAGTTAGGATCTTACCGGTGGGTACGCCCGAGACCGTGCCGAACTTACTGAAGAAAGCCTGCGTGTTGGCGTTTGCGGCAGCAACAAACTGTGACGTTGGGATGTAGAACTGGGTCACGTTGCTTGACCTGACCCGAAGCCACTCCGTGTTGTTGAAGAAAAAGAGCTTGTCTCGCTTTAGAGGACCACCCACCGAAAAACCAAAGTTATGGCGGTCAAAACGATGCTGCGGGATATCATTTGCGTTGTTATAGTAGCTATTCGATACAAAAGTGGAAGGTCTATAGAACTCGTACGCTGTACCGTGATAGGCGTTCGTCCCGCCCTTTGTGATTACGTTGACCACGCCACCCGAAGCACGCCCATACTCCGGACCATAATTCGATGTGATTACTCGGTATTCCTGCACTGAATCAACAGGAACCGTTGTCGCGATACTCACGCTAAAGAGGTAGGTATTTTCTATACCGTCCAGCAGGATCTCAGTTGAAGCTGAACGAGCACCCCCAATGTTGACGCCAACCCCTCGGCTCGTCGCGCTTGGGTCCGCGGAAACGCTGCCGGAGAGTGCAACAAAATCATAAGGATTACGGGATTGTGTTGGCAGTTCCAGAATCTGAGTCGTGTTGACAACTTGTGAATTCTCGGCATTTTCCAGATTGATGCCAGCCAGCGAGTTTGCTGCCACATCTACTGAAACATCGTTCGCCTGCACGGAAAGCTTGGCGTTCACGGTGTTCGCGGAACCCACCGAAATATTAAAAACTGCCGTGGTCGTGGTGCCGAATCCAGGTGCAGTGACAATGATTTTGTAGTCTTGGGGTGGCAAGCCCTGCACGTCATAGTCCCCAGCACCGGTGGTCGTGGCTACACGTCGAGCATCGGTGGCGACGTTGATCACGGTTACGCTTGCATTCGGAATCACAGCACCGGAAGCGTCTGTAATGACGCCGCTGACTGAGCCATTTTGGCTTTGAGCAAGCAAGGCACCGGTACTCGCGGCTAGAACTACAGCAGGTACAGAGGACAGCATAAAGCTTCTAAAACCCATCGACTTAAACTCCTAGATTGGGAACTTCAACGATTTGGCATTATCTAGTTCTTATCAGCAACCTCGGCGAGACGGATCACAGATATGCTGAGGCCTTCCATTACCTATTACCTGCGTCTACGCACAACTCAACGCAGACTCACAGGTTATTCACGCCAGACAGTTCCCGGCATACCTAAGTAAATTGCTTGGAATCCACTCAAGCAATTCAGAGGCCAAACAGGAAAAGCTGGAACAGAGGTAAAACCGTGCTTTCGACTGATGTGAAATGGTTGCATATGGAAAACCGGAGACATCTCCGGCATCGCTGTGTAAAACCGTAAAGGAATGCATATGAAATTGTTTCTTGGAGCCATCACTTCGAAGCAAAGGGCCAAGCTCCCTTATGCGGACGCACTCACGGTCGAGTATCTAGACCGCGCGAACCACTTCTGCCCCACAGACTCCGCAC
>CAXTQE010000191.1:5652-5941 GCA_964246225.1 uncultured Acidobacteriaceae bacterium | reverse complement strand
GCCTGGGCAAAAAGTAGTTGCGCGTCCGCTCCAGCAGCGGCCCCAGCGTCCCGTACTCCATCCACCGATAGAGCCGCGCAATGCCATTGAAGTTCGGAGCTCCCTGCCGTACTCCCTGCCGCCCCGCGCCCATCACTTCACCCAGGCAAGCACGAGCAGCGGCGTCAACAGCACCAGGTCCGCCGCTGCCCGCAGCGTCGTTCGCTCCAGCCGCTCCCGCGCGCGATCAAGCGCCAGCAACCCCGCCGCAGCCAGGCTCACCGCCAGCAGCACCGGCGTCATCGGCTCC
>CAXTQE010000191.1:0-5642 GCA_964246225.1 uncultured Acidobacteriaceae bacterium | reverse complement strand
CCAACCCGCCGGAGACCACCGCCAACGCTGCCACCAGCAAAGGCGTGCCCGCGCCCACGCCCGCATGCTCCCAGCGATCGATCCACCGGCAGTTCAGCCAGCACACCAACCCAAACGCCACCGCCGCAACGTCCAGCCAGGGGCGCAACTCCGGAGCCCGCGCCAGCGTCGGCAGAAAGACCGCCGCCCCGAAAAACAGTCCCGGAGCAAGCTCCTTTGCGCCGCGCAGCGAGCCCAGTGGACGAGCCAGGTGAATGACCCCAAACCACGCCACCAGCGCGGCTCCCAGCCCCACAAACGGCCAAAAGGCGCTCATTCGCTCTCTCGCCATCTCCGCCACCAGCGGAACCAAGGCCACCACCGCCAGCCCCATTGCCGCCCTGAACCACCGGCGATGCGCACGATGGAACCGGTGCCTCTCCTCGAGCTCGCCCTCTCGTCCCTCACCTCGGCCATCGAGCAGCCGGTCCGCCGCATACAGCAGCCACACCGCAACAAACATCGCCGCCGTCACCGTCCCGGGCAGCGCCACCCCTGCGCAACGCGCCACAAACCATGTCCAAACCGCGGCCACCGTTGGCGCATCGAGCGACAGCAGATGCCACCCCACCAGCCCGCGCGCGAGCCAGGCGAACGCACTTCTGTCGAAGGCTCTCTCAAGCCCAATCCGCCCGCTCACTCCGGCGGCCGGACCACCTTCCCCGTCTCGTGGAACGCTGCGCTGCACTACATCCAACCTGGAGCTCCCCTTGCCTGCCCCATTGGACGCTATTCCCGCTACAGCCGTTCGTCCTTGGCTCCCGCAGCCCAGAAGCCGGGGTCCAGATCCGGAAAGACTCCGTCCCGCAGCTCGATAGCCGCCAGCCGGGCGTTCTGCTGCTCACTCAGCACCCCACTCTGAGCAAACGCCTGCCAGGTCGCCTTGAGTTCCAGAAACTGCTCGTTATGCGTAAGAAACCGAAGCTCCGCGTAGTCCCGCGCGGCTCCGGTCGTAATCAGGAACTGCCAGTCGGACGACTCCAGCAGCAGCAGCTCGCGGCACATCTGCTGCACAATCCTTGTGCCAAGCGCCGACGCGCGCCACGCGCCCTCGGTCGCAACCTCGCGCACATACAGCTCCGCCGGATAGATATGCGTGTACGTCCACGAGGTCTCTTGGTTCAGCCACACCTGGTGATTGCCTTCCGCGCCCCACGACCCTTCCGGCAAAGAGAGAAAGCCCTCGCGCGGAAACTGTTCCAGGTAGTTTGAGCACGAGGTCAGCTCAAGGCCCATCGGGTAGTCATGCAGGGTCCGCGCCACCTGCTCCAGCCAAACCGGCCCTTCGAACCACCAGTGCCCAAACAGCTCCGCATCGAACGGCGCGCACAGGATCTGTGGGACTGCCTCGCCGAATCCTCCCTTGAGCGCCTCATACACCAGGTGCACGAAGTGGCCCGCATGCTCCTTCGCGCGCGCCTCCGCTTCCTGCGGCGCGTAGGGTTCCTTCTGCTCCATCGCCACCTTCTGGCCCGTTACCCGCCAGTACCGGTGCCCCCCCGGCCACCGTTTTTTATGGAAGTCCAGGTAGCATCCATCCCCCGGGTAGCCGCGCTCCCCGGACCAGACCTGCAGCCCGGTTCGCGGATCGCGTGGAAAGACCGTCACGGCCGAGCGTTTGTCATACGGCCCATCCACAAAGTGCGGACGGTAGAGCAGGCGAGCGTCTCCCGCAGATACCTCGTCGCGCGTCTCTCCGTCGCGCAGCTCATACGGGGATTGCGTTCTTCCGGACTCTTCGACCAGGTGCGTGTCGACAAAGAAGTAGTCCAGGCTGGACTCCGCGAGCGCCTGCTCCAACCCGATGCGCTCAAACGCCGGCGCCGCATCCGAGCCGTCCGCGTTGCCTACCGGATAGCTCCACTCCCCGGCCGGCCGATAGCCGCACTCCGGCGACCAGATGCCCTTGGGGCGCTCGCCGAGATGGCGCACGTACGTCGCGACCGCCACCCGCACCTGCGCGCGCACGCTTTCATCGGTGCCCAGCAAAGGCATGTAGCCATGGGTGGCGCTGCAGGTGATGATCTCGATCAGCCCGGCCTGGTGAAAGTGCTTGAAGCCGCTGACGAGGTTGCCGCCGAGCGCCTGGAAGTGATCGAGCGTCTCCGTGAAAAAGCGCTGCCAGAAGCGAGCCGTCTCCGCGTAGTGCGTCTCGCCGGATTGCGTGAAAAACGCCTCGTCCTCGCGCGCGGCAACGATTTTGCGGGTCAGGTAGTTCGGGAACTCGACTATGAAAACCGGATGGGTCAGCTGCTCCATCAGGATGGGCGACAGGTTCAGATTGCAGTGGAGCCCGATGCCATCACGCTCCAAACGCCCCAGAACTCGAAGCAGCGGCAGGTAGGTCTCGGCGGCAGCTTCGTGCAGCCACTCCATTCCGTGCGGCCACGTCCCGTGATTGACCACATACGGCAGATGAGCATGCAGCGTAAACGTAAGGTAAGCAGCGGCTTGAGACGGCGTTGTCACGAAGGTGCCCCGTGGAGGATGGCAGGCCGAAAGGCACCCCGCCTGATTCGTCCTGAGTCTACCTTACGAGACGCACGTCCTTCTATTCCCTTCTCTTCTTCCCTTGTCTACGGATGGTCGGTCCCCGGCTGCAGCGCAGAAGGATTTCCCCGATCCCGGCGATCGCCACCGTCCGTCCGCACCCGCACCGTCACCGGCGTCTGCAGCCTGAAGCGCACTACGGTCTCGGACGCGACCTGCACCTGCTGTCCGCGGCTTACCGCGTTGACGCCCGCTCCCGTTCCTCCACCGGCCGCTGCCCCGATGGCCGCGCCCTTGCCGCCGCCGAAGATGCCGCCCAGGATCGCGCCCACCGCTGCGCCGCCGCCTACCTTTTCAGCCGTGTTCGATCCGCGCCCCTTCCCCTGAACCGTGTACGGATCAGTAGTGAGCGAGATATGTTCGCCGCGCCGGGTGATGCTCGCAAGCGACAAGGTGAGCGATGCCGAGCCCTTGAAGTGCGCCGCATCTTTTACGTCATCGACGTGCCCGGCGACGGCGCTTCCCGCCGGGATCGCTACCAGCCCATCCACCAGAACATCGGAGGACACCACCCCGGAAAATGAGTCGCCCTGCTGGGTGCTCGCGCTGTCGAGCGTCTGTGTCATGCGGACCGGGATCGACTCACCGGCTGCCACGGTAACAGTCTTGAACGTCGGCGCAGGAGGAGGAGGCGGAGCCTGCTGTACCGGAGGCGGCACATAGGCCTGCTGTGCGGGAGAGACGCGCTCCACCGGAGCCGGCTCATGGGTCTGCGCGTCGTTTTGCGGCTGCTGGTACTGCGACCTTACCTTCGCCTCGGTCTTGCGGGAAGGGGCGCTCATCGGGGCCGATGGAGGCATAGTCACAGCCGCGCTTGCAGGAGCGGGAGTGTTGATCGCAATGTTGTCGACCACCTCCTTGACTCCGGCCACGCCAGCCGCGTCGCGTGCCGCAATCGTGCGCTGCGCGTCGTTCTGCACGCTTCCCGAAAGCGTTGCGATCCCTCCCGAAACTGCCACCTGCACTGGCTGCCCGTTGATCGAGTTATCCGCCGTAAGCTGGCTCTGGATCGTCGTCGTCAGAGCGGCATCGTCGACCACCGCCGGTTTCGACTTGCATCCGGCCACGCAAAGCAGAACCAATGCAGCTAGTACCTTCGCAGAAGAAGAACCTGCTCCGGCTGCGGACCTCGTTTCAGCGCAATTCCTGCTCCCCGTCATATCAACCCTTTCGCGCTTGCAAACAGAACTCACCACCCCGACTTCGTCTCCTGACGGCGAGCGCCTTCCGTAAACCTTGGCAGGACTGATTATAGGATGGCATTCTTGCGCAACGCGCAACCCGATTTAGACTCGAGGCATCTCCATGTAGGAACGTCTTATGCGAAACAAGTAGATGGAGAGCCTGCAACTTTCGAGGCATACCGTCCTGAATTTAGATGGGCGGATTTCTCCAGCATGCTTAGGGTCCCGAAAGCACGTCTAAATTCAATACCAGGTTCGAAACAGGAGAAGACAATGGCGGACGATAACGGCATGGGTGGATTAGGTTGGTTTCTTACAGGGCTTGGACTTGGTGCCCTGGTCGGCGTCTTGTATGCTCCGAAGGCGGGTCGCGAAACCCGGGAAGACCTGGTCAGCAGCGCTCTGGATGCAAAAGACAAGGCAACAGTACTAGCGCAGCAGGGTGCCGATAAGGCCAACGATTACGTTGAGCAGGGTAAGCAGGCGGCCAGCGAATACGTCGACAAGGGTAAGGATCTCTACGATCAGAGTCGTACACAATGGACGCAGTATGTCGAGAAGGGCAAGAACCTGGTGCAGGACCAGCAGGATCGTGTAGCGGCCGCAGTCGATGCCGGCAAGGATGCTTACACGAGCAAGCCAGAGCCGACCATGTAACTGACAGACCGCTGTGCATTGCACGGCCAACGTCTGCAGAGAAAAGTGGATCGTACGGGGTGAGTCGATCGAGCAAGCTCGGAGGCTCACCCTTTTTGCATCCGTAGAACAACGAGAAAAGAGATGGAGTCGAGATGATCGTATCGGTTTTAGTGAATGCTTCCTCCGAAGCTGTGCGCGGCACGTTGGTGAATGCCAGTCTGTGGCAATCGGCAGATGCCGCTCCGGGGAGCGACCTGCATACGCTCACCATCTTTGTCGGCATTGCCGCGTTCTCGCTGCTGATCCTGGCGCTCTTTGTGCTGGGCGTGGCCGTTGCGGGCCTCATCATCGCCAACAAGGTTTCGGCTGAAGTAAAGGCAGTAAAAGCTCAGGTTATGGCGAAGGCAACGCCACTGATCGACAAGGGCCAGGGCCTGGTCGAGAAAGCGCAGACACTGGTCGTCGATCTGACGCCGGAGATCAAGCAGATCACCACCACCGTCCACGGCATCGTCGGCAAGACCCAGGGCCTAGTCACGGATCTCACTCCTCAGATCAAGCAGATCACCACCAAGGTGGCCGAGATCACGGGCCACGTCGAGTCGATCGCCGGCGTCGCCAAGGACAAGGTGCAGGAGTTCTCTCCCACGATCACCTCGATCAATGGCACCGTTCAGGAAGCGAACGAGACCGTGCGGCTGGTGAATCAGAAGACGCGGGAACAGGTAGAGCGGGTGAATACGCTCATGACCGATGCCCTCGACTCAACAAGAAGCATGGGTGAATCGATCACTGAGGCCGTCAACAAGCCGGTGCGGGACGTCGCTGACATGGTCGACAACGCCAAGCAAGCAGTCACTTCGGTCATCGATGGTGCCAAGCAGTCTGTAGACAGCATCCTCAAAGGCACGAAGGACTCGGTAAGCTCGGCGAGCAACGGAACCAGGAGCTTCTTCAACAACGTGGTCAGCGGCGCCAAGGGTGTCAGCGCGAGCTTCTTCAGTTCCCGGCAGAAGTCGCAGCCAATCAAACGCGCACCGTACGTCTCCGATCCCGCTCCGGTGAACCCGTCGACACAGCACGTCAACGGCGGAGTCGAAGAGGTAGACAGCTTTTCCACGTTGTAAGCGAAACACGATCAGAAGATCCAGCCACCCCCGACCACCTCCTCTTCCTGATAGAAGATGGCAGCCTGGCCGGGGGTGATTGCACGTTGGGGCTCGTCGAAGA
>CAXTQE010000190.1:0-5982 GCA_964246225.1 uncultured Acidobacteriaceae bacterium | reverse complement strand
CCGCCGCGCCCTCCTCGTCCTCCCCCGCCTCTACCGCCGCCGGGCCCACCTGGGGGCGATCCGCTCATCATCCCTCCAAGCATGCCGACCACTGCCTGGATCTGATCGTTGGTTGCGCCGCCTTGCTGCCGCGCATTGTTCAGCGCATCCTGGATGCGAGTGCGGATTTCATCTTCACTGAAGCCGGCGAGGCCGTTGGTGTTGCCGGTGACGCCGGTGACTGTGACCGAGTCGGCTGAGGCGCTGGCATCGCCCCCGGCAATCCCGGCCAGCGAGGGGACTCCGGCCGCCGCACCCGCACCCGCGCTTCCGGCCGTGGCTGCTTCCACGCCCGCTGCGTCACCCTGCATGTCGAGCGTAATGGTCGACCGCTGCCCGAGTGCGCCCAGGGTGCGTATGCGTTGGCTGGCCACGGCCTCGGCCTGCGCCACGCGGGAGGCAAGCTCCAGCTTGAACTCTGCAACCTGATTGGCAGCTTCCGCCGTGATCCGGACTTCGTTCGTTACCGGAGCGAAGGCCGCAAACTCCGCACGCACCACGTATCGACCGGTCCTCGGAATGGTCATCGCGTACGCACCATCGGTGTCGGTAGTGGTTGCGTACTTCTTTCCCGTCAACGTATTGGTGGCCGTGATCGCAACTCCCGGCAAGGGAACCGTCCCAGCTCTCACCGTTCCGTGGATTGTGCCTCCGGCAGCGTTCACGCTCGCCGCCGGTGCGGACGCCTGGGGTGGAGAAGCCTCGGTCGGCGAGGGAGTTGAAGCCGGGTTGGCCCCCTGCGCTCGCAAAGATCCCGGAATTAAGAGAGCTGTGCCCGAAAGCGCCAGGACTGCGTACTTTCCCCGTCGACGCTGCTTCGACCGCCACCGTGCGTTCATTGGAAGTTAGGCTCTCCTGTCGTCCCGGAAGCCGGATTGGAACTGCCCGCGGCACCACCCTGGCGTCTCCGTCCGCGGGCAGACGCTTCACTGATGCCGAGAGTCGTGGGCACGAAGACGCCGTTCTTCAGGGTTCCAGGACCGGCCACCACCGAGCCTATTTTGACGTCCAGCAGCGTAACGCTCTCTCCGGCTTCCTGGGCTGCGCCCTGTGGAGCGGCACCGGAGCGTCCACTACCCTGCGCTCCGCCGTTGCCGCCCATGGCCATCTGCAGGCTGCGTCCGCCGCGCCGAAAGGAAGTATCCTCGTCGACTGCAATGACCTGGCTCACCTGATCCGGCCGCAGAACCGTGATCCTGGTTTCGTTGATCGCTGTGACCGTCCCGCTGATCCAGGTCTTCCCCAGAGCTTCCCTGGCCTTCTTGATCTGCTCCGCATCCACCACCATGAGGTAGAGGGCGTGAACCGTTTTGTTTGGCGCATCCAGTTCGCCCATCGCCCCGATGCCGTCGCCGGGATGCACCTCGTTCAGCCGGATCGGCGCCCGATTCTTCATCACTCGCGTGTTCGGCGAGATGGCTACCTGGTAGACTTCGCCGTGCTCGGTCTTCAACGTCAGGTGGTCCGCGGTTACGGCGGTAACTGTTCCTTGCACCCCTCGGCCGGCACCCATGGCGACCGCCGGTTCACCCCCGCCATCCAACTGCGCCATAGCTGCCGCAGGCAGTGCAATCGCCGCGAGAAGCCAAAGGAGGGCCTTTCCGGAGCGTTGCACAACCAAGGAGAATGTCCTGTTCATCAAGTGACCGCCTGTCGATAGAGACGGGTAGTCCGGCGGAAAGACTCCATCCGAGGCCTCAAAGGGCGCGCTCCTGCGGCCACGGCGCGGGCTGTTGAGCTGGACACAACCCAAATCCTTCGAACCCCGACCACGCTGCGAGCATCCAACTCTCCGGTATTCGACAAGGACGACACCCATGCCGACGCAAACCGCCCCTGTTCTTCCATCCTGCGGCTCCTCTACCCTGCTCGCTCGCTTTTTGGGAGTTCGTGCCGCTACGCTTGCCTTTACCGCGCCACTCTCGCCCGAGGACATGATGGTGCAGTCCTGCACGGAGGCGAGCCCGGCAAAGTGGCATCTGGCACACAGCTCGTGGTTTTTTGAGACTTTCGTCCTTACGCCTTTTGCCGCGGGGTACAAGGCCTTCCATCCTGACTTCCACTGGCTCTTTAACTCTTACTACACCTCGCTTGGCGATATGCCCGCCAAAAACCTGCGATCGTCCTTTTCGCGTCCTCCACTCGATGCCATTCTGGCGTACCGCCGACATGTGGACGCGGCGGTGATCGCGCTGCTTGAAAGCGATCCTGAGGAGCATGAGGACGAGATTCTCCGGCGCGCGGTGCTTGGGCTTGAACATGAGCAGCAGCACCTGGAACTGATTGCCACCGACTTCAAACACGCCCTGTTTACCAATCCACTTCAACCGGCCTACCGCGCTCCCGATGGTGCGACCAATCCGGGCGCGACCCGCGGAGGGACGTCCCCGGCGACCTTTGTCTCCTTTGCCGGTGGGCTTACCCAGATTGGCGTGTCTCCCGAGCCTTCGGATCCGCAGGCCTTTGCCTTCGACAATGAGACGCCTCGTCACACGGTCTTCCTTCATCCGTTCCGGATCGCCAATCGCCTGGTGAATGCGCGCGAGTACCTGGCCTTCATCGACGATAACGGCTACACCCGTCCCGAACTTTGGCTGTCCGAGGGATGGAGCGCCATGCGTCAAAACGGCTGGCAAGCACCTCTTTACTGGCGCCGGGACTTGGAGGCGGAGTCGGGCTGGAGCATCTTTACCCTGCATGGATGGCAGAGCCTGGACGCTCTTTTCGAGACTCCCGTCTGTCATCTCAGTTTTTTCGAAGCCGACGCCTTTGCGCGCTGGTCGCGATGCCGTCTGCCCACCGAGTTCGAATGGGAGCACGCCGCGGCTTCGCTTGGGACCGACGCCTTGCCCGGTGCCGGTGATGTTGGCGTGGACATCTCGGCCAACATGCTCGAGTCCGAATGCCTGCACCCTACCGCCGCTTCCCCCTCTTCCATGCTCCAGCAGATGTACGGGGATGTTTGGGAGTGGACGTCCTCGGGTTACACCGGGTACCCGGGATACCGCCCTCTGCCTGGAGCCTTGGGGGAATACAACGGCAAGTTCATGTCTTCTCAGGTGATCCTCCGCGGTGGGTCCTGCGTTACGCCGGCTACGCACATACGCCCCTCCTATCGAAACTTTTTTCCTGGCGCGACCCGCTGGCAGTTTTCCGGTCTGCGCCTGGCCCAGGACGATGGACCTCCCGGATAGAACGCCGCAGGGAACCTCTTCCTGTACATCCTGATCCTTTCCATCCGACAACCGTTCCGATAACGATTGAACTCCGGAGTGTTCGTGCAGCAAATCGCAGAAGCAGTCGACGCCATTACCAATGCCGCTCATACCGGGCTTTCCACCCATCCGAAGACGCTGCCGCCCTGGCTTTTCTACGACGAGATCGGCTCTCCTCTTTTTGAGCAGATTACCGAGTTGCCCGAGTACTACCTTACCCGTACCGAACGGGCGATTCTTGCCGCCCATGCCGACGAAATCCTCAATACTCTTGGGGCAGAAGTTACCTTTGTCGAGCTCGGTGCCGGAACCGCGACCAAGACGGGCCTGCTGCTTGAGGCGGCAACCCGGCGGCAAGCGGGAGTTTTGTATCAGCCGATCGACGTTAGTGCCAGCGCTCTCGACGAAGCCTGTGAGCACCTCTCTGCCGGCATTGCCAGCCTGATCGTCGAGCCGCAAGTCGCCAATTACGTCACAGATCCCGTTCACATTGCTCACGAACCGCATCGGAAGGTCCTCGCTTTGTATATCGGCTCGAGTATCGGAAACTTTAGTCCGGAGGAAGCGCGCGGCGTGCTTGCCAATCTGCGATCACAGCTTCTCCCCGGCGATCACCTGCTGCTCGGCACCGACCTGGCTCCGAGTCCGCGAAAGTCCGTCGCTTCCCTCATTGCCGCCTATAACGATGCGCAGGGCATCACGGCCGCCTTCAACCTGAACATGCTCGCCCGCCTAAACCGCGAGCTTTCCGCTGACTTCCGACTGGATCGTTTTGCGCATGAGGCTCGCTGGAACGCGACGGAGTGCCGCATGGAGATGCATCTGATCTCCACCAGCGCCCAGACCGTCTCCATTCCCGCCAGCTCAGGCGGTCCCGCACTGACGATTCGCTTTGCTGCGGGCGAGAGCATCCACACCGAGAACAGCTACAAATTCACGCGAGACAGCCTGCTTGCCCTTCTCTCTCCATGCTTCCGGCCGGTTCGCAGCTTTCGCGACTCGGAAGATCGCTTTGCGGTCACCCTGGCCGAGGTCGTCTGACCTCGATCCCTGGAAGCGAAGACGTCACTTCTTCCGGCGACGGAAAAGGGCCAAGGTCCCGGCTCCGGAAAAGCTGAGAACCGCGATAGCGATCAGCGCCACTCCGCCCAGAATGGGCACCAGGGCCAGCGCGATCCCTGCTGAAAGCGCGTCTGCCAGCACGCGCAACAAAGCTTCGACCAACCCAACAAGGACGCGAATCACAACCATTGTGCTGAGGATAGCGGCAATGGCAGAAAAGATGTGAAGAAGATGTCTACGACTTATGGGTCGTGCAGAAGCGGATCTGTCTTCAGAGGAACCGATGCTGCAGGATGACGGCCTCGTTTCTTCGAGCCCGCGGAACCAAAGGCAATTGAGGTGTGCGCTCCTTGGCGGGAATCACGCCAAAGTCAAAGAATGCACCGTAGTTCTGGTGCTGGAAGGCATACTGGCCGGCGGGCAAGGGGCGGTTCAGGGTCATCTTGTAGACGCCAGATTTAATCTGATCGGAGGCAAAGCCTTGCTTGGCAAGTAAATTCTGTAGCTGCGCCGCGGCTAGGTGCCGCAGAACGTCGCAGTAACGCGTTGCTCGGGGCGGGCAGGGGTGGCGTAGGATTCCCGCTCCGGGCGGTCGTCGTAGGGTCGCTGGGTGACGCTCAGCAGATCTTCAAAGGGCTGGAAGTCGTTCCGCTCGACGGCTGCGGTGATGGCAGCTTCGACCTGGTGGTTGCGCGGCAGAAAAAGGGGATTTGCCTTCTGCATCCGCATCTTCCGTTCCTGTGCCGAGACCGGCTCTTCGGCCAGGCGCTGACGCCACTGCTTTGCCCATTCGTCGAAGGCGGCAGGATTGGTGAAGAGGGTGCCTGCCTTTGCGTCCCCGTCCGGGCTGGAGGCAGCTTCGCACAGGCGGCGGAAGGTGAGTGTAAAGTCGGCTTCGTTGGCGGCCATCCGGTTGAGCAGATCCTGCGCGAGTGCGGCGTCTCCGTCGCGTTCGGTGGTGAGGCCGAGCTTGCGGCGCATGCCGGCCAGATGCGCCTGCTCGAAGCGCGGTCCGAATGCTTCGAGGGCCTCGTACGCCCAAGTGAGGGTGGCTTCCTGGGTGCCGGCTTCGTCCTGCATGAGTGGAAGCAGCGTTTCGGCGAAGCGGGCGAGGTTCCACTGCGCGGCGTGGGGTTGGTTTGCGTAGGCGTAGCGGCCTTGCCGGTCGATCGAGCTGAAGACGCAGCGCGGGTCGAAGGACTCCATGAAGGCGCAGGGGCCGTAGTCGATCGTCTCGCCGGAGATGGAGGTGTTGTCGGTGTTCATGACGCCATGGATGAAGCCGAGGAGCATCCATTGGGCGACCAGGTCGGCGTGGCGGAGGACGACGCCGGTGAGGAGCGAACGGAAGGGCGAGGCGGTCTGCCTTGCGTCTGGGTAGTGGCGCGAGATGGCGTAGTCAGCCAGCGTGCGCAGGCCTTCGATGTCGTTTTTGCCGAGGAAATACTGGAAGGTGCCTACCCGGAGGTGGCTGGCGGCGACCCGGGTAAAGACGGCACCGGGTACGGGGGTTTCGCGGTAGACGGCTTCGCCGGTCGCGACGGCGGCGAGGGCGCGGGTGGTGGGGACGCCAAGGGCGGCCATGGCTTCGCTGAGGAGGTACTCGCGGAGGACGGGGCCGAGGGCGGCTCGGCCCGCGCCCCCGCGGGAGCACGGCGTGGGGCCG
>CAXTQE010000189.1:0-5982 GCA_964246225.1 uncultured Acidobacteriaceae bacterium | reverse complement strand
AAGCTCTACCTGGCCCCCAGCGAGAACGCAATCGTCCTCAACGCGCTCCCGGAGGAGATTGCGACGGCCACCAAACTGATCGGCGAACTTGACGTACCGCGCAAGGAGTATCGGCTGATCTACACGCTGACCGAGACGGACAACGGCAAGCGTATGCCGCCGCAGCACATAACCCTGGCGGCGACTGCCGGGCAGCGCGTGCTGATAAAACAGGGCAGCAGAATTCCTGTGATTACGGGCAAGTTCAACGAGTCAACCCAGGCTGCCGAGACCCAGATGACGTATCTCGACGTAGGTTTGAACTTCGACGCCACGCTGAATACCACTGCCAATGGTGCGCAGATCCGGTCGAGGATCGAGCGCTCGAGCGTGGCCGAAGACAAGCCCAGCGCGGGCGGCGTGCAGGATCCGTCGCTCCACCAGACGGTGCTCGACGGCGTGACTTACTTGCCGCTGGGCAGACAGGTGACGCTGGGGTCGATCGATCTGCCGGACAGCACGCACCACTTGGATGTCGAGGTAAAGCTGGAGATGGCGCTTTAGGAGGTCGGCATCGCCTTCTGCTTTCGGCAGGATCGCAGTTGGAATTTAGGCAATGCCGATCAGGCCCATGGCGCGGCCGGTGTGGCCGTGTTCCGCGCGATGCGAGAAGAAGCGCCGGCGGCCGTCGAGCTGACTGCAGGAGGTGCACTGGTTCGTCAGGAAGATGCGCTCCGGAGCCAGGCCGGAGGAGAGGAGCTGGCGGCGGTTGGCTTCGGCCAGGTTGAGGTGGGTGGCGTCCGCGTGCTGCTCGAAGAGGTGCGACGCGTAGGGAAAGGTGGTGCGGAAGCGGGTCTCGACCTCTTCCCCGACCGCATAGCAGCAGACACCGATGGCGGGTCCGACGGCGGCGGTGAGGTCTTCGGGCGCGGAGCCGAACTCGGCGCGCATGCGGGCGATTCCCTGCTCGACGATGCTGGCGACGGTGCCGCGCCAGCCGGCGTGGAAGGCGGCGACGACGCGCAGGCGGGTATCGGCGGCGAGGACCGGCACGCAGTCCGCGGCCTGGATGCCGAGCAGAAGATCCGGTACGTCCGTCATCAGGCCGTCGGCTTTGGGGGTGCTGCGGCCGTCCGGCGTGTGCAAGCTGGAGTCCCCTCCGCGCAGGAGCTCGATGTGGGTGCCGTGGACCTGGTGAACGGTAACGAGCGGCGCGAATGTGTTGCCGGTCAGGGCTCGGACGGCGGTGACGCGATTCTGGCGAACGAGCGTGGGGTCATCGGCGGAGGTGAAGCCGAGGTTCAGGTCGCCGTCCTCGGCGGACGCCGCGCCATAGACGGTGGAGACGCCACCGCTCCGCTCACTGAAGCCGTGCCGGAGCCAGGGAAAGGCACTCCAGGCGGGGATCCTTAGCATGACAGCCTCCAAACTTCCTGGTTTCCCGAAGAATATGCCTTCTCGATAGCATTCCTTTCCCGGGACTTCGCGTCTAACCGAGCGTGCGTGATTCATGCCAAATCTTAGCGCCGGTCACGCAGGTCGTTCGGCCTGCGTGCCTGGGTGACCAGTTTCTGCAAAAAGCGGTCTGGATCTCCGGCAGGTCGCGTTTGTTGGGCGCTTCACTCCAGGCCTGAGATTGCGGGCCGAAATCGATTGCAACGCGTCCTGGTCCTTTGTAAGATACGCGCTTGCACCACGGGAAAAACCATTGACCAGCGCCGCGACTCAGCATCTTCGTTCCCGCATCAGCAAGGTCTGTGCCGCCGTGATTGGGGCCACAAGCGCCGAGTTGATCGAGAAAGCCTCCAGCATTGTTAGGGAGACACCGTTTCTTGAGTTTCGTCTGGACTATCTGGATAAGCCGCAGCAGGCGATGCTGAAGATCCAGCAGTTCCTGGTGGAGAATACTGCGGCGACGGTGATTGCGACGTGCCGCCGCGCGGAGAACGGGGGCCGGTTTGAGGGCTCGGTGGCCGCCGAAGTGGAGGTGCTGTGCAAAGCTGCGCAGGCCGGCTGCCAGATGATGGACCTGGAGCTTGAGTCTGCGGAGGCGCTCAAGAAGGGCGAGCTGGCAAAGCTGCGCGAGACTGGGGCGGGTCTGATCGTGTCGCACCATGATTTCGAACGGACCGGGGATCTCGATGCGATCCTGAAGCGCATCGAGATGTTCCAGCCGGACTTCCTCAAGATCGTTCCGACGGCGAAGACGCTGGTGGATAACGTGACGCTGATGCGCTTTGTGGAGCGGGTGAGCGACCGGGCACACATCATTGGCCTGTGCATGGGCGACGCAGGCGTGGTCTCGCGGGTGCTGGGGCTGCGCGCCGGTTCGGAGTTTACTTTTGCCTCCGCCGCGGTCGGCGAAGAGACCGCCCCCGGCCAGATCGCGGCGCGTACGCTGATCGAGACCTACCGGGTGGAGGAGGTGGACGCGGCGACCAAGGTGTATGGTGTGGCCGGCGATCCGGTGGGCAAGTCGCTCTCGCCGATGATGATGAATACGGCGTTCCGGCGCGAAACGGTGAATGCCGTGTACCTGGCGTTGCAGACGGCGAGCGTCGAGGATCTGGTGGCGCTGATCCGGCAGATTCCAATCCAGGGCCTGTCCATCACGATGCCGCACAAGCAGACGATTCTGCCGCACCTGGAGCACATGGATCCACTCTCGCAGAAGATTGGCGCGGCGAATACGATTTTGCGGGCGCAGGACGGCAAGCTGTACGGGTTCAATACGGACGTTGCGGGGATCGTGGTGCCGCTTGAGAAACGTCTGCCGCTGAAGGGCGCGAAGGTGCTGGTGCTGGGCGCGGGAGGTTCGGCGCGGGCGGCGGTATTTGGCCTGCGCGAGAAGGGCGCGGAGGTGTTTCTGCTGAACCGCACGCCGGAGACGGCCGCAAAGCTGGCCAAGCAGTCTGGGGCGAAGGTGATCAAACGCGAGGCGGTGCCGAAGACGTCGTTCGACGTAATTTTGAACGCAACGCCGGTGGGGATGGCCGGGCAGAACGGCGTGCCCATCCTGACGGCGAATGATCTAAAGACAAAGTATGTCTTCGACCTGGTCTACAACCCGATCGATACGCCGCTGATCCGGCTGGCGCGGCAGCAAGGAATCCCGGTGATCACGGGGGTGGAGATGTTTGTGCAGCAGGGCGCGCGGCAGTTTGAGATTTGGACGGGCAAGCCGGCGCCCGAAGAAGAGATGCTGCGGGTGGTGGTGCATGCGCTGCGTCAGCAGGCGGAGACGGTAAACACGGCGGCGCCTGGGGTGGTTGCCGAGCCTGCGCAGCCGGAGGTAGTTCCGGGCAAGAAGGGGAAGGCGGGCAAGGCGTTCTAGAGGAGGGGAGCTGAGAGCGGGTTTGTGGGGAGAAGCCCGGAACGGAGGCTGATCCGAAAGGACATAGCCAGATCCATGAAGGACGAGCCAGACCGGACGTCGGCGCACTATCGCTTTAGATCGTCTGCGAGACCTGGGCCATCTGCTCGTCGAGCGTTCGAAGGATGGCGTCCGGGTTCGGGTCGAGGACGATGGGCGGTTTGCGTAGGTGGGTCTGCTCTTCGCGTTCGTCGTACGTCATGCCGGCCTCTTCGCCGGCCGTGAGCAACTGGTGCTGGTGGAAGGCGATGGTGTAGTCGGAGTCCTTGAGGGTGTGCCCGGTCAGGATCAGGACGACACGTTCTTCGGTGCCGACCCGGCCATCGGCGACCAGCTTTTTGAGCCCGGCGAGGGTAACGGCGGAGGCGGGCTCGCAGCCGATTCCCTCGGCGCCAATCTGGGCTTTGGCAAGGGCGATCTCGGCCTCGGAGACCTGTTCGCACCAGCCGCCGGTGGACTGGAGGGCATGGACGGCCTTGTGCCAGGAGGCGGGGCTGCCGATGCGGATGGCGGAGGCGCGCGTTTCGGCGACGACTGGGGTGAGGTCGCGGCCGCCGTTGTCACGCATGGCGGTGAAGAGCGGGTTAGCCCCCTCGGCCTGCACGATGGAGATGCGTGGGACGCGCGAGATGAGGCCGAGCTGACGCATCTCGGCAAAGCCTTTGGCGAGGGCGGAGGAGTTGGCGAGGTTGCCGCCGGGCACGATGACGTGCTCGGGCACCAGCCAATCCATCTGCTCGAGCATCTCGAAGGCGGGAGTTTTCTGGCCTTCCAGCCGGTACGGGTTGACCGAGTTGAGCAGGTAGATCGGCTGTCTTCGGACTAGGTCGTTGACCAGCTGGACGCAGCCGTCGAAGTCGGTGCGGAGCTGAAGGGTGAGCGCGCCGTAGTCCATGGACTGCGAAAGCTTGCCCCAGGCAATCTTTCCCTCGGGAATGAAGACGATGGAGCGCAGGCCGGCGCGCGCGGCGTAGGCGGCCATGGCGGCGGAGGTGTTGCCTGTGGAGGCGCAGGCGACCCACTGAAAGCCGCGCTCAGCGGCGACCGACAGCGCAGCCGTCATGCCGGTGTCCTTGAAGGAGCCGGTTGGATTCATGCCTTGGTGCTTGGCGAGAATCCAGGGGATGCCGAGGGATTTCGCGGCGCGCGGCAGCTCGTAGAGTGGCGTGTTGCCTTCACGCAGGGTTACGACCTGGTTGAAGTCACGGACGATCGGCAGCACATCGCGGAAGCGCCAGACGCCGGACTGATCGATGGCGAGCGAAGAGGTGCGGCGCTCCTGCCAAAGCCAGCGCAGGGCGGACGGGTTCGGCACGCTGGCGGAGCGAGTTTCGGGCGAGGGTGGAGTTTGCTCGCTCTGCGTCTCGCTCCACGGATAGATGACCTCGAAGAGTGATCCACAAAGGGTGCAGCGGAAATCGGGCGCGGCTTGCTCGCCAGGTATGCGCGAGGAGCAGCCAATGCATCGAAGCTGATGAGTGGAGATCATCCTTGAATTCAGGGTATATGAATCGAGCGCATTTCTGTCGAACTGCGGCGACGTTGCTTGGTCTTCTTGCGTGCGGTCCAATGCTCGTTGAGGCCCAGGCCCCGGCCCATCCTAGGACAACCCTGCGCATCGCAGCCGCAGCGGATCTGCAACCGGTGATGCCGGTCCTGGCCCGGGAGTACGAACAGCAGACTGGCGTCAAGCTGGACGTATCCTTCGGTTCATCAAGTACGCTGGCGACGCAGATCGTCAATGGTGCCCCGTTTGATGTATTCCTCAGCGCGGATTTCTCCTTTCCGGAGAAGATCGTCGCCGCGGGCCTGGCCGACGGGAAGGAGCCAGTGCCGTACGCGACGGGCAAACTGGTGCTGTGGGCGCGCAAGGATTCGCCGATCCAGCCGCTGAGTGTGGATCTACTCACCGATCCACGGGTGACGCGGATCGCCGTCGCGAACCCTGAGCACGCCCCGTATGGGTTTGCGGCGTCGCAGGCGTTGATCCACCTGAAGCTTGCCGACCAGTTGAAGCCAAAGCTGGTCATGGCCGAAAACATCGCGCAGACCGGCCAGTTTGTCGAATCCGGCAACGCCCAGGTTGGGTTTCTGTCGCTGACGCTGGCGAAATCGGAGCATATGCAGCAGGTGGGGGCCTATGTTCTTGTGCCGTTTATTTACCCGAAGATTCGCCAGTGTGGCGTGGTGGTGAAGACGTCGCACCACTTGCCGGAAGCACAGAAGTTCCTGCAGTGGCTGACCTCGTCCAAGGTGCAGGATAGCCTGCAGCGCTTCGGGCTCGACCCGGCGAGCTAAACAAAGCTATCTGTATAGAATCGCAGGATGGACACGCAGGCACTTTGGCTGACGCTCCGGCTTGCAGCGACGACCACAGTTGTGCTGCTGGCCCTGAGCCTGCCGCTTGCCTGGTGGCTCGCCTCGGCCGGGCCAAGCGGCAGCGGCGGTCCAGTCCGGGGAGTGGTCAAAGCGCTTGTGAGTTTGCCTCTGGTGCTTCCTCCCACAGTGCTCGGCTTCTATCTATTGATGAGCTTTGGGCCGCTCAACGCAGCCGGACGTGTGCTGATCCATCTGTTTGGCCATCCGCTTGCTTTTAGTTTTGAAGGCCTGCTGATTGGATCGGTTCTCTA
>CAXTQE010000188.1:0-5983 GCA_964246225.1 uncultured Acidobacteriaceae bacterium | reverse complement strand
GCACTAGATAATGATATGCGAAGAGATGGCGAAGGTCATACGCTTAGCTGAGCGCCATGAGGGCAGGGTGATAAGCCCGCCGGAGTAGTTAGCGATTTGCAGAACATACGCGCCAGCAAAGTACACTTGCCGCTACTTTTGACGGCTAAGCCGTCGTTACAATCGGTAGAACCCACAAGCAGGAAGGTGCGGCCGAGCTAATCGGGGCGAGTGTAAAAGCAAATGCAGTGAAGGAGGCGCGCGTGGAAGACTACTTTGATTACGGTTTGGATCAATTCACATCAGACTATTACGAAGAGTTCTCACAGGATGTCCTGTCCGGCAAGAATGAGTTGAGTTGGCAGGTAATCGATCAGTTTATGACCCAACGCCTTCAGGAGTTCTACCTCAAACACCCGGAAGTTCTCAGTCGCGCGGTTTGGGCGCTTACTGAAGCGACGCACCTCCTTTCGGATAGTCCGTCCGCCTCTATCGTTCTAAGTGTGGCGGCTGCAGAGATAGCTTTGCGAAGCGCACTCCTAAGGCCCATCCTCTACGGTCTTGTTCACACCCAGGAGATGGCCGAAGTCGTTGTGCAACTTCTTCCCCGACATGGTAACCACGAGGCACAGAGGCTACTAAAGCGGATCCTTGGCGAATACGGCGGAGTTGACTTAGACAAGTTTATGCGGGATGGATCGAATCTCCCGCTTTCAAAAGAACTAAGCCGGATACGTGAAGTTCGCAACAAGGTAGTGCATTGTGGGGAAAAAGCTTCACCTGAAGATGCGGAAACAAGCCTTCAGATTGCCGCGCTTGTGTTGGAGGAACTGTTTCCAAAGGTGTTGGCCAAACTCGGCCTTTGCATAGATTCCGGACACAGAATTCAACCAACTAGCTCCAGGCCATTACCGCAATCACGTGCTTAAAGGTGAGCTGCAGTTCGCATTGAGTTCGATCTAGAGCGTCACGGAGAAGTTCTCCAACAGAAAAGCGCGGGGGTGCTACTTATAATCAGTCTTGCGCCTGGGCGCAGGGATGAGGCGGCGGATGGCGGCGAAGAAGGCGGCAAAGCGGTTAGGCAAGAAGCATCGGCAGGCGAGTACGCGGCCGCATAAAGGCAAGGCTCCGAAGGGTACGCCGACGACAGGAGCAGTAGATCCTCGCAAGCGCAAGGTGATCGCGGCCAAGAAGGCGAAGGAGGCGGCGGCCAAGCGGGTGTCGCGGCGGTCTCCGGAGTTTGAGGCCAAGCGAAGCATTACCGGGGATGATGCGGAGAAGCGGGTTCGGGGAGCGAGACGAGAGACGGACCCCGCCCTTCCCGAGGGTGCTGGAAAGGATGAGGCACCCAGACGGTCGGCACCGGGGCGGAGCTTTCGGTCGGACTCCGAGCAGCAGGCGGCGAAGGAGCGGGCGGGCAAAGGTTCAGGCGGGCCCAGGCGGCGGATTACGACGTCGGCTCCGGATAGCCCTGAGGCGGAGTGGCGTGCGGCGGAGCTGCTGGCTCTGCAGCAAAGCGTGACGATGGACCATGCGGCGAGCAGGGCGATGCCTCTGATCGCGATCTGCGGGCGGCCGAACGTGGGCAAGAGTACGTTGTTCAACCGGCTGACCGGATCGCGGCGGTCGATTGTGGGAGACGAGCCGGGGATCACGCGCGACCGCATCTACGGCGAGGTGGAGTGGACGGGGCGTGAGGCTCGGTTGGTGGATACGGGTGGCGTGGTGCCGGACGATGAGGCGCTAATCCCGAGCGAGATCTTTCGGCAAGCGCAGGTGGCGCTTGAAGAGGCGGACGCGATTGTGATGGTGGTGGATGGACGGACGGAGTTGGCCTCGCCGGATCTCGAGCTGGCGCGGCTGCTGATGCGCGGGGGCAAGCCGGTGTTCCTGGCGGTGAACAAGATCGATACGGAGGCGATGCAGACGGCGGCGGAGAACTTTCGGCGGCTGGGGTTCAAGGACGTGCAGATGATCTCGGCCGAGCATGGGGCGGGGATCGGGGATCTGCTGGACGAGGTGTTTGCGGTGCTGCCGGAGCCGGGTGTTGAGGAGCCGACGCGGGATGAGGAAGAGGAGGCGTTTGAGGAGGAGTTCGAGCCGGCTGGTCTGGAAGAGACGGGGGATGAGGAGGCGAGGCCGGTTCGGCGGCAGCGGACGCATGGAGAATATGAGTCGCGGGAGACGAAGGTGGCGATCATCGGGCGGCCGAATGTGGGCAAGAGCACGCTGCTGAATGCGCTGACGGGGACGGATCGGGCGATCGTATCGCCGGTGGCGGGAACGACACGCGATGCGGTGGACGAGATCGTCGAGCGCAAGGGGCATCTGTTCCGGTTTGTGGATACGGCCGGGATCCGGCGCAAGGGCAAGACCAAGCTGATGGCGGAGAAACTGAGCGTGATTATGGCGCGGAAGCACCTGGAGGCGGCGGATGTTTCGCTTCTGGTGATCGACGCGACCGAGGGTGTGACGGGGATCGACGCGAACATCGGCGGGTACGCGCATGAGAGCGGGCGCTCGGTAGTGATTGTGATCAACAAGTGGGACCTGGTGACGTCGGCTCGGGTGGATGGGAAGCCGGCGGCGGACCAGAAGGTGTACGCGGAGCAGGTGCGGGATGCGCTGCGATACCTGGACTATGCGCCTCTGCTGTTTGTGTCGGCGCAGGAGGGCAAGGGGCTGAACGAGCTGTTTGCGAAGGTGGAGCTGGTGGCGCGGGAGCGGCGCAAGCGTGTCTCAACCGGGCAGATGAACAAGTTTCTGGAGCAGGTGGATTTTCAGCGGGCGAGCGTGCCGATGAACAAGCGCGTGCGGATCTATTACATGACGCAGGCTCAGGTAGCTCCTCCGACGTTTGTGCTGTTTACGGATCGGGATGTGAAGATGCACTTCAGCTTCGAGCGATTTTTGGCGAACCAGATCCGGGAGAGCTTCGGTTTTATTGGAAGCCCGATCTGGTTCAAGATTCGGGCTCGGAATAAGAAGAAGGAAGAGTAGAGACAGTTACGTTGAACGCCGGACGGGCGGCACTTCGTCGGTCTTGGACGCTTCGCGTGTGTTTAGGCCAGGGCGGGATTGAGCGGAAAGGATGGGCCGTCATCGTCGTCTTCCTCCTCGTCGGAGGGCTGCGACGGAGGTGGGGTGAAGGGCCGGCTGGGGTCGGCGGGCTCGTCTGAGGGCTGGACGTTGGGGTCGCGCAGGGGATGGATGATCTTGTCGAGGAAGCTGCCGAGCAGCGGTGGGATGGTGGCGGGTTGAGAGTGCATACGTTCTCCTCGGGAGGGTGCAAGACGAGTATCGCAAAGGCTATAAGGGGATGACAACGAGATTGGGAATCTGGCGGAAGTGGCGCAGGTTGGCGGTGAGGATGGAGTAGCCAAGGTGCAGGGCGGTGGCGCCGATGAGGAGATCGGGAAACGGAATGATGTTTCCGACGGAGGTCTGCTCCCCGTCGATCTGGCCCGCAAGCCAGGCGATCTCGGGGGTGTAGGAAACGACGGTCACCTGGTCGAGAAGCTCGTTCAGGAAGCGACGGCGGTAGGCTTCCCGTGCGGGGCTGTCAGCTCGAAAGATTCCGTGCACCATCTCTGTTAGACCGATAGCCGTGACAGCAACTGTTTCTTCTTGGGTAAGACTTTTGACGCGCAGGAGAAGTTCGACCACCGTCGTTTGCCGTCGTTCAGCGCCTATGGTGACGCTTGAATCAAGAACTACTCCCATGGATTAAACAGCACATCCTTTTCATGCTGCTTGATGACTGCTTCGAGGTCTGCACCCCACTGATCGTCCAAGGTAACTGGGGAGTTGCGCTCCTCGGCGTGTCGGATCGCTTCGCTGAGAGTCTTCCGGACGGGGATTGCTGACGGCGGCTGAAGGATTGCGATGGTTTGATCGCCGCGATCAATGCGGATCTCGGTACCGCATGAGAGTTGGTTGAGTAGCGCGGTGAGGTCACGGGCGGCTTCGGCTTCGGAGACGTGGAGGATCGCCATGTCGCTAGAATACTGCTGCTTCAACCGGGACGGGAAGCCATTTCTGCCAGGCGGCGAGGGCGCGCTCGCACTGCAAGCGGTGGCGCTCCTTCTTGTCGCGGATACGTTTGCGGAGGTCTTCTTCGAGTGGTGGAAGGAGGTCGAAGGTGATGTTGGCGGGCTGGAACTTCTTTCCCTCAGCATGCGTGATGTAGTGGATGAGCGAGCCGTGGGCGCTGGCGCGCGGGGCAGGCGTGGGAGTTTGGCCGTCGGCGAGCTGTGCGGCGTAGATGCCGGCGAGCATGCCCGAGGCGATGGATTCGGTGTAGCCCTCGACGCCGGAGAGTTGGCCGGCGATGAGGAGATCGGGCCGGGCGCGGAGCTGAAGAGTTTCGGTCAGCAGCGAAGGCGCGTGGAGGTACGTGTTGCGATGGATCTGGCCGTAGCGCAGGAAGGTGGCGTGCTCGAGGCCGGGGATCATGCGCAGGATGCGGGCCTGCTCGCCGAACTTGAGGTGATTCTGGAAGCCGACGAGGTTGTAGGAGTCGGCGCGGAGGTTTTCTGAGCGGAGCTGGACGGCGGCGTAGGGCCAGCGGCCGGTCTTCGGGTTGGTGAGCCCCGCTGGCTTCATGGGGCCGAAGCGGAGGGTGTCGCGGCCGCGGCGGGCGGTCTCTTCGATGGGGAGGCAGCCTTCAAAGTAATTGAGCTTCTCGGCTGGAAAATTGGTGGATCCCACCTCAAACGATGGTGCCGTTTGAGATGGGGCACCCGGATTTGGGGTGGTTGGGATCTGTTCCCAGGATTTTGGGGCTACGGCTTCGGCGCTCGTCAGGGCATCGAGGAAGGCGTCGTATTCGTCCTTGGTGAAGGGGCAGTTGATGTAGTCGGCGGAGCCCTTGTCCCAGCGCGCGGCGAAGTAGACCTTGTCCATGTCGATGGTGGACGCGTCGACGATGGGTGAGATGGAGTCGTAAAAGGCGAGATGGTCGGCGCCGGTGATGGCCTGCAGGGCGTCGGTGAGGGGCTTCGAGGTGAGCGGTCCGGAGGCAAGGATAGTGAGGTCGGCATCGCTGTCGAGGGTGAGGACCTCTTCGCGGTGGATGGTGATGAGGGGGTGCTGCTCCAGGCGCTGGGCGACCCGGGCGGAGAAGGCGACGCGGTCGACGGCGAGGGCATGTCCGGCGGGAACGGCGCAGGCGTCGGCGTCGGCGAGCAGGAAGCTGCCGGCGACGCGCATCTCCTGCTTCAGCAGCCACGGCGCGGAGTGTTCAGACTCGGACTTGAGGGAGTTGGAGCAGACGAGTTCGGCGAAGTCAGCGGTCTGATGAGCTTCGGTGGAACGGTGTGGGCGCATCTCGTAGAGGTCGACCTGATGGCCTCTGGAGGCGGCCTGGAGTGCGGCTTCGGGGCCGGCGAGGCCTCCGCCGATGACTCGGATCTTCATAGATTAAGGATATAGAACAAAAGCAAACACGCCCTAACGCCGGGGTACTTCATACCGATCTAGAAGCGCGCCACTCCATGGGGCACTGGACGCTTCGCGTGAGAGGCGAGGGCGGCCAGGGCTTCGTCGGCGACGCGCATAATGCGCCACTCGGTAAGGATGTGGGCGCCGAGTTTCTCGTAGAAGGCGATCGCGGGAGCATTCCAGGCAAGGACATCCCACTCCAGGCGAGGACAGCCCTCGTCGACGGCGACCTGGGCGAGGTGGGCCAAGAGAGCTCGGCCGATTCCCTGCCCCCGGTGGATGGGGGTGACGTAGATGTCTTCGAGGCGAAGACCGTGGTGGCCGCGCCAGGTGCTGTAGCTGGTGAAGAAGAGGGCGAAGCCGGCGGGTGTCTCGTCGATCTCGGCGAGGATGCAGCGGAACCGCGGCGTGGGTCCGAAGCCGTCGCGCAGAAGGTCAGCTTCGGTGGCGAGGACGGCGTCCGGCTCGCGCTCATACAGAGCGAGCTCGCGGATAAAGCCGAGGATGGTGGGGACGTCCTCGGGCGTGGCAGGGCGGATGTTCACGGAGGCGCTCAGCTGGG
>CAXTQE010000187.1:0-5987 GCA_964246225.1 uncultured Acidobacteriaceae bacterium | reverse complement strand
GGCGCTTGCCTGTTCGATCACGTGAAGCCGGAGATGCGGATCTACCGCGAAGAGATCTTCGGGCCTGTGCTGGGCATTGTGCGCACCAGCAACTTTGAGTCGGCGCTGCAGCTGGTCAACGAGCACGAGTTCGGCAACGGAACAAGTATCTTCACTCGCGATGGAGACACGGCGCGGGACTTCGCGTCTCGGGTGCAGGCAGGCATGGTCGGCGTGAACGTACCCATCCCGGTGCCGATGGCGTTTCACAGCTTCGGCGGGTGGAAGCGCTCGCTGTTTGGCGATCACGCGGTGCACGGGCCGGAGGGCGTGCGCTTCTACACGCGGCTGAAGACGGTAACGAGCCGCTGGCCGGCCGGCATTCGCACGGGGGTGGACACCAGCATGCCCACCCTGGGTTAGCTGCCTCCAGAGCCATGCGTTCCGATTTGCTTTGCAAAAAGGCGGTCTGGACAGCACGCTATACAAAATGCCTATCCGCGGTATAAGCTTTGCCTACGAAAAGAGCTCTTCATGAGCCCGCTGAAGTGTTTGCTGTCGCCTTACTCCTGGATCTGACTGCACGGTTGTCAATTCGAGTAAGAGGACGCCCTCCATGAAAGCTGTTTCCTACGGTATCTCCGCACTTCTTCTTTTTTCTTTAGGTGTTTCGGTTCAGGCGCAGAAGGGCACCTGTTCGGGAATGTCCCTGGGACCAAACGCGAATCTTAACGGCTTTGTTCCCTTTCCGGCAACCGATCCGTGGCGGCTGGACATCACGAATGCCACGGTGGATGGGAACTCGGACGCGATTCTGGCGACGATCGGAACCACCCTTAAACTCCATCCCAATTTCGCCTCAGATATCGAGAGCGGATCGTACATCGGCATTCCGTACCAGGTGGTCAGCAGACAGGCGCTGGTGCCGGTGACCTATGACGCGTACGGTGATCAGAGCGACCCGGGCCCAATGCCGATTCCGGTGGATGCGTTGATCGAAGGATACCCTCATCCGGCGGGAAGCGACCGGCATGTGCTCGTGCTCGACCGCGACAACTGCTTCCTTTACGAGCTGTTCAGCACGTCTATTAACAAGGAGACGGGCAAGGTCAAGGCGGCGTCGGGCGCGATCTTCGACCTGAATACGAACAGCGCGCGGCCGTATCTGTGGACGTCGTCCGATGCTGCCGGGCTACCGGTATTTCCCGGGCTTGCGCGCTACGACGAACTGAAGGCGGGCGCGATCCATCATGCGCTGCGGTTTACGCTTCCACAAACGGTAGCGGCGATCGTGCCTCCGGCCAAGCACTATGCGGCGAACTCGTCCGAGCAGTACGGGCCACCGATGGGCATGCGGCTGCGACTGCGGGCAGACTTTGACATTTCCGGCTTTACGCCGCAGTCCAAGATCATCCTGCAGGCCTTGAAAACCTACGGGATGATCCTGGCCGACAACGGCGGCGGCGCGATGTTCGTCACCGGGGCTCCGGATCATCACTGGGACAATGACGATCTGCATAATTTAACCGGGGTGACGGCGGCGGACTTCGAGGTGCTCGAGGAGCAGCCGCTTTATACGGAGTCGACGGTTCCGACCGGCCCGGCACCGATCATCGGAAGCTTCACGGCGACGACGACGCCTGCGGGTACGGTGCTGAGCTGGACGTCCACCGGCGCGTCGTACTTCGTCATCTCTCCGACCGTGGGGGCGGTTCGGGGGAACACGGTGACGATCCCAACGCCGACGGCGACGACGACCTACACTCTTTCTGCGACCAACGAGTACGGGCGCACGAAGAAGACGGTGGAGGTCACGATTCCGTAACGGTTCGGGTCTGTATATAGATAGGGGTGCGAAGAGGTCCTTCGCACCCCTATCTATTTAGGTGACTTGGTCGGGTGGCTGAGGGAGGGCGCGTCGGGGTCAGGCGGCGGCAGAGCGTTGGGATCGGTGGGCGGCGGTGTTGCCGGGGTGGCTGGAGGCGCCTGGCCGGGTTTTGGAGCGCCGTTGGCGGGGAGATCTTCGCCGTTGTAGATGATGCGGGACTTGGCGCGGAACCGCTTGTAGTCGTCGTAGTGCACGGTGTAGATAAGGTGGAAGTCCATTGGCATAGCTCCCTGCTGCGCCGGAAAGTGCAGCGTGCCATCGGCCTTGGTATAGACCGGGAACCAGTTTCCGCCGTCGACCTCGGAATAGTAGGTGGTGTAAGGAGGAGACAGGTCCTCGTGGCCGCGCTTGAGGATGTCGGGCACGCTCTTGCCGTTGATCAGGACGATCTCAAACTGCTGCTGATCGACCCAGACCTTGCCCTGGAAGTAGCGCTTGTTCTTTTCGATGACCTTGGGTTTGCAGTCGAAGACGTAGGTGTCGATCTCGTCGACGTGCTGCCGGCCGAGGTAGGTGAGGTCGTACTCGGGCAGCTCCGGGGCGGTAAGCACGAAGGGTAGGCGGTGTTCGATGTCGTCGAAGTCGTTCTGCGTCATGATGACGCGCTCGATGGTGTTTTGCGGGGCGAAGACGACGTGCTCGGCGCGCTTGCCTTCGTTCGAGAAGACGATGTCGGTGACCTGCTGGTAGACGCCATCGGGTCTGTTCTTGTCGTCGTCGATGGTCTGGACCTTCACGCTCTGGCGGAAGGTGTATTCGTCGCGGGCGGTGGCGAAGGCGGACTCACGTTGGCCGAACTTGGCGATGATCTGGTCGACGGTGACGTCTTTGGGTGGCGTGGGGTCGAGTGGGCCGAATCCGGCCGGGGTGGATTGCGCGTCGGCCGGGGTGAGCCCGGGGGATGCAGCGTACCAATTTAGGACACCTGCAAGGGGATGCGCCGCCTGCGCCGATAAGGGAGACAGAGCAGAAACAAGCACCGCGACGGAGAGCACGCCGCAGATCGTGGCGTACCGGCTGAGACCGGGCGCTCGGCTTGGATGTCGGGCAAGGAAGATGGCTTCGTGGTTCATGGGTTTGTCCAGTTTTCGATGATGCAGCGGACGAGCTCGCGGGGATTTAGACGTATGGGCCGAGGCTTTCGGCTACGCACCGAAGAGGAGAGGAAATGATTTACGGAATGGTTGGGAAGACTGAGGTAAGGGTGGCAATCAACGTCGCAGACTGGATCGGCGCGCACGGAGGCTTTCTGGCGCTGACGGCAGGCCTGGCCGCGTTCGCCAGACGACAGAGCTGGCGCGCAGGCCTGGCCGTGGTGGAACAAGGACGGGAGCGGCGCATGCGTGAGGAGCTCGAGGCGTACCTGACGCTGGATCTCTCGTTGCATGAGGGAGAGAGCGAAGATGGGGAGACACAGGATGCAGTCCGGAAGCTGGCCAGGCGGGTCTGTCGTACGATTGCCGGTAAGAGCGTGTTTTCGCGGGTGTCTTTGCTGGTCCGCAGCCCGGAGAGCCGGCTGGAGCTTGCCGGAAGTATCGGCACGGACGACCTGACGGTGGCCGCACTCCAAAGCTGGGGAGCGCGGGTCGCCGAGGACGAGAGCAGCGGACGGCGTTTGGAGCGGGAAAGTGTGAACGGCGCTGCTCCATCGTTCAGCATCCCGCTTGGGGAGTGGAGCCGGTTTGACCCGGAGATAGCCTCGTGGGCGCTCTCCGGACGCAAGGAACGGCGACGCTGGCGGCGCTGCATCATTACTCCCGTACGCACTCGCGGCGGACGTCTGCTGGGTGCGCTGGCGGTATGCGCGGATGGCGCTCGTGTGGATGGAACGCCTCTCGCGAATGCGGGCGAGGCCTGGAACGGCAAGCGTCCGGCAAGCCTGGAGCGGGCGCTGGCTCCGCTGGAGGCCCTGGCGGCGCGGCTGGGTGCGGCGTTAGAGGCCAACACGACGGCGGAGCGGCTGATGCGCGCGGAAAAGCTGGCGGGGGTAGGGCAGCTCGCGGCAGGAGTGGCGCATGCGCTCAACAATCCTCTAACCGCTGTGCTGGGTTTTTCGGACCTGATTGCGGAAACGGCGAGCGAGGCGCACATCCGAAAGGACGCGGGCATCATTCTGGCCGAGGCTTCTAGGATGCAGGCGACGGTGCAGCGCCTGGTGGATCTGTCTCAGCCGGCGCGGCTGCCGGACCGGACTCTGGATCTGTCTTCCCTGTTACTGGAAGTAGCCGACGCATGCGAGGGAACTCTGGCGGAGCGAGGCATCCTGCTTGAACGGGAAGGTCTTGATTTGCCGGCGCCGAGCGTGCTTGGCTCTCGCGACCGGCTGCGCGAGGTGCTGGAGCAGTTGCTGAACAACGCTGCCCAGGCCATTGCGCTGCACCGGAAGAAATCCGTCTGCGAGGGCGAAAAAGACACGGTCCGAATCACGCTTGTACCCGACGGGAGGGTGGTGCGGGTTCTTGTCTCGGACACGGGGACGGGATTTGCGGAGCCCGGGCGCGCGTTTGATCCGTTCTACACGACGCGGGGTCCGGAGCAGGGCGCGGGTCTGGGGCTGTCGATTTGCTACGGCATTGTGCGTGAGCATCGCGGCGAGATCCATGCGTTCAATCGGGAGCCGCACGGCGCAACGGTCGTTCTGGAGTTCCCGGTGCGGCAAGCGGCGGGAAACGAAAGCGTGCTGCTGGAAGAGGAAAACGCACTGGCGATGCTGGAAAAGGATGGCGAGGCCCGGCAGACGAGCAAGGGCGCTAAGATCAGGGAGATTGACACGCGGGACGAGGTTGAGGAAGAGCTCGCGGCGGGGAGTGCACCGTGGCATTTGCGCGACCGAAGAAGCGGGACCCGGTAGGGGAGTCGGAGCTGTTCGAGTATGCGGTCGGTGCTCTGGCGCGGCGGATGCGGACCGTCCGCGACCTGAAACGGCTCATGAAGCTGCGTGCCCGCGAGGGAGAAGAGGGAGAGCGCGACATGGACCGGGTGGTCGAGCGGCTAGTCGAGTTGAGCTACCTCTCCGACCAGCGTTTTGCGCAGGACTACACCCGGCTGCGCAAGGAGAACCAGGGCTTTGGCCGGCGGCGGGTGCAGCAGGATCTGGCGTTGAAGGGAGTCGAGAAAGAGTTGGCAGAAAGCACGATTGCCGCCGCGTTCGACCAGACAGACGAGGTGGCGTTGGCACGGGCGTTCTGTGAGCGCAAGCGGATCAAACCGCCGGGCGGGCCGGAAAGGCAAAAAGAGACGGTGCGGGTGATGAACCGGCTGATGCGGGCCGGCTACAGTGCGAATGCGATCTTCAAGCTGTTGAACAGTTGGAAGGTAGAGCCACCTCAGGTTTCGACAGACTCGGATTCGTATGCGGAGCGCGACGAGGACTTGCCGGAGTTTTAGATTGCGCGCACCAGGCGCAACCGCAGGAGGAAGACGGCCTCGACCAGGTGAAACGCTCCGCCGAGAATCAGGCCGGCGAGTCGAAAGGGCAGCAGTATCACCCAGACCAGCGGGTAGAACAGAACCGCAGCGAGCGCCAGCGGCCAGCAGGTGACGAGCAGAAAGCAGAAGACAAGCAGCTTGACCATCGGCATTTCTCTCCCTGGAGGCGGTACGCGCTGGTTCGGCTGAAAGTTCCCGGAGAGCGGAGAATGGAAGGATGAAGCGTGTGGTGGCGGTGGACTACTCGGGCGACAAAGGCCCGGGGCAGCGCAAGAAGATCTGGGCCGCGGTGTGGACCGCTTCGGCGCGGACCGGGAAGATCGATGGCGGGTCGATGCTGCTTGAGGACGGTCGAAGCCGCGAGGAACTAACGGAGTGGCTGCTGGCGTTGAGTGTGGAGACTCCGGCGATGGTGGTGGGGATCGATTGTTGCTTCAGCTACCCGGCGTGGTTTCTGGAAGAGCATGGATGCGGCTCGGTGTTCGCTTTGTGGGATCATGTGGCCGCCGGACATGGGGAACGTTGGCTTGGCACGACGTGCGCGGAGCATGAGCGGGACGAGCGCTTCTGGGGTCGTCCGCACAAACGTCCGGAGCAGTTTTCCGGAATGAACCGACCACGGATGATGCGTCGCACGGATATGGAAAACAAGATTGAGCAGGCGCTCGAGGGGGGAGATGCGGTGCGGGCG
>CAXTQE010000186.1:0-6098 GCA_964246225.1 uncultured Acidobacteriaceae bacterium | reverse complement strand
GTATAGAGCTTAGGCTGCATGAGGTCCCAAAGCTGGATGGCGCCGAGATTGGTAAGGGTAAAGCTCTGGCGGGCGGGATCCTGGGTGGTTTCGGTGTGGGCGTAGACGGGGCCGGCTGTCTCGGGGTCCATGGAGGCGTTGGGATCGGCTGTTCCGGTCAACCGTGCGCGGGTGGTTCCCCGGGCGATGATCTTCTCTGCATCCCGGAGTTCGAAGGCGAGCTCGAGATTGTTCGCAAGCTGGCCGGCCAGGAAGACATCGACCTCAAGGGTAGGGCTGCCGCCGAGGACGTTGCTGGAGCGGGCGTGAAGATTGTCGATGTAAGTGGGGGCGACGACGCGGAGGGAGACCTCGCGATAGATGCCGCCGAAGGTCATGTAGTCGATCTCGTAGCCGAAGGGTGGGATGTCGGCGCGTTCGGTGGAGTCGAGCTGGACGACGAGGACGTTGTCGCCTGACGGCTGAAGGTGGTCGGTGAGTTCGAAGGAGAAGGGGGTGAAGCCGCCCTTGTACTCGCCGAGGGGGTGGCCGTTGATCCAGACGGTGGAGGCGGTCATGGCGCCCTCGAAGTCGACGAAGATGCGCTTGCCGGCGGCGCCTGGGGGAGTGCGAAAGCGGCGGCGATAGGTGGAGATGAACTCGTAGTCTTTGTCGTCGAAGTTGTGCCACGGCAGAAGGATATTGCTGTGGGGGAGAACGACGGTTTCAAAGGCGGAGTCGTTGAAGGCGGGGTCCTGGGCACCCTCGAGCTTGGCCGCTTTGTAGCGCCAGTTGCGATTGAGGGGAAGGACGATACGGCCGGCAGGGCTGGCTGCCTGGGCAGAGCTGGATGCGGTTGCGAGGCTTGAGGCGGCGAGGACCGCACTTGTCATCTTGATGAATTCACGTCGTTGCATTCAGCTTCTCCGAATAGATCGTGGCAGCGGGCGAGTTGGCTTGCGGCCAACTAGTGAGTTCGACGGCAGCCCATACTAACGAAGATTGAGGATAAATGTAATTTTCAGCTTTCGTTGCTCGAAGAGGACTACGCCCATTCGACAGCGTGCAGATGTCTCTCAGCTTTGGGAGAACGACTCAGCCGATGGTGAGAGCGAGGAGCGACTTGAGGGTGAGTGGAGAGTCGGAGTGGACGCCGCGTGGCATGGTTGGGGCGATAAGGACGGCCTGAGTCTGGCCTTCCCACCAGGCGAGAAAGGCGGAGCGGTCGGCACCGTGGAGGCGCTGCTGGTTGAGCCAGTGGTAGTAGGCGGCCATATCTGCGTCGACCAGCGAGCCGGTGGGATCGAGTTCGGTGGGGGCTGCAAGGTTGTCGAGCAGCTCGTTCATGGGCCTCTGGCGCTGGCGCGGGGCGTAGCGCACCAGGAGCGTGAGAGGCTGGGCGCGGCGCAAGGCCTCGCGTGTGGACCACTGGGCGAAGGTGGTGCTAAAGATCTGGGTGCCGGAGCCCTCGGTAAAGAGTTTGAGCTGGAAGCGTTGGAGTGCGGCGTCGGACTGTGCGGGCATGCCAAGTTGTGCGGGAAGCAACTGGGCGAGATCTGTTCTGAGCTTTTCGGGGCCCATGCCGGGCTTGGAGATCCTGGTCTGCATCCAGGTGAGGAGGTTGTCGCGGACGGGAGCCAGGGCGTCGTAGCTTACGGTGGCGAGACCGTTCGTTGAGCGCAGGGGTGAACCGCCTTCGATGTACCAGTGGGCGTAGTCCACGGGATGAGCGGCTGCGCGAGCTTCTACGGCAGTGAGCAGGGCTTCGAAGCCGCCCTCCGGCTTGATCTGCGAGAAGTAGGTGCCGTGCTTGCGCAGAGCCCGGAAGAGCGGCTCTGGTGTGGTTGCGACTCCTCGTCCGAGGACGGCGATGCCGAGACGCGGCATCATCTGCGCGGGGGCTGGGCGGGAGCTTTGCAGGCGGTCGCCATAGGCGAGGGCAGCGTTGCGGAAGGCGTCCAGCTGGTGCGTGGTCCAGAGGAAGTCGGACTCGTGCTCGACGAACTGCGCGGGCCTGTTGACCCAATCGGTGGCTTCGAGAAATTTGGAGGGAGTCAGGGCAGCGAAGGCGTGGAACCACTCAGCGCGCTCGGCTGCCGAGAGATGGGTGAGGATTGACAGCTCCTGCTCTATGCGAGTGCGTTCGATGGGGAATTTGTAATCGAACTCGATCAGCTCGCGGAGTAGGTCTGGTAGGAAGCTGAGCGGAAGCTGCCGAAGAAGCGGGAGGTGCTGGATGGCGAGTTGGCGCGCCTGCGGAGGGTAGGCGTTGAAGCTGGCGGGCTCGAGATTGGGCGGCAGCATGGCTAGAGGAACTCTCGGATGGGATTGCCCTGGGACTGGACGGCGGAGAAGCCCATCATGGCGCCGAGGGTAGGCACGAGATCGATGGACTGGACGGGGGTTTCGTAGACGACGCCTGGGCGGATGCCCTGGCCGAGGGCCATCATCCAGGTGGTGCGGGAGGCGGCATCGCCCGTGCGATGGTGCTGGAACCCATTGCCGCCGGCGTCCTCGTCGGCGTCGCGGCCGAAGTCCGGGAGGATGAGCAAGGTGGTGTTGCCGGCGTACTCGGGCTCCTGCTGGATGGCCTGCCAGAGCGCGGCGCAGAGGCGGTCAGTACGGCGGATGGCTTCGATGTAAAGCGAGAAGGCGCCAGTGTGGGCGACATCGATGTCATGCATGGTGATCCAGAGCAAACTGGGTGCCTGGTTCCGCATAAGCTGGCGGGCGATGTAGACGGAGAGCTCGTCAGGGCTTGAGAGGGTCTTGGCGTGCTGGGTGAAGTCGTCGACGGAGAGCTTGAGAACGCGGTCCAACTGCTGCAGTTCGAACTCGCCGCCGGCGACCGGTGGGGCGTAGAGCGGGGTTTCGTAGTTGTCATGCAGCAGATGGGCGTAGTCGGCCTTGCCACCGGCACTGGCGGCGCTGAGCAGGTGCTTGGGGAGGATTACCTGAGCGCCGAGGCCCTGGCCGTAGCTGCGGCTCTCGCTCTGGCCGATGCGGTTGAAGCCATTGCTCGGGGCGACGACCCAGGCGTCCGAGACTGGGCGGCGGAGATCCTTGCGGAAGTACTCGAAGACGGTGGGGTGGTCGGGTGGGACGTCGGAGAAGTTGTTGAGGGTTTCGTAGACGCCCGTGGCCAGGCTTGCGGTGGCGACGTAGTGGCCGAGGATGCCCCGGTTGACGACCTGGGTGAAGAAGCTGGATTGGGGGGCAAGCTCGTTGAGCATGTGGGGGATGTTGACTTGGCCTTCCGGCGCGAAGGTCTCCTGGTCGCGTGCGCCGCCGCCGAAGGTGATGACGATGACCTTGCGCTTCTTGACTGCGGAAGCAGCGTGAACCATGGGGCTTGCGCTGAGGAGCGTGCTGCCGAGCGCCATGTGGGCGGCGTCGCGGAGGAAGTCTCGGCGAGAGCGGCTGAGATGGCGGGCGATCTCCCGCGGCGCGGCCTGGGTGAGGTGGGAGAAGGCGAGTTGGTCGTTGGCGGAGAAGGGCACTGCGGCTTCCTTCGATAGTCGGTGCTAGGGGTTCGCGCTAGGGGTCGCGGAGGACGGTCTGGAGGTGTAAACGAACTGCTGGAGTTCGTCGCCTTCCTTGTCGGACGCGGCTAGATGTTCGGCGCGGAGCTTCTGGTAGAGCGAGAACTCGGCCTGGGCGTGGTCTTTTTCGCCCATGTGGGTGTAGTCGGTGCCGAGGCGGTAGTGTGCGTCCGCCAGCCTGGGGTTGAGCTCGAGGGCGCGAAGGTACTGTGGGACCGACTGCGGGTAGTCGTGGCGGTCGGCGTAGAGATTACCGAGCTGGAGATGGGCTTCGGTGAGGGTGTCGTCGAGGGTGATCGATCGGCGCAGGAGAGACTCGACTGCCTGCATGTCGACGGGCGCGCCGGCGGTCTGTCCACCCTTCCAGAGGCTCATCGCGTAATAGTACTGCGCCTTGGCGTTGGCTGGTTCGAGCTCGGCGTAGCGTTGGAGAGCGCGCGTGACCTCCTGGGTATGGCTTTGCTGGCTGTAGTAGGCCTTGGAGAGGAAGAGGTAACAGCGTGGCTCTTTGGGATCGAGGTCGGCGGCCGCCAGGAGCGCCTGCACGGCGTCGTCATAGAGACCACGGGCGTAGAGCGAGATGCCGAGTCCGATCATGATGCGGGGCGAGCCGGGATAGCGTCGTGCGGCGGCCCGGAAGACCTGGATGGCAGGATCGTAGGTGCGGTGGAGCAGAAGTTCGCTGCCCCAATCGAAGAGGTTGTTCTCGTTGGGGTCCATGTGGGCGGCGCACTCAAACTCATTAGCCGCCTCTACAAAGTTTCCTTGCTTCTCCTCGATCTGGGCTTTGAGATCGTGCAGCTCCGCGGTGTTTTTCAGCTTCAGCAGGGCTTCTACCGTCTTGCGCGAGGGACCATAGCTTCCGACCATCAGCTGGGCGGTCGCGAGATCGTAGCCATTGTCATAAGCTTCTGACTTGAGGGCTTGAGCTTGCTCCAGCAGCGGGATAGCCTCTGGAAGTCTGCCGGTCTGGATGTAGAACTCACCCAAATTGTGGTTCGCCGTGTAGTCACGCGGGGCAAGGGCGAGCGCTTGACGGAACTGGTCGAGAGCCTGATCGGTGCGGTGGAGCCGGAGCAGGCTGGCGGCTAAGTTGGTATGCGCCTCTTCCTCCTTGGGTTGAAGGTGGGTTGCGGCTTCGAGGTACGGAACGGCGCGATCGTCCTGTGACATCGAGGCATAGCAGAGGCCGAGGAGCTCTTCCATGCGGAAATATTGAGGGCCCAGACGCTGCCGTTGGAGCGTCGCCGGATCGGCATGGTTGGGGTTTGCCAGACCTGGAACGTTACGAAGGGCTGTTTCCAGTTTTGCGGCGGCCTGCCCTGGTAGGCCGGCTGCGTAGTCGTCCTGAGCGGATTGGAGAATGGTTGCGAGTTGCTGGTTTGGTTGCGAGTTGTGGCTTTGCTGCGCATTCCCCATGGCGCTCCACAGGATGCAACCTGCAGCCAGCATTCGACGAACTTGGCCTTGGTTTGACCTGGACACCACCCACCTCACGCGAACCGAGCGCTCTGCACAAAGATAAACCCCGGAAGGATGCGTCGCGGCATCCTTTCCGGGGATCAGGACCGTTCCGGTTTAGAAATACAACTTGAAGGCGAACTGGATTTGGCGCGGATCGTTGGGATTGTCGCGTGTGGAACCGATCAGGCCAAAGTTGCTGTTGTTGAAGTTGGTAGAACCGCTGATAGCGACGACTCCGTTGCCGCCGAAGCCGGGTGCGCTGAAGTTGGGGTGATTGACGATGTTGAAGAATTCGGTGCGGAACTGACCGCGGAACCGCTCGCTGAACTTGAAGTCCTTGAACAGCGAGAAGTCGAAGCGATGGAATCCGGGTCCAACGGTCGTTCCCTGCGAATCACCGAGGGCGGCAGCGCCGGAGAGTGGAATGCAGCCTGTGGTTGCTGCCGCACCGAGTGGGCAGGGTTGCTGGAAGGCTGCTGGATTGTTGAACCAGCGAGGCCCATTGGATGTGATGTGAACGCCCAGGTCGGGATTCTGGCCGGGGACGCGGATGTCATTGCAGTTGGTTCCCGCTGTTGTCGCGCTTGGACAACCGAGGGTAATGGGTTGCCCACCCTGTAGGGTGAGGATGTAGTTGGCTGCCCAGCCGCCAACCAGGTAGTTCATGGCGCGGCCGGAGGAGGCCAGGAAGCGCTTGCCCGTCCCAAGCGGGAGATCGTAGCCGCCGCTGAAATGCAGCACCTGGCGGAGGTCGAAGGCCGCTGGGCCGTAATCGAATCGCGGGCCGAGTCCCGGGACTGCTGGAGCGCGGAAGCCTCCGAGACTGCCGCCGTTGAGTAGGTCGAGAGCGTCGGAGAGCGTTTTGGAGTAGGTGTAGGCGAACAGGAAGGACATACCGTTGGAGTAATGCTGCTCGACCTTGGTTTGCAGGCCGTTGTAGATGCTGGAGCCGGCGGTCGCCTGGTAGCTGCCGTTCTGGGCGAAGTCGACGAACGGAATGGTACCTCCCGCGCCCGGGGTCGTGGTGTTCTTGGTGTTGGCGGTCTCCGGCAGGATAGCGGTTACATTATTGCTGCCGACGCCGATCTGTAGATGTTGAGCCTGGGTGAAGAC
>CAXTQE010000185.1:3750-6159 GCA_964246225.1 uncultured Acidobacteriaceae bacterium | reverse complement strand
ACATCACCAGCAAACCGCCCGGCACCATCGAGTGGGAATAAAAACAGGAGTTGAAACCCACTTTAGAGGAAGGTAAATTCCACCTTTAGACCCTTCGCCAGTCGGTCAAGCGCGCAGGCGTTGGTGCGAAAGGTCGTCGAAACTGGCCGTTCTACAAATCGCTGATCGCCGATCGCCGACTAGCAGCGAAGCTCGAGGGAGAGCGTCGATCCAAAGTTAGTCCTTGACGCGTCCGGAACATTGCCGCCCATAAGAGTCCGGCAACTCGAACCGAAGCGAAGCGCCGCCACCCGCGACGCCCCGCTGAGCGACCTAACCCAGCTCGTCCATCGAGTTCGCCCCGTATTTCAAGTACCAGGGGCTTGCCGCCTCGAGCGCCTTGTTCACGTTCGTAATGTTCTCCACGCCCGTCGTCTCCAGCCACTGCTTGAAGGCATCCGGACCCTTGGTCGCATACACCGCGATGCCGTTGCTCCAAGTCGCGCGCCCGCACAGAACCCCGTTAAACTTCGCGCCCGACTCCGCCGCGAGCTCCAGCGTTTCCACAAACACCGCGTTCGAAACACCCGCTGACAGATAAATAAACGGCTTATGCGTCATCGTCTCCGCGGTCCGGAAGTGTTCGAGCGCCTCTTTCCGTGTGTAGGCCGCCTCGCCCTTGTAGGCGCGCGTGCCGGCCACGTAGCTCATCTCGATCGGCACCTCGACCTTCAGCACGTCCACGTTGTACTGCGCTTTGCCAAATTCGGCGATCGACCCCGAAACGATCTCCGGCTTCTTCTTCGCGTACGCAAGCGACTTCTCATCTCCTCCATCAGCGTCGTAGCCGACAAACTCAAGGAAAAACGGCATGTCATGCGCGATGCACTCATCGCCGATCCGCTCGATCCACGCATGTTTCAGGTCGTTGATCCCCCGCTTCTCATAGGGCGAGTAGTACAGCAGGATCTTGATGCAATCCGCTCCGGCCTGCTTGAGCCGACGCACGCTCCACATATCCAGCAGGTCCGGCAGCCGGCCCGCCGTGTTTGCATCGTAGCCGGTCTTCTCATACGCCAGCAGAAGGCCCGCGTCGTTGCGATGCTTGGAAGCTTCCAGGCCGTATTCCGGATCGAGCAGAATTGCCGAAGCATAGCGCGTCAATACCTCGGTCACCAGCGTTTTGAATTCGCCAAGATGATCCGAGTTGATGATCCCGCCCTTCTCCTTGGCCAGCGACTTCTGCAGCGATCCACGCTGATCCATCGCGGCGGCGGCAATCACCCCACGTTCATTCGACACTGCTTTCAACCCTGCGAGCTTCCCGGCTGTCAATTTCATCGGCTTAATCGTCTCCTGGTGTGGTGTTGGATGCGCTTGACGTAGAAGCCGATTTTACACATCCGCCTCCAGCTTCATCTTTGGACGGGTTTCTGCACCCGTGGGCCTCTCACCGGCGTGCACCATGATCGGCAGCCAAGCTTCCTAGGAACTTACCGTGAGATAGACCGGAGTGCTCCTAATCCAGATAGAGTGTGAGTTTCGGAGGAAGTATGCGCTCACTTTTAGTGTTCGTGGCAACCCTGGCTGTGGCGTTCCCGTCGTTCGCCCAAGGAAAACAGGAGTCTTCAGGAGCGACTACTGCGCCCATCGAGGTGATGGTCCTCGCAACCTACCATATGGCAAACCCGGGGCATGACACCGTCAACATGCAGGTGGACGACGTACTGCAGCCGAAGCGTCAGCAGGAATTGGAGGCCGTTGCGAAGCAGTTGGAGCGTTTTCGCCCAACCAAGATCGCCGTAGAAGCGCAATCTTCCGCGCCCACCTATGTCTGGAAAGCAGCACTGGACTCCGCTGACCTGAAAACCAAGCGCAATGAAACCTACCAGCTGGGCGAGCGCTTAGCTCTTGGCAGCGGTCTCGACAAGCTCTATGGAGTGGACAATGACGGGAATTTTGATTTCGAACCGATCAAGGCAATGGATGATCGGCAGACTGGAGGAGTCCGCACCAAACGCATGATGGCGGGCATTACAGGAGCTTGTGGAGGAAGCCGATCGCAATCAACATACGATGACCATCGGCGAATCGCTGGCCTGGATGAACACGCCTGAAGCAATCAAGAGGAACAGCAACTTCTACATGGAAACGCTGTCGATTTCAGACGGTGAGAACCAGCCAGCCGCCAAACTCGACGCAGAATGGTATGAGCGCAACCTAAGGATATGGGGAAAGATTCTTCAGATCGCCAAACCAGGGGACCGCATCATCCTGGTTTACGGGCAGGGACACGCCTATTGGCTCAAAACGCTTGTGCAGGAGATGCCTGGTTTCAAGCTGGTAGATCCACTACGCTACCTGAACGCCGCTGGCCAATGATTTAGTCTGATTCTCGTCGTGCGCCCTTGGAAACGCAGTGCAACATGC
>CAXTQE010000185.1:0-3650 GCA_964246225.1 uncultured Acidobacteriaceae bacterium | reverse complement strand
CGGCATCACGCCAGCAAGAAACCGATGCCTATCAACGTCTGCCTGTAGCCAACAAAGACCAGTCGCAGCACTCGTTCTTCCAGATGACTCAAACCAAACGCATTGTCCTCATCTTCGCCTTCTGCTTTCTCTGCGGCATTCTTATAAAGCTGTACCAGGACCGCACTCTTAACCCAGCTGAGTTCCGCAGGAACATGTCCTCTGCCGCCCGCTCCAGCTGCCTCGACCGTACCCACCAAACCGCCACGGCCCGCGCCGGCACGCCCCAGCAAGTCAATCGCTATTGCGACTGCGTCACCTCGAGAGCCATCGACCCGCTCTCCGACACGGACCTGCGCGAGGCTGCTTCCCGCGGAGCCAGCCCCAGCCCCGAAGACCTCACCCGCATCCGCAGCATCGCCCAGGTTTGCAGTGCGGAGGTTTACGGCACCAGGTAGCTAACTCGCGGTGGCCAAAGTCTCCTGCTGTAGCGCCAGCAGTGACCTCACCCCACGCTCCGCGAGATCCAGCATCGCCGTCAGCTCCGCGCGGCTGTAGCTCTCCTTCTCCGCCGTCGCCTGCGTCTCCACCAACCCGCCCGACGCCAGCATCACGACATTCATGTCGACCGTGGCCCGCGAGTCCTCCTCATAGCAAAGATCGAGCAGCGTGTTCCCATCCACAATGCCCACGCTCGTCGCCGCAATCATCTGCTTCAGCGGATTTTGCTTCAGCGTTCCCGAGGCAACCAACTTGCCCAAGGCAATCGCGAGCGCCACCGACGCCCCGGTTACCGCCGCCGTTCGCGTTCCACCGTCGGCCTGCAGCACATCGCAGTCCAGGATGATCGTTCGCTCGCCGAGCGCGCGCATATCCACCACAGCCCGCAACGAGCGCCCGATCAGCCGCTGAATCTCATGCGTCCTCCCGCCGATCTTGCCCTTCTCCGCCTCCCGCGGAGATCGCGTCAACGTCGCGCGAGGAAGCATCCCGTACTCCGCCGTCACCCAGCCACGGCCGGAGTTCCGCATCCACCCCGGTACGCCAGTCTCCACCGTCGCGTTGCACAGCACCCGCGTATGGCCGGCCTCCATCAGCACCGAGCCCTCTGCCGTCGAAACATACCCTGCCGTCATCCGCACCGGCCGAAGCGCATCCGCCGCACGGCCATCCGGCCGAAAAAGTTCACTCATCCGATCTCACGTTCCTCTCTCATCTTCTGTGTTGCGTTGCGGTACCTTCATCAAATCCTCTGTGTCCGGTTTGTCTTGCCCTACTGCGGGATCAAGGTCAGCCGATGGGTTCCACTTACCTTTTCAAATGGCATCGAAAAGGTCGTCCCGCGGTACCAGGCCGCAAACTGATCCATGTACCAAGGGCTGACCGGATCTCCGGACTGCCCCAGCACTACATTGAGCGTCGTCCGATCCAGATTGCCCAGGTCCACCGTCATCCGCTCCGACGGCCCAAAGCTTCGCCCCACCTGCTTTACCGTCGTTCCATCGCCCGACTGCGGCAGCACGCCCGTTCCCGTCGGCAGTCCAAAGACCCGCTGCAGCAGTGGCGACTGCGCAAAGATCGGGTGCTCGATGTCCAGCACATGAATCGTCCCATAACGCCAGGTCGAGAGGTCCGCGGGCGCATGTGCCTCCGCCAGCCCCGCCTCGATCGCTCCCGTTAGAAAGTCGTTCCAGTCTCGAAACTGCTTTGGGAGCCAGCGGGGCGGTGTGTGCATCATCACCTGCTCGAGCGCGTAGTCTTCCTCGCCCCATACATAGAGCGCCCGCAGTTCCTTGGCCGACTTTACGCCGGGCACATGCGGAGCCAGCAGCATCGGCCAGAGAACCCCGTGCACGCTCGCCACCACGGCCGCCGCGGGCGAGTCGATCGTCATCCGCCCGTTGAACGTCCGCAGCAGATCCGCCGCCTGCTGCAACGTCTTCCTTTGCGCCGCCGTCAGCGGCCTTACCGGCTTTTCCAACTCATTGTCGAGCGCATACGCCAGCCGCTCTGCAAGCACATGATCGAAGTCCGAATACACATCGTCCTCAAGCGCCAGCATGTCGCCCGGGGTCAGCCCTGTCTTGTGCCCCAGCGTCTTCCAGATACGCTCATTCCGGTACGGTTCCGCCCAGTTCAGCGTAATCGGATAGCTGTAGTCGTCTGGAGTTGTCCGCGAGTTGGCCGTTGCAATCACGCCACCCGGAGGATCAAATACCTGTGGAAGCTGCGCAAACGGCACATACCCCGTCCACTCCCGCGCCGCCATCGGCACCTCCGGAACGGGGCTGATCCCGTTCAGCGGCACCTTTGTCTGCACATCCGGAGCCTGCACTCCCGTCCCGTTCAACGGATTCGCTGTGGCGGCTATCGTCGGGCTCTCTGTGGGCGCAGCAGGCGTCGCTCGGGCTATATCCGCCGGCAACTCAGCTGCGCCCGACCCAGACAGTGGCCCCGCCCCCCTAACCGGAATGCTTCCCACCATGTGGTAGCCGATATGCCCCTGGTCGTCCGCATACACCACGTTCTGCGATGGCAACCCGCCTCCGCTCAGCGCCGCCAGAAAGCTTGGCCAGTCCTTCGCCGAGTCCACCTCAAACGTTGGAATCTTCACGACCTCAGGGTCATACACCGTCCAGCGCAGCGCCAGAGCGCGATTGACCGTGGTCGTCAGCACCGGGTTCAAAATCGGCGTCACAGCCTCTCCATGCCGGGTCGCCAAGACATCCAGCGTCACATTTCGGCCCCGGCGCACATGGATCACCTCCGGCAGATGCACCAGTGGCTGCCATGTCCCATCTACCGCGCGGAACTGTGCCTCCGCGCCGGTCCCGCGCACCGCCTCCACGTACACGGCTTGCACATCCGCACCCGTATTGGTGAACCCCCACGCAATATGCGCGTTATGCCCCACCACAATCAGCGGCAGCCCCGGAATCGAAACCCCCGCCGCATGAAACTCACCCGCAGCCAAGTCCGCCTCGTACCAGATACCTGGAACGGTATGGCTCAAGTGCATGTCGTTCGAGAGCATCGGCTTATGCGAAGCGGTATGTGCTCCTGAAACCACCCAGTTGTTCGACCCCGCCACCAGCATCGGCTCCGGCAGCACCGCCGCGCCAGGCAGGCCTTCGCCCAGCCGTAACGACGACTGCGTCTCGTCCAGCGGCACCTGCTCGATCGGCGGTCCTTCGATCGTCAGGTCCTGCACCGGCGCGGTCGGCGGATGATCCCGCCACGAACCCACCGGGTATAGATCCGCCGCCAGTTCCGGAGGCAGCCGCTCGGTCAGCGCCGCCCGTGCCAGCTTTACCGGAAACGACGTCGTCAAATCCTGAAACATCTGCAGCTCCACCAGCAGCGAATCTCGCGGCGTCCACGGCCTGGGCTCGTACCCCAGCACCTTGAACTCCACCGGCAGCCGTCCCGCCTGCGCCGTCATCGACGCATTCACCCCCGCTGCATACACCTCCAGCAAGTGCATTTGCGCCGCAGGCAGATGCGTTACCGCCCGATCCGCCGCCGCCCGCACCTGCAGGGTCCGCTGCAGCCGGTCCAGACTCACCGCCGACGACCCTACCACCTCCGCCAGTTCTCCCGCCGAGTGCCGCCGCAACACGTCCATCTGAAACAGCCGGTCCGACGCCGTCACATACCCCTGCGCAACCACC
>CAXTQE010000184.1:0-6199 GCA_964246225.1 uncultured Acidobacteriaceae bacterium | reverse complement strand
CCCACCACCTCGCCGCTTGATACCCCAAACCCCGTCACCAGCTCGCCCATCCAGACCAACCCTCCGCCCGACGACCTCCGGTAGGCCTGAGTGGACATCTCCAAGCCACTTAGCGGGAAGACAGCGTTGGTCACCGGAGGCGCGAAACGCATCGGCAAAGCGATCGCCCTCGCCCTTGCTGAGGCTGGCGCGGAGGTTGCGATCACCTACCGCCACTCCGCCGATGAGGCTGCGGCGACTGTGCGTGATCTGGTCGCGCTCGGAGTCCGGGCCTCCGCTCATTCGTGTGATCTCGACCAAGCTGCCGAGATCTCTCAAGCTATCCACCTCGTCGTCGCGGCGCATGGCCGGCTGGATCTCCTGATCAACAACGCCGGTGCCTTCGCCTCTGTGCGACTCGAAGACATCTCCGTGGCCGAGTGGGACGCCATGTTCGCCGCCAACACCCGCGGACCCTTCCTGATGGCGCAGGCCGCCTACCCGCATCTCCGCCAGGCTGGCGGACGCATCGTCAACATCGGGTCTCTTGGAGGCCTCGAGCCCTGGGCCACCCACGGCCACTACTGCACCTCGAAGGCTGCGCTCCACATGCTCTCCCAGACCATGGCCAAGGCCTGGGCTCCGGAGGTCAGCGTCAACTGCATCGCGCCGGGCATGATTGAGCAGGGCGAGGTTGAAGCTGCGTTCCAGCACTTCGCGGACCGCACCCCCATGAAGCGCAACGGCACGCCGGCTGACGTCGCCGCCGCGGTCCTGTTCTTCTGTACCGGCCCACGCTTTATCACGGGCCAACTGCTTGCGGTCGATGGCGGCCTCGGCCTTTAGCGCGTCCTTAGGACCGGATCGACTCCATCAGCCGCCCGAACCAGCTCTTTTCCTTGAACTCGTTGTACAGGTCCTGCGGCTCGACTATGGGAGAAACCGCCGCACCCTCAAACACGCAGCGCGGATTGATCGTGACCAGGCTTTCGGCGTAATCGGCCCCGTACTTTTTCGCCACCGCGTCGCGTGCCTCGCTCAGCCGCGGTGGCCGGGAGGTCAGATTATGCGCATCCGTGGCCAGAAAATGGACCCAGCGCCTTTCCAGCAGCTTGTGCGCCGTGCGCTGCGCCACCCGTCCCATCCTGCCTGTCACCGAATCGCCCGTGACCTGCACCAGCACCCCGCCGCGCATCCACTCCGCCACCCGCTCCAGGTCATTCTGCAGCGTCGGGTTGCGCTCCGGATGCGTGAGAATCGGCGTCAATCCTACCAATTGCAGCTCGTAAAACGTCTCCGCCAGCCCTGGAGGTACGCCGTAATCCGGTACCTCTACCATCAGGTAGCCCAGTCCGTTCACGCTGAAGCGCGACGGGTTTTCCTTGACCTCAACGATGTTGTCGTAAGACAGATGAAAGTCACATCCAAGGCCAAGCTTGAGCGACACGCCCTCGGCGTCGAGTGCTTCTTGCAACTGCGTGTACCGTTGCCGATTCAGCTCCGGCTCAAAGGCAAACTGGCTGCTCGCATGCGGAGTACAGACGATCTCGGTAATCCCGTCCGCCGCTGCCGCCTTGGCCATGGCAAGAGACATGTCGAAGTTTTTCGCTCCGTCATCGAGGCCCCACAACAGGTGATGATGGATGTCAACCATGCAACGTCCAGACTACCACCGGAAGCTTCAGCCGGCCGTTGTCAGCGACTCCGCCATCGACTGAAAGATTCGCAGCCCATCTGTCGAGCCCAGGAGTTGCTCGCTTGAGCGGTCCGGATGCGGCATCATGCCAAGCACGTTGCGGCCCTCGTTCAGCACTCCGGCAATGTTTTCAAGCGAGCCATTGGCGTTGTGCTCGGCCGTCACCGCCCCCGCTGCGCTCGCATAGCGAAACGCCACGCGATCCTGCCGGTTCAGCTCCCGAAGCGTCTCCGCGTCGCAGAAGTAGTTGCCTTCCATGTGGCCGACGGGTATTCGCAGCACCTCGCCGAGCCGGATCCCTCGTGTAAACGGCGAATCGTCCGTCTCGGTCCGAAGATGCAGGTGCTTGCACACGTAGTGCTGCTGTGCATTGCGCATCAGCGCGCCGGGCAGCAGGCCGGCCTCGGTCAGGATCTGGAAGCCGTTGCAGATCCCCAGAACCAGGCCTCCGGAGGCGGCAAACCGCTTCACTGGTTGCATGATCGGAGCAAACTTCGCGAGCGCTCCCGTGCGCAGGTAATCGCCGTACGCAAAACCTCCCGGCACCAGGATCGCATCGCAGTTTTCGAGATCGGCCGAGGCATGCCAGAGCAGCGTCGCCTGCTCGCCCAACACAGCTTCTACTGCGTTGTAGGTATCGTGATCGCAGTTCGATCCGGGAAAGACAAGAACGCCAAATTTCATACGCCTAGACTACATCGAAGGCTGCCCTGGGCTCAGGACAAGCCTTCACCCCAGCCGATACCGCGTCTCCGCCAGCCGATACAGCGGCCGCCATACCAGACGATTGGTCGTCACTACCATTAGCGAGATCAGGATCGTCCCCAGCAGCAAGATAGGGAACTGCCCATGCTCGGTCGCGGAGCTGATCTGTGCCCCCAGGCCCAGCGTCGTCAGCGTCCGGTTGTCTAGGCGGAAGTACTCGGCGATGATGCTTGCGTTCCAGGCTCCGCCCGAGGCCGTTACCATACCGGTGATCAGGTAGGGAAAGATTCCGGGCAGGATCACCTTCCGCCAGCGTTCGAAACGGCTAAAGCGGAATAGCGTCGCAACCTCCTTCAGGTCGTTCGGAATCGCCATCGCTCCCGCAATCACGTTGAACAGGATGTACCACTGAGTGCCCAGCAGCATCAGCACGATCGAGCCCAGGCCGAGTCCGCCTCCCAGCCGCACCAGCGCCAGGAGGATCACCGGAAACAGCGCCGTCGCCGGAACCGATGCCGCAATCTGCGCGAGCGGCTGCGCAATTCGTGCCAGACGCGGATTGAACCCGATCGCCACCCCGACCGGGATCGTCCATCCCGCCGCCAGCAGAAGCGAAAAGTTCACCCTCAGGAACGTCGCACCCGCTCCCTTCAGCAGCTCGGCATATTGTGCGCGATCTACCGGACTCAGCAACACCAGCGCCCGCTGCGCCGCAAACAGAACCGCCGCCGCGGCCACCAGCATCAGCACCCACGGCAGCACGCGCGCCGAGCGCGCCTCCCGCATCGGCCCGGTCGCCAGCTTCTCCATCCGGGCTGCGCGCGTCTCTGCCAGATGCCGGTAGAACGCTTCGCTCAAGGGCGTCGTCGTGTGCTTCAGAATGGCCTGCACGCCGGCGGAGTGCGTGAAGATGTGCAGCAGGGGTGAGCTTCCATGCTTCGAGCTTTCCACCTGCTCAAACTTGAACTTGTCGCTCCACGTGATCAGCGGCCGCCAGATCAGCTGGTCGGTCGCAACGATAATCGCTACCATCGTGAGCAGCCCGTAGGCGATGGCATGTCCGTTGCCCGCGTCCGCCGCCGTCTGCAGATACGACCCCAGCCCTGGAAGCCGGAAGTCGCGCGAGCCGAAGTGAAACATCTCGCATGCCATCAGGAAGAACCACCCACCGGCTACGGACATGATCGAGTTCCACACCAGGCCAATTGCCGCAAAAGGCAGCTCCAGCTGGAATAAGCGCTGCGGAGCGGAGTAACGGTAGATGCTTGTCGCCTCCAGCAGCTCGCGCGGAATGGACTTCAGCGACGAATAAAAGCTGAACGCCATATTCCACACCGCGCCGGTGAAGATCAGCACAATCGCCCCAAGCTCCACGCCGATATGCCGGGTAGGGAAGAGGCTGATCATCGCCAGCATAACCGGAGGCAGGAAGCTCAGCACCGGGATCGACTGCATGATGTCAAGCGCCGCAATCATCATCGGCTCAATACGCTTGTTATACGCGGCGGTATAGCCGTACGTGATGGCGAACAGCAGGCTTAGCACGTAGGCTAGGAAGATCCGCACCACCGAATAAAACGCGTAGAGCGGCAGTGCCCGTGGGGAAAGCGACACCACCATCTGCTCCGCCGGCGGCCCCGCCCAGAACATGCAGATCCGCACCACGCCATAGAAGCACGCAAGGCCAATCAGCCCTACGCACAGGTCCAGCACAAACGGCCAGCTCCGCCGCAACGCCTGTGAGCGAGCCAGAAGCTCGCGGCCGGGTGTGTTTGAAAACGAGGGAACGCTGCTGAGGTGAGGAAGTTTCATGCTCTTTACTCGTCGCTCTCGAGGCCCATTTCCTCGGTCTCGAGCTCATGGTGCAGACGCTCCGACTGAGTAAACCTCCGGCGCGCCGCGTCAAAGTCGAACAGCTCCGCATACCTTCCCCAGCTTACCGCTGTCTCCAGTTGCCGCACCGTCTCTTCTTCGGTGAATTGCTCGTCCAGGATGTCGTGAAAAAACTCCTCGGAGACGGACCCGTCGCTCTTGGTCTCGACCGCTCGCACAATCTGCCGAAGCAGCAGCACGTGCTCGAGCGCCGCCTTGCGAAACAGCTGCTTCTGCCCCAAAATCTCTGAGTTCGCAAAGTCCGTTCCGGTTCGTGTAATCTCCGCGTCGCCCTCATTCACCTTCAGGAAGCCCAGCAGACTTGCCGCATCCACAATCGGCAGCAGATCGTCGATCTCGAAGGCAAGGTCGTCCGCCAGACGGTAGATATCGTCTTTGCCTTGATGATCGATGAGGATCTCGAGCAGCCCGGCAATCCCTCCCGGCCGAGCATGCGGAAGCATTTGGTAGTGTGGCGCTTTCTTCTCCGGCGACGGTGCTGCCCCGGGCGTCTGCGGAAGCTCTGGCGGCTTCGCATCCGGCTGCGTCAGCACCTTATAGACGTAATCCACCAGCTGCGTAAACGCGGGTGCCTTGCGGTCGCGCGGATGCAGCAGGCTCACCTTGAAGTCCGTGCGCACCCGCCCCGGATTGCGTCCCAGCACAATGATCCGGTCGGCCAGCAGCACCGCCTCTTCAATGTTGTGCGTCACCAGGAAGATCGCCTTGGTCGGAATCGTCTTGTTCTGCCAAAGCTCCAGCAGTTCGCTGCGCAGGTTCTCGGCCGTCAGCACATCGAGCGCCGAGAAGGGCTCGTCCATGAACAGGACTTCGGGTTCGACCACCAGAGCCCGGGCGAACCCGACACGCTGCCGCATGCCGCCTGAAAGCTCCTTCGGGTACGCGGCCTGAAATCCATCGAGACCCACCGTATCCAACATCTTCAGCGCGCGCTTTCGACGCTCCGCCGGCTCCATGCCCCGCGCCTTCAGCACCGCTTCCACGTTCTCCTCGACTGTTAGCCACGGAAACAGCGCAAAGCTCTGGAACACGATCGACACGTTGACCTCGGTCGAGGAGATCTCCTGTTCATGCCAGAAGACGTTCCCCGCCGAAGGAGCTGAAAGCCCCGTCAGCATGCGCAGCAAGGTCGACTTGCCGGAGCCCGAAGGCCCCAGCAGCGCTACGATCTCTCCCGGAACAATCGAGAGATCGGTCGGAGCGATTACCTGGATGCGATTCTCGCTCGGCTGGGCGTAGTACTTCTCAACGCGCTCGGCGCGGATAATGGCTTCGGGCATAGGCAGTCTTCTTGTCAGGAGTTCAGTGGCCGATACGCGGTTGACGCGCGCGTAAGGAACCTTCGGTCAGCGTAACACCACTTTCTTGGTATGATGAGAAAGCGTTGCCCGGCGTATCTCATGCCTGCACTCGCGATCACGCCAACCGGGATTTCCAGCCGAACATCCAGACTTTTGGGGACCAGCATGTCAGAAGCAGCCGCCGCCATTCCGTCCAAACCGCGCGTTCTCGTCGCCGACGATGAACAGGTGATCGCCAACACCCTCGCCATCATTCTTAATCAGGCCGGCTTTGAAGCGCGCGCAGTCTACAGCGGAGAAAAGGCGATCGAGACTCTCGAAACCTTCGAGCCCGACATGCTTATCTCGGATGTCATCATGACCGGCATGACCGGCATCGAGGCTGCCATCGCTACGCGAGCCAAGCGTCCGTCCTGCAAGATTCTGCTCTTCTCCGGCCAGGCCGCCACCGCCGATCTGCTTGAAAAGGCGCGCGCCCAAGGCCACGAATTCGAGATTCTCGCCAAGCCCGTCCACCCCACAGATCTCCTCGCCAAACTGCGCCGCCAGTCCTAAGGCGCAGGCCTCTGCCGCTCTTTCACCCGCACGGCAGGCGACCCCGCGTAGACTGTCCAAGGCTCTAGAT
>CAXTQE010000183.1:5880-6212 GCA_964246225.1 uncultured Acidobacteriaceae bacterium | reverse complement strand
GTGGATGCCAGGTCCGACCCACGCCTCGCCGCCGCTCTGCTCAACGAGCGCCGCTGCGACGGCCCGCCGCTGCCTCCCGGAACCACCATCCACTCCCTCACCCTGGCCCAGCTCCGGCAGTATGACTGCGGCCAGCATCCGCTCGCCGCCTTCCCGCACCAGCAGGCCGTCCCCCACACCTCCATTCCCACCTTCGACGAAGTCCTCGACCTCGCTCCGCAAGGCACCTTCCAGTTCAACGTCGAAACCAAGATCTTCCCCAACCACCCGGACTTCACCCCCTCGCCCGAGGTCTTCGTCAAGATGATCGACGACGCCGTCGCCCGCCGCCC
>CAXTQE010000183.1:0-5870 GCA_964246225.1 uncultured Acidobacteriaceae bacterium | reverse complement strand
CCCGCGTCATCCTGCAGAGCTTTGACTTTCGTACCCTGCACGCCATGCGCGCGCTTGACCCCAGCATCCGCCTCTCCGCACTCTTCGGCGCCCCCCGCTACGACGGCATGATGGGCATCACCGATCCCGACAAAAGCTTCGCCCACATCGCCAGCATTACCGGAGCCGACATCCTTAGCCCCGACCAAAGCCTCGTCACCCCGGCCGAGGTTCAGTCTGCCCACGCGCTGAACGTGCAAGTCGCCCCTTACACCGTCAACACGCCCACCGATTGGAAACGTATGGCCGACTCCCAAGTAGACGCCATCATCACCGACGACCCAGCCGCCCTGCTCGCCTGGCTCCGCGCCCAGACACCCCCACTCCACCCCTGAACCTGAACCACCGTACCGTCCTCACGTCGGTACCCTCCCTAGCTCCGAGGTCATCTCGACCGAAGCGCACGGTCTCATCGTGCGCGCAGTGGAGAGATCCCCGTATTTCGCCTTTGCTGTTGTTAGTTCGGCGAAACCTAACCCTTGCCCCGAAACGCATTCGCCTTCCGAAACTCCTCCCGCAGCTCCGGAGTCTTCAGGTTCTCGCGCAGGTGCGCCAGCCTCTGCTCAAGCGCCAGCAACGCCCCCGCCAGCGGCTCCGTATTGGTAAACGCCACATCCCGCCACATACTGTACGGACTCGCCCCCAGCCGCGTCATCTCCCGGAACGCCCGTCCGCCGATCGCCTCAAACTCCCCGGCCAGCTCCGGAGCCTCCGCAAACAAATCCGCAAACATAGCACTCATCGCCGTCGAAACCATCTGCGGCAGGTGGCTCACCGACGCGCAGATCCGGTCATGCCGCGCCGGGTCCAGGTCCATCGCGCGCGAACCAAACCGTTCCACCCAGCCGCGCCACACACGTTCCAGCTCGCCCGTCTCGCCCACCGGCGTAAACAGCCACATCGCTCCATGAAACAGCGTTCCTTCCGCGCGCGCCGCTCCGCCCGACTCCTTGCCCGCCATCGGATGCCCGGGAAGAAACCGCGCCTGCCCCGCCCCGCCAAACAGCGGCCCCGCAAACTCCGCAATCGTCAGCTTGGTACTCCCCGCATCCGTCACCAGCTGGCCCGGCCCCAGCACGGCCGCAAGCCGCCGCATCCAGTCCAGGATTCCCAGCACTGGCACCGCCAGCACAATCACATCGGCCTCGATACACGCCGCCACAGCCTCATACTCGCTCACCACCGCATAGTCGACCGCGCCCACCCGCACCGCCGCCGCGCCCTCGTCCGCACTCTGATCGATTCCCGTAATCTTGCCCGCAAACTCCGCCCGACGCAGCGCCAGCCCAACCGACGCCCCAATCAGGCCAGTTCCGACGATCACCACGCGCTGCATCACAGGTCGCACCCCGCCTCGAGCGCCCGCTCCAGGAGCGAGGCTAACTGACTGTTATCGCCACGCATATGACTCTGAATCGAAGCGGCAACCATCTCCTCCTGCGTAAACCCAGCCCACGAGAGCGGATGCCCAGCGGCCAAAGCTAGCTGCCGGACAAACTCCCGCTGCGTCCGTCCATTGCCTTCGCGAAACGGATGAATCGCATTGATCTCGCCTAGGTAGAAAGCTGCTCGCGAGGCAAATTTCCGTGGTTCCAGGCCACGTAGAACATTCTCATTTGCCAGTTTCCCAAGCGTCTCTGCAAGCGCTCCGGAAAGATGCAACGCCGGACCAAACGTTGAATTGCCCTTCGAAATATTGACGTGTCGGAACTCGCCTGCCCACGGAAATACGTCCTGAAACAGGTGTCTGTGAATGGATTTTAGGTGTGCGACGTCGAATTTGCCCGTAACCCGGAGATCTTCTAATTGCCTGGCCCGTTTTAACGAAAAAGCTTTCTCGATCGGCTCCAACTCGAGATAATCGGTGAGATTAAACTTGTTCCTTGGGCAGGCATATCCTTGTTCAGAATGCGGATCAGCTGAAAAACCCGAGCTCACGTGAGATTAAGCCGCGCCCGCCATCTTGGCATGCGCTGCGACTAAACTGTAGGCGTGGCAATCCATTGCCTCTGAAAACTGGTCTAAGGTTAGAAGACCCTCCGCATACTTTCGGAAGATTTCGCGCGTTGGCTCATCAGGAGTCAGACCTTCCATGGCAAATGTTCCAAACACACTTTCATTTGCCCGACGTCTGAGAAGTTTCTCGTCCTCTGAAATAGCAATCATTTCGCACCTCTTTCCTCCAATTTTACTGGTACGCGGGGACGATTACGAGCTTTTTCTCGCCTACGCCACCGTCCGCCCCACCACCGGAGCCAGCAATCGCAGCTGCGCCACCAGCGTCTCCAGCTGCTCCGGATACAGACTCTGCGCACCATCGCTCATCGCCTTTTCCGGATTCGGGTGCATCTCAAGCAGCAAGCCATCCGCGCCCGCCACCACGCTCGCCAGAGCCAGCGGAGGCACAAACTCCCGCTTGCCCACCCCGTGCGAGGGATCGCCGAACACCGGCAGATGCGTCAGCTTCTTCAGCACCGGGATCGCCGAAACATCGTACGTATTGCGCGTATACGTCTCAAACGTCCGAATGCCGCGCTCGCACAACATCAGGTCATAGTTGCCGCCCGAAAGGATGTACTCGGCCGAAAGCAGCACCTCCTCGATCGTCGCCGCAATGCCACGCTTCATCAGCACCGGCTTGCGCACATGGCCGAGCTCCCGCAGCAGATTGAAATTCTGCATGTTGCGCGCGCCCACCTGGAAGCAGTCGATATACGGCAGCATCAGCTCGATCTGCGAGATCTCCATCACCTCCGTAATCACCAGCAAACCCGTCTCGTCCGTCACCTCGCGCAGCAGCTTCAAGCCTTCGAGGCCCATGCCTTGAAAGCTGTACGGCGAGCTGCGCGGCTTGAACGCGCCTCCGCGCAGAAACTGGCATCCCGCCTTCGCCGCCAGCTTCGCACTCGTCAAAATTTGCTCCCGGCTCTCCACCGAGCAGGGCCCCGCCATCATCGTCACCTGCTCGCCGCCCACCACCACGCCGTTTGGAAACGTAATGCGCGTCCCCTCCGGACGAAAGCTCCGCCCCGCCAGCTTGTACGGCGACGAGATCCGGTACGCCTCCTGCACCCCCGGCAACACGCTGAACTCGGCCACATCAAAGTGACTCGGGCTGCCCACCCCGGCCAGGATCACCTGGTCCACCCCCGTCGTCCGGTGCACATTGAATCCGAGCTCCACCATCCGCTCGATGACCAGCTGCACTTCCTCTACCGCCGAACTTCCCTGCATCACTACGATCATCGCCACGCTCGTCTTCCCATCCGTCTTTCGTATCCTGGAATAAGTTCAATCTGAGTTACATAATTTTTGGGGCCAAACCAAACCTGTTACATATCCCGGCGCTGCAGTGTCCGCATCACGTCGATCAGGCGCTCATACACATCCATCATCTCGGCATTCGAGAGCGGCCCCGGGTTAATCCGCTTCACATGCTCAAACACGTCGCGCTCTCGCTGCGGTTCGTACACCGGCAGCGTCGTCTCCCGCTTCAGCAGGCCGATCTGCTTAGCCGCCTGCGCACGTTTGCTGATAAGCTCCACAATCTGCTCATCCATTGCGTCGATCTGCTTCCGCCAATCTTCTATTTCCATCGTCCAGAACTCCCTCGTGCCTATGCTGAAGTACCTGCTCGCAACCCCTGAATAAACTCGCCCACCACCCGCGGCGCATCCGCCGGAGAGGCCTTCTCAATCAGCGCCACCAGAGCGCTGCCCACAATCGCCGCGTCCGCAAACTCGCCCACCGCCCGCACATGCGCCGCGTTCGAAATCCCAAACCCCACCGCTACCGGCAGGTCCGTCACCGCGCGCAGCCGAGCCACAAGTTCCTTCGCATCCCCGGCAATCGTATCCTGCGTCCCCGTAATTCCCACCCGCGAGATTGCATACACAAACCCCTTGGAAGCCTTGCCAATCGCCTGCAAACGCCTCTCCGAACTCGTCGGCGCAGCCAGAAAGATCGGTGCCAGATCGTTCGCCTCCATCGCCGCAAGGTACTCCGCCGCCTCTTCGACAATCATGTCCGTCAGCAAAACTCCATCCGCGCCCGCATCCTTCGCCGCCGCGCAAAACTTCGCCAGGCCCATCCGAACCACCGGGTTCAAATAGCTGAAGATCACCAGCCCACACGCCGGCCGCGCCGCACGCAGCTCCTTCGTCAGCGCCAGCACATCCGTCAGCCGCGTCCCCCGCGCCACCGCACGCTCACTCGCCCGCTGAATCACCGGCCCATCCGCCAGAGGATCGCTGAAGGGCACTCCCAGTTCAATCACATCCGCACCCGCATCGATCGCCGCCAACACAATCGCCCGCGTCGTCTCAAGATTCGGATCACCCGCTGTTACATAAGCCACCAGCCCCGGCTTGCTCCTAAAGACGATCGGCACTAGAGACTCTCCTCCGGCGCCGACGTCCCCTTGTTCTCCGCCGGTGCGCCCCCAAGATGTAACTCCCGAGCCAGGATCCCCATATCCTTATCGCCGCGCCCAGACAAATTCACCAGCACAATCTTGTCTTTGCCCATGCTTGGCGTCATCCGCATCGCCTCCGCCACCGCATGCGCCGTCTCAAGCGCCGGCACAATCCCCTCCGTCCGGCTCAACGCCACCGTCGCCTTCAGCGCCTCCTCATCCGAGCACGACACGTACTCCGCCCGCCCCGAGTCATGCAGCATCGCATGCTCCGGCCCCACACTCGCATAATCCAGCCCCGCGCTCACCGAGTGCGTCCCGCTCACCTGCCCGGCCTCATCTTGTAACACATACGAGTACGTTCCCTGCAGCACGCCCGGCAACCCGCCGCCCACCTTCTGAAACCGCGCCGCATGCTCGCCCAGCCCCGATCCGCGCCCGCCTGCCTCCACCCCAATCAGCCGCACGGAGGCGTCCGGAAGAAACTCATAAAACGCCCCAATCGCATTCGATCCGCCGCCCACACACGCCACAATTGCATCCGGCAGCCTGCCCGCCTGCTCCAGCATCTGCTCTCGCGCCTCGCGCCCAATCACCCGATGGAAGTTCCGCACCATGGTCGGATACGGATGCGCTCCCAGCGCCGAACCCAGGATGTAGCACGTCGTCCGCACGTTCGTCACCCAGTCCCGCATGGCCTCGTTGATCGCATCCTTCAGCGTCGCCGAACCCGCGCTCACCTCACGCACCTCCGCCCCCAGCAGACGCATGCGGTACACGTTCAGCTCCTGCCGGCGCATGTCTTCCTCACCCATGTAGATCACGCACTCAAGCCCGAGCAGCGCACACACCGTCGCCGTTGCCACCCCATGCTGGCCCGCGCCTGTCTCCGCAATAATCCGCTGCTTGCCCATCCGCCGCGCCAGCAATCCCTGCCCCAGCGCGTTATTGATCTTGTGCGCGCCTGTGTGCAGCAGGTCCTCGCGCTTCAGCCAGATCTGCGCCCCGCCCAGCTGCTCCGTCAGCCGCTTGGCAAAGTACATCGCCGTCGGACGCCCGCAGTAGTGGTGCAGCAGGCCGTCCAGCTCCGCATGGAACGCCGGGTCGGCATCCGCAACCTCATACGCCTCTTCGAGCTCCTCAAGCGCCGCCATCAGCGTCTCCGGAACATACCGCCCGCCGTACGCACCAAAGCGGCCCTTTACCTCTGCCGCAATCTCCACCGGATTCGCCAACGTCGCCATACCGCACTCCTCAACTCTCTCTAGGCTAACAACACAAAAGCCGCTCCCATACAGGGCAGCGGCTCAATCTGGTTCGTTTCGAACTTCCGGCATGTCTTGCCACCGAGAGAGTCTACTTCGCCAAGGCCGCCATGGAGCGCGTAAAGCGCCAAGGACGGAATGCAAACACCGGG
>CAXTQE010000182.1:0-6228 GCA_964246225.1 uncultured Acidobacteriaceae bacterium | reverse complement strand
GAATCTCCTCAAAGTGAACATGGATCAACGGCAGGTCCGCCGACGTCGGCATAATGTAGTTCGTCATCTGGTTGTTCGCCATCGCGCCCTCCCGCCACACGCACTTCTCATACAGCGCATAGCCGATCCCCTGCGCTACGCCCCCCTCAATCTGCCCCGCCGCCAGAATCGGATGGATCACCTTGCCCACCTCCTGCAGCGCATCGAAGCGCGTCACCACCGGCGTATACGTCGTCATATCCACCTCTACCTCCGCCACATATACCGCCCACGCGTACGTCGGATACGCATCGCCCATGTAGTTCACGTCATCCCAGAAGATCGTCCCCGGAGACTCCCATCGCTGAAACGCCTTCAACTCTCCAAACTGCTCGACATACCCCCGCGCCCCAGCCCTGAACTCCTCGGGACTATACATCTCGCCCAGAAACCCTGCCAGCCGCAGCGTCTCGATCATCTTGCCCGCCGCGCGCTCCACCAGCCCACCCACCACCATCGCCGTCCGCGAAGCCACCGTCGGCCCCGAGTTCGGCACCACGCTCGTATCCGGCTGCGCAATCTCCACGTCCGCATACTCCGCGCCCAATGCCTCCGCCGCAATCTGCGCCAGAATCGTATTCGTCCCCTGCCCAAACTCCGCACTCGAAACCAGCACCCGCACCTTGCCTTCGCGCTTCACCTCCAACCCCACCAGCGAGTTCAAATACCGCTCCCCCGAACCCGTAAACCCAGCCCCATGCATAAAGGCCGCAAAGCCAATCCCCCGCTTCGTCGCGCTCAACACATTCTCCCGCCCAAAGCGCTCCGTCTTCTGGTGATACTCCGAAACCTCGAGCGCCCGGTCCAGCAACGCGCCTAAGTTAATCGGCTGCGTGATCGTCTGCCCCGTAGCCGTTGTCCCCCCGGCCTGGATAAAGTTCCGCCTCCGCAGCTCCTCCGGCGTCAAACCCACCGCCCGCGCCACCTTGTCCATCTGCCGCTCCAGCGCAAACAAAGCCTGCGGCGCGCCAAAGCCGCGAAACGCTCCCGAAGGTGGCGTGTTCGTCGCCACCGCACACGACCGAACCCGCACCGCCGGCCACTGATATGGCCCCGCCGCATGGATTGTCGCCCGCGAACACACCGTCGCCGACAACGTCGCATACGCCCCGCCATCGATCACAATCTCGATTTCGCAGCCCAGCAGCTTGCCCTCGCGCGTCACCGCCGTCCGGTGCCGGATCCGCGACGGATGCCGCTTGGTCGTCGCCGCCATGTCCTCCGCACGGTCGTAAATCATCTTCACCGGGCGCCCGCTCTTCAACGCCAGCAGCGCCGCATGCCCCGCCAGCACCGAAGGAAACTCCTCCTTGCCTCCAAACGCCCCACCCGTCTCCGTCTGCACCACCCGCACCTGCTCATCCGGCAAGCCGAAGATCGTCTTCAGCGCGCGATGCACATAGAACGGACACTGCAACGAACCCCACACCGTCACCTGGTCCGGCGTCGCCTCCGCAATCATCCCGTTGGTTTCGATATAAAGCTGCTCCTGCGCGCCCGTCCTGTATTCGCCCTCGACAATCAGGTCCGCCCGCGCAAACGCCCGATCCACCTCGCCATGCTCCAGGTGAAAGCGCTTGAACGTATTGGCACTCTCACCCTCGCCCCACACCACATGCTCCTGCGCCAGGCTCTCCTCGATCGTGAACACCGCCGGCTCCGCCTCATACAAAACGGTAACCGCCGCAACTGCCGCCGCCAGCCGCTCGCGATTCGCATGTGCAATCAACAGGATCGGCTCTTCGCGATGGTTCACTCGCGCAGCAACTCCAGTCGGCACCAGCAGCGGCTGATCTTCAAGAAACATCGGCACCAGATTACGCCCAGGAATATCATCCGCCGTAACCACAGTGAACTCCTCCCATGGAATCGCATCGCCGAACGCAATCGAGGCAATCCGCCCACGCGGAACGCTCGAACGCACCGTCGCTCCATAGAGCATGCCCGGCATCGTCAGGTCATCCACGTACCGCGCCGCGCCCAGCAGCTTCGCCCGTCCCTCCTTGCGCGGAACGTTTGTCCCGACCACACGCTGCTGCGTCACAAAGCCTCCCCAAGGCTGAGCGTTGCCAACGTCTGCGCCAGCACCCGCACTCCCGCCGCAAGGTCCCCCGGCTCTGCATGCTCATCCGGCCGATGGCTCACGCCGCCCCTGCACGGAACAAAAATCATGCCCACCGGACACAACCGCGCCATAAACAGCGCGTCATGGTAAGCCCGGCTGACCATGCGCATGCTCGTAACACCAGCCTCCACGCAGGCTGCTTCCACAGCGTCCACCACGGCTGCCGCACAACTCGCAGGCTCATCCGCATTCGCCATCGCCGGCGCAATCTTCACTCCCCGTCGCTGCGCAATCTCCCCACAGCTGGAGACGATCAACCCCAGCACCGCATCTCGCCGCGCTAAATCCACATCCCGCACATCAAGTGAAAGCCGCACCCGCGAAGGCACCGAGTTCACCGCTCCCGGAAACACCTCGCAGCGTCCCACCGTCGCCACCGTATCCTCCACACCCGTCCCGAGCGCCGCACGCTCCACCGCCAGCACCACCTCCGCCGCCGCCGCCAGCGCATCGTGCCGCACCGGCATCAACAGCGCGCCCGCATGTCCGCCCTCGCCCTCCAACGTAATCGCGCCGCTCGCCGGTGCGGCAATATGCGTCACCACGCCAATCGGCACGCCCTCCCGCTCCAGCCGCGGCCCCTGCTCAATGTGCAACTCCACAAAACCCGCATACGCACTCTTCGTTAGCTCCACTTCACCTAACGCGCCGCTGTATCCGGCAGCCGCCCGCGCCTCGTCGAGCGACAGGCCTGCCTCGTCCACCAGCCGTTGTGCAGCCTCTGCACTCAGCGTCCCCGACATCAGCCGCGATCCCAGGCACCCAAGGCCAAAGCGCGTCGGCTCCTCCGACGTAAACAGGATCAACTCCACGCTGCGTCGCGGCTTGAACCCCGCAGCCTGCAACGCGCGCATCGCCTCCAGCCCACCCAACACGCCCACCGTCCCGTCATACATCCCCGCGTTCGGAATCGCGTCGATATGCGACCCCGTCGCCACCGCGGCCAGCGCCGGCTCAGACCCCTCCCAACGAAAAAACGTGTTCCCCACGGCATCCTCCCGAATCCCAAGCCCCACCGCTTCCGCAAGCTCCTTCAACCACGCGCGTGCCTCTCCGTCCCGTTCGGTAAACACCACCCGCGTCACCGCAGTCTCGCCGGCCCTTGGCGCTTCCGCGGATGGCTCGGTGAACGCTGCCAGCTCCCGCAGCTCGCGGACCATCCGTTCCTCATCTACGGTTATCTTCATAGCTCAGGCATCCGATTGAAATTCTTATAAACCAGGTACTTCGCCGGCCCTTCCACATGCGCTTCAAACCATTGCGGACAATACGCTTCCATCCATATAAAATCGCCAGGCCCAACCTGGTGCAGGGTGTCACCCAGGCGATACGTTCCGCTACCCGAAAGCATCAAGAGCCCATGCTCCATATAGTGAATCTCCACCTGCGGCAGCGTTGCCCCGCCCGCATACGTCATCGTGTTCACGGCAAAGTCATAACAGAGGCTCGAAGGCATTAAGCACCGCACTTCAATGTCCCCGCAATCGCCCAAAGGCTCCGGAGCAAGCAAACTCTCGCGCCCAAAAATCGCAGCCGGAAGCGCCACGCCACGCAACCCCTCATACCGCTTTATAAGCACCGCGCAACGCAGCGCGCGGCTTGCCGTCATTCTCCGTTCCGCACCCGGAGGAGCATACGCAAAATCTCCCGCCACCATCTCATGCGCACCTTCCGGCCCGCGCACTTCGCCTTCCCCATCCAGCACGTAAAAAAACCGGCTATGCTGCGTTGTGTCCCACGTTCCACCCGGCTCAAGCTCCACCGTAAGCCAAACAAACTCCGCCCCCAGCGCCGGCGAAGCATGCACGATCGCAACCCCACCCACCATCTCCGGCATCGGCGTCCGCACAAACGTATCCGGAGTCTGCAGCAGATACCCAGGCTGCCGGCGGCTCCGCGTCTGGCCACTTGCCGAGAGGGACGGCTTCATGCGCCTCCCCGTTCCAGCAGCGCAGGCTCTATCTGCTCCAGCAGCGCACCGCATACCCGCAGTGCCGCCTCCACATCCGCACCCAAAACCGACTCCGAAGCATGATGGCTGATGCCGCCCGGTGAGCGCACAAACAGCATCGCCGCAAGTACACGGCCAGCCAGAATCATCGCATCATGACCCGCGCCGCTGGTCATCCCTTGCGCTGCCTCCCCAGCACGAAACGCGGCCCGCATCAGGCCTTCCCGCAAAACCGCGTCCATCTTTACGGCATTCTGCTCACTCGTCGGCACAATCGCCACTCTGATCCCACGCGCCTCGGCAATCGACTCCGCCCCACGCAGCAAAATCTTCACCGCGGCCCAACGAGCCTCGTCAGAAGCATGCCGCACATCCAGCGTCACCTCGGCCAGGCCGGCAATCACATTCGCCGCACCAGGCATCACGTTCATCCTTCCGACCGTTGCCACCAACCCCGGCGTACTCTGCGCTGTCTCCTCAACGAATCCGATCCACGCCGCCGCCGCCGCCAGCGCATCCTTACGCATCGGCATCGGCGTCGTTCCCGCATGGTTCGCCTGCCCATGAAACGTCAGCGCAAAACGCGTCTGCCCAACGATCGACGTCACCACCCCAAGGGGCTTGTTCACCGACTCAAGCACCGGCCCCTGCTCGATATGCACCTCAAAAAACGCGAACGTTTTCGGCGTCAGCAGGTCTCCGCTCAGCTCATCGGGGTTCAACCCAAACTCGCGCACAGCCTGCGCAAACCCAACCCCAACCCCATCCCGCAGCGAAAAATCGTCTGCCGTTAGCTGACCCAGCAAACCGCGGCTCCCCAAGAATGGCCGTCGAAACCGAACTCCCTCTTCCTCCGAAAAGGCAATCACCTCGATCGCGAAACACATCCGCCGCCCGGCAAGCGAACGCACCAAGGCCAGCCCCACCGCTACTCCAAGCACCCCGTCATACGCGCCCGCATCCGGGACCGTGTCGATGTGCGACCCCATCAGCAGCACAGGAGCATCCGGCTCCGCGCCCGCATACAGTCCGCGCACATTGCCCGCCGCATCCACCCGCACCGCCATGCCCAGCGCTCTCATCTCCGCAGAGAGCAGCCCATGCACCTCCCGCGTGGCCGGCGAAAGAAACAGCCGTGTGATCGTCCCCGGAACATCGGTAAACTCGCCAATCCGCGAGCAAAGATCAAGCACGTACTCCGCCCCGGCCCGGACATTCTCCACAACCAACTCCGGCACAGCGCTCATACCCGCACCTCCCTGCCCGCAGGAGATCCCGGAAAACGACCCCGCGCAAACACCGTTCGCCCCCGCACCACGGTTTGCCTCACACGCCCTCGCAGCCGCTCCCCAACGTACGGCGAAACAGCATGCCGAAAGTACAGGTCCTCCGCCGCCACCGTCCACGGCTCCTCCGGCGCAAACACAACCAGATCCGCGTCCGCACCCTCAGCAATCGCTCCCTTGACGCCCTCCAGCCCAGCCAGCCGAGCCGGCGCACCACCTAGCCAACGCACCAGATCCGGCAGCCCCAGTCCCCGACTAGCCATGCCGGTCCAAAGCACGGAAGCCGTCAGCGAAAGGCTGGCGATCCCTCCCCACGCCGTCTGAAAATCCCCTGCCCTCAGGCCCTTCATCTCCGGCGGACAAGGCGAGTGATCGCTCGCCACCAGGTCAATCGTCCCCTCCGCCAATCCTCGCCAAAGCTCCTCGCGGTTCGCCGCACCCCGGATCGGCGGCGCGCACTTCAACAGCGTCTGCCCATCCGCAATCTCCTCCGCCGCAAAGTGGAGGTAATGCGGGCAAGTCTCAACCGTCAGCGGCAGTCCCTCGCCCCGCGCCGCCCGCAGCATCGGCAGCGCCTGCGCCGTCGACAGATGCACCACGTGCACCCGGCAGCGAAACTCCCGGCAAAGCCCAATCATCAGCTCAATTGCCGCCAACTCCGCCCGGTCCGGACGCGACGCCAGATACGTCCCGTACCGCCTCCAGTCCGCACCCGCCAAGCCCTGAGTCGCCTCTGCAATCGGCCCGTCCAGCTCCGCATGCACCAGCAGCGGCAGTCCGCTCGCGGCGATCAGCGGCATCGCGGCCCGCAGGTCTTCCTCGTCGAT
>CAXTQE010000181.1:5542-6247 GCA_964246225.1 uncultured Acidobacteriaceae bacterium | reverse complement strand
GCTGTCCCCGCCACCCACCACACCGGCCCCGGCACTCGCACATCGGCAGCCGCCAGGTGGCTGATGCGGCCGATCACCCAGGTCACTCCATGCAGCAGTCCAGCCGTCAGCACGCTTGGAATCACCGCCAGCCACGAACTGACCAGCGAGCAGGCAAACGTCGCCACCGCGCTGCCGGCCAGCAGACCCACCACCGGCAAAGCCACCATATTCGCCGGCAGCCCGAAGATCGCCGCGCGATGGAAGTACGTTGCCATCGGCAGCACCATCACCAGCTCGACCACCACCCCTACCATGGCCAGCTCCAAGGCCCAAAACAGCACGCCCACAGCCATGGCGGGAAGCTTCTTCGCCCAGCCGCCCAGCCGAGCCGCAAACGCCTCCCCCCAAACCTCCAGCATCAGCACAAACTGCGCCTCCCGCGGCTCGCCTCGCGCCCGGCCCTCGCGGAACACCTCGCGCGTCCACCTCCCGTAGCGCAGAAAACTTCGGTGCGTGAGCGGAACGGCAATTCCCGCGATCGCCACGATCACCAGCACCGTCATCTGGAAGCTCGCCTCAAACAGGCTCTTGGGCGACCAGACCAGCAGCGCCAGCACAGCCGCTCCCAGCGCGTTCAGGCTGTCGCGGTCGCGCGAAAGCAGCCGAGCCAACAGATACACCGAAGTCATTACCAACGCGCGCTGCGCCGGCTGCCCAAACCCG
>CAXTQE010000181.1:0-5453 GCA_964246225.1 uncultured Acidobacteriaceae bacterium | reverse complement strand
CAGCCGCCGCAGCAGCCAGAACAAGGCCCCTGCCAGCAGCGCCAGGTGCAGTCCCGAGACCACGAACAGGTGAAACGTCCCAGTCCTCTCAAAACCGACACGCAGCCCATGCGTCAGCCCGGCGCGATCCCCGAACAGCATCGCGTCCAGCATCAGCGCATCCGTCTCGGTCAGCCGCAGCGCACGCGGCACACGGCGGTTCGCCGCTGACCTGGCAAACCCATTCAGCCGCCCCGAAGCCCAGGCCTGCGCCGCCCGCAACCGGCACGGCCACGTTCTTTCACCAACCCCGATCACCGCCATCTGCGCCCCGCCGACGCTCGCCTGCGCGGCGATCCCTTGCTGCAGCAGGTAGTCCGCATACTGGAACGCTCCCGGATCGCGGTAGCGCACCGGAAGCTTCATCCGCAGCGGCATCTCCAGACGGTCGCCACAGCGCGGCTCAAAACGCGCCGCCTCCGCTTCATACACCGAGAGGCGCACCCCGCCGCTGGCCGGAACCATCGCCGCTGTATCCGGCGTCACCTCCTCAACCGCGTCCACCGCCAGGTCCATCGAGAGCCGCCGGCCACCCGACTCCCGCACCTCCTCCACCGCCTCCCACGGCGGCACCGCATCCGCGTCGGTCGACTCCGCCAGCGTGGGCATCTCCCGCACCCGCACCACCCGCCCGCGCACGGTTCGGCTCAGATTGTCGGCATACCCCATAAGTCGTAGAGGCACCATCGGCCCTGGCTGCCACTCGGCCGCCGCCGCACCCAGCACCACCCAAAGTGCACCCACCGGAAACACGGCGACCCGTTCCTTACCCAGCAGGCTCGCGCAAGCCAAACCGCCCAGCAAAGCCAAAGCCACCAGCAGCACCGGCAACGAAATCCACACGCACCGCGCAGCCTCCAGGCGCGCCAGCAGGATGCCGCCGGCAAAGCAGACCGCCGCCGCCGCCAGGGGCGCTCGTCGAAAGCTCATCCGTTCTATGGCTGGCGTGGCGTGCATAGGCGTTCCGTTCTGGAGTCACTGCAACGCCTCCCTTCTACACCATCAGCGCCGAATCAGAAATACAACTGTCTCCAGGTGGAATGTCTGCGGAAACAGATCCACCATCTCTACGGACTCAATGCCGTAGGCCGCCCGGGTCAGCACCGCCAGGTCGCGCGCCAGCGTTACTGGATCACAGGACACATACACGATTCGCTTCGCGCCCACCCGCGCCAGCGCCGCCGCTCCTTCCACACCCAGCCCGGCTCGTGGCGGATCGAGCACCACCAGCTCCGGCCGTTCGCGCTGCGTCGCCTGCGCCTCTAAAAACTCAAGCACCGGTGCACGCACCGCGGTAAACCCAGGCTGCCCCTTCCCGCCCCGCGCCGCTGCTGCCAGATCCCGCGAAGCCACCTCTCCCGATTCGACCGCGATCACCCGCCCGCAGCGCTCCGCCAGCGCCCGCGAAAACAAGCCCACCCCGGCGTAGAGATCCCACGCCAGCCCTCCACCTGCCTGCGCGCATACCAGCTCCAGCAGGGTCTCCACCAGGAAGCGATTCACCTGGAAGAACGCTCCCCGGCTCACCCAGTACGCGCGCCCGCCACACGCGTAGTGCAGGCCAGCCGCACCCCACGCCGCTCCAGCCCAGCCGCGACGCACCCGCCGGTTCAGCTCCGGATGCAGCTCCGCCCCCGCGCCGGCCAGCTCCGGCACCCTCTCCCGCAGGCGCTCGCACAGACGGGCAAATCCGTCCGCCGAGGTCCGTGCCGGCTCCGCATCGCGTAGAAAGAACATCGCCTGGAGCTTCGATTCATCGCCCGTGCAGAACAGCTCGACCTCCGCCGCGGAAGCGAGCCAGCGCGCTGTTTGGACGTCCTCCCGCCCCGCCTGCAGCAACGCCTCCGCCGCCCGCCAGAGCAGCGGAGCCGCGATGGGACACATCACGATCGGCAGAAACTGGTTCGACTCCGGCCGGCTGTACCCGGCACGAAACCCGCTTCCCTCCGGCTCGATGCGCAGCCGGATGCGGTTCCGGTACCCCCATTCCGCAGCGGTCCGGGTCGCAATCGCTGGCGTTTCTTTTATCCCCGCAGTCGCCAGCAGCCCGCTAAGAATATCTTCCTTCCAGCCCACCTGCGCCCGATACTGCCCTTGCTGGTAGTGACAGCCTCCGCACTGGCCGAAGTGCACGCAGCCGGCAGCCACCCGCTCCGGCGAGGGCTCCAGAACCTCCAGCTCAGGGACGCTCACCCGGACCAGCTCGCCTGGCAGAACAAACGGCAAAGTCCCACCCTCTTCCGTTCGAAAGGTGCCTCCATACACCGGCGCATCGACCCGGCTCGTGAAAGTCTGGGTCTGGTCGGAAGCGCTTGAAGGCATCATAGGGGGTTCGTCTTTCATCCTACTCAGTGCATCCTGTTCGAGGAAGCAAGTCGAGTTCCACATCTGCCTCCGGCGCAACTTTCCTGTCATCCTCGCGTTTATACAGGTGGAACGAAACCGCGGCGGGCAAACGGACAAACGCCAGCGGAGGATGTCGGCTCCAGTTCCGAGGAGATCCAATGAAGACCATTAAACATTTCGCTTTGCTCAGCACTCTCCTGGCTGTTTCGTTTGTTCCTGCCCTCGTACCCGCAGCCCACGCCCAGATCGGCGTTGGCATCGGCGTCGGTGTACCCTACGGCGGCGGCGGATATGCCTACGGCCCACCGTCCTGTGAGTATGGCTACTACGGCTACGCACCCTACTCCTGCGCCCCGTACGGTTACTACGGCCCCAACTACTTCGCGGGCGGGCTGTTCATCGGTGCCGGCCCCTGGTTCCGTGGCGGCTACGGCTTCCGTGGAGGCTACGGTTTTGGCGGCGGCTACGGCTACCGCGGTGGTTATGGCGGAGGTTTCCGCGGCGGCTACGGTGGTGGATACCGCGGCGGTGAAGGCCTCCGTGCAGGTGGAGGCGTCGGAGGTGGATTCCACGGCGGTGGTGGTGGTGGCTTCCATGGCGGCGGTGGTGGCGGACGCCGGTAAGCTGAAGTTTCTCTTCGAAAAGGCTGACGAGTTCTCTCGTCAGCCTTTTTCCGTCTCGCCACCATGCGTCATATAGAACAGGCTCAGCCGCGGCAAGCTTCGAGCCTCCAGCAGCCGCTTCTGCAGAAACTGCTGCTGTACCTGCCGGATCTGCACAGCCTGCATCTTCCCCCGGTAGGGTGCAAGCTCCCGCGCGGCCTGCTCCCGCAACGCCGTCAACTCCCCTTCTGAAGCCTCGGCCAGCAGCCCCGCCAGCAGCTTCTCTTCGAGCACCGTCAACGTCCGGTCCAGCTCTTCCAGGTGCCCCCCGAAGTCCGCCTCTGCAAGCTCCCGCAATCTCCGGGCAACTTCCAGCTGCAACCCGGTAGCCTCGATCGCCGCGGCATTCCGTTCCAGAAAGCCGCGTACCCGCTCCGCCTCGAACCCACTCTCCCGAGCCACAGCTTCGTCTCCCGGCCCGACCCCCGTAGCTGCCTCCGCCGCCGTCTCCGCCGCCCGCATCACGCTGGCCGCCGCCCCCGCCAGCCCGTTGATCCTGCGCATCCGCTTGCCGCCGCCCTCCGACCGCAGACGCTGCGCATCGTGTTTATCGAAGGCGTCGTCGATCCCGCGCAAGGCCACGTCCAGCGGCACGCCGGCCTCGTGCCACGTCTCGATCAGCGCCCAGTCCAGCGTCGACAGCATCAGCAGCGAGCCGCGCCGCCGCTGAAATCGCTCCTCGATCTCCGTGAAGTAGTTGAAATAGTTCAGCACGTTGGTTCGCAGGCGCCTTAGGTCCGCCGCCGGTGCCGCTCCTGCCTGCCCTGCCGCTCCAGGTTCCGCTCAAACACGATCCGCAGCCCGGTCAAGGTCAGCTTCTCGTCCACCACGCTGATAAACCGCGATCCCCCCGCGATCAGGTGCGCCAGGCCGCCGGTCGCTATCACCTGTACCGCGATCTTCGGCTCTGCGTCCGCGGTCAGCTTCTCAAGCATCCGCTCCAGAATCCCATCCACCAGCCCGATGTACCCGTAGTACAAACCAATCTGCAGATTGTCCACCGTTCCCGTGCCGATCACCTTGGCCGGCTTCCGAATCTCGATCCGCGGAAGCCGCGCCGCCCGCGTAAACAGCGCCTCCGACGCAATGCCCAGCCCCGGAGCAATCGCCCCGCCAACGAACTCACCGCGCGCGGAGACCACGTCGAACGTCGTCGCCGTCCCCATGTCCACAATCACGCACGCGCCCTGAAAGCGCTCAAACGCCGCCACGCAGTTCACAATCCGGTCCGCACCCACTTCCGCAGGATTGTCCGTCAGCACCGGCATCCCCGTCTTCACCCCCGGCTCGATAAACAGCGGCTTGATCTTGAAGAACACCTCGCACAGCTGCCGCAGCATCGAGTCCAGCGGAGGCACCACCGACGAGATCGCCACCCCCGTGATCTCCGCCACCGACACGCCGCTCGCGCCAAACAAACTCCGCAGCGTCACGCCCAGTTCGTCCACCGTCCGCGACTCCGGCGTCGTAATCCTCCACTGCGTCACCAGCTCCGGCGCAAACCGAGCCGGCCCCGGCTCAGCCGCCGTTCCCGAGTCCACCTGCCGAAACAACCCCAGCACGGTGTTCGAATTCCCCACATCCATCGCAAACAGCATTGTTTTCCGCACTCCTAAAACGGCCGAACCCCACCCGACAGCACCGTTCGCACGTTGCCCTCCGCGTCCTCAACTTTGAGAAACCCGCGCGCGTCCAGCCCACGGGTCCAGCCAGTATAGCCGCCCTGCTCGTCCACCCTCACCCGCATGCCGCTCACCCAGGAAGACGCCGCCCGAAACCGCTCCAGCAGCCCCGGCACGTCCTCATCCAAATCCCGCAGCTCCCCGTCGAGCCTCCGCAGAATCGCCCCCAGCAGCTCCTCCCGCGCATACCGCCGCCCGCTCTCGAGGAAAAGCGACGTAGCCAGCTCCCGCAACTCCTCCGGAAACTCCGCCTGGCCCACATTCAGGCCAATGCCCACCACGGCATACCGCAGCCCCGCATCCCCATCCGGCCGAGCCTCCGACACCGACTCCACCAGGATGCCTCCCGCCTTCCGCACCCCAAACATCAGGTCGTTCGGCCAGCGCAGATCCATCCTCATCCCCGCCACCTCGGCCACCGCAGCCTGCACCGCCAGCCCCGTCGCCAGCGCAATCCACGGAGCCTCGCTCAGCGCCACGCGCGGCGTCACCAGCGCACTCACATACATCCCATCGCCCGAGGCCGAGTGCCACCGATGCCCCCCACGCCCGCGCCCAGCCGTCTGCTCATCCGCCACCCACACGCCAGACCGCGCTCCCGCCAGCGCTGCTTCAAGCGCCACCTGGTTGGTTGAGCCCGTAGTCGAAAGATGCGTCACGCCATCCGCAAACTGCGTGCCCCGAAGCCCCTCATGCACCGCGCGTACGTCCAACTCCGCCACCA
>CAXTQE010000180.1:0-6257 GCA_964246225.1 uncultured Acidobacteriaceae bacterium | reverse complement strand
CCGGCCCGGACGCCGAGTTCGCCATGCTCGAGATGGGCCGGATCGTGCCCGTCTATGAAAGTCTCGGCGGCACCACCCCCTGGGGCGCCAAACTCACCTCGAAGTGGACCCGCCGCGTGTTGTGGAGCATCTTCGAAGAGCTGACCGAGACCGGCACGGAGGCCGAAGAAACCCTCCCCCCAGCCCTGCGCGAGCGCCTCCAGCTTCCCGGCCGCATGGCTGCCCTGCGCGCGCTCCACTTTCCCGAGGCCGGCACGCCGATGGACATCCTCCAGGCTGCCCGCACCCCGGCTCACCGGCGCCTCATCTTCGAGGAGCTCTGGTATCTCGAGCTGGGCCTCGAGCTCAAGCGCAAACGCCTGCGCGAGCGCTTCGGCACGCAGTTCGCCACGGGAGCCGAGGTCCGCGAAGCCCTCAAACAGGTTCTGCCCTTCCATCCCACCGCGGCCCAGAAGCGTGTTCTCGGCGAGATCGTCGGCGACATGCGCCGCCCGCAGCCCATGCGCCGCCTGCTGCAGGGCGACGTCGGCTCCGGCAAAACGATCGTGGCGCTCCAGGCGGCGCTGGTCGCGATCGAAAACGGCTTCCAGGCGGCGCTGATGGCCCCGACCGAGATCCTCGCCACCCAGCATTTTCTGAGCGCGCGCAAGCTGCTCGGCGACCGTGTCTCGCCCACCACCGGCAAGCCCTACCGGGTTACGCTGCTCACCGGCTCGCTCGAAGAAGACCGGAAGCGCGAAGGCCGCGGCCGCATCTTCTCCGGCGAAACCCAGCTCGCCATCGGCACCCACGCCCTCATCGAGCAAAAAGTCGAGTTCGCCCGGCTCGGCCTGGTCATCGTCGACGAGCAGCACCGCTTCGGCGTCCAGCAGCGCGTCAAGCTGATGCGCGCCGGCCACGCCGACCCCGACGTCCTCGTCATGACCGCGACCCCCATCCCCCGCACCCTCGCGCTGACCATCTACGGCGACATGGACCTCAGCGTCATCGACCAGCTTCCCCCCGGCCGCACTCCCATCCTCACGCGCCGCACGACCGAAGAGAAGTCCGCCGAGGTCTGGGCCTTCGTCCGCAAACAGGTCGCGCTCGGCCGCCAGGCCTACCTCGTCTACCCCATCATCGAGGGCGCCAACGACGACCAGCCTGAGCTTGACTTTGCCCGCGACCCCGAAGCCACCGAGCCGGAACCCAAGCCCAAGTCACGCGCCAGGACCGAGCGCCTCTTCCCCCAGCCCAAGCTCCGCGCCGCCACCCAGATGTACGACGAACTCCGCGCCGGCCCCCTCGCCGGTCTCCGCCTCGGCCTCTTGCACGGCCGCATGTCCGCGGACGACAAAGAAGTCGCGATGCGCCGCTTCCAACGCGGAGAAACCGACGTCCTCGTCGCCACCACTGTCATCGAAGTCGGAGTCGACGTCCCCAACGCCTCCGTCATGGTCATCGAGCACGCCGAGCGCTTCGGCCTCGCCCAGATGCACCAGCTTCGTGGACGCGTGGGCCGCGGCTCCGCCAAAAGCTACTGCGTTCTGATGACCGGAGGCAAGGTGAGCGACGCCGCCGAGGCTCGGCTGGACGCCATGGTGCGCACTCAGGACGGCTTCGCGCTGGCCGAAATGGACCTCCAGCAGCGCGGCCCGGGAGAGTTCTTCGGCACTCGCCAGGCTGGGCTGCCGGAGTTCCGCGTGGCCAATCTCATTCGCGACCGCGACCTTCTGGAGCTTGCCAAGGCCGAGGCTTCCCGGTTTGCCCAGACTCCCGACCCGGCTCTGACGCCGGAGGAGATCGCCGGCGTCTGGGATCGGCTGAAAAATCAGTGGCAGCGTCGTTACGGATTGGTCGAGGCCTGAGTCCAGCCGTGGTCTCCGCGCGTTGACGCTCGCTCCCACCGCCCGTCTAACCATCCATCCCAGGCTCCGCAACGCACCCCTTTTATTTGCTTCTCCCCGGGCACCCTTCTAGACTGAAGGTTGAAAAACCAGCAACCATCAGTCCTGCCGCACCAGAAAGTCCGTTCGCGCGAGAGGTCCTGCCGCCGAGCCAACGGAGAGGTTTGAAAGGTTCAATGCGTCGTTTCGTCACTCTCGCTATCCTCATCTTCTGTTCCCTTCCCTTTGGCGTCTCGATCTCCGGCTGCCACCACGCCGTGGCTCCCGTGTATTGCAACGGTCAAAACTCCGGCGTCGTCGTCGGCCAGCTCACAACGTTGACCCTTCAGCCAAGATTGACCGGCCTCTCCTTGAACCAGGGAGAGATCAGCCAGGTGAACGCGCCCACGGGAACAGACTGCAAGGGGAACTCCGCCACCGCCAGCGGAACCGTCTACGGCTCATCGAATCTCAGCCTGGTCGACATCGCTCCCACCACCGGCCGCCTCTGCGCCGGAACCTGGAACCGCAACAGCGGCGGCGGCATCGCGGACTTCACCTACTGCACTCCCGGCCCGGTCAGCGGAATCGCTTACGTTACGGCCAGCGCCATCGGCGTCACGTCGAACTCGCTTCCGGTGTACGTCCATCCGGTGGTGACCAGCGTGGTGCTCGGAGATGCTTCCACAAACTGCGCCACGGACCCTGCCAGCAACTGCTACAACGCGCTTTTGAGTGGGGCCTGCCAGGCCACTCCAGTGGTGCCTATGCAGGCGGTGTTTGACGGAAGGGCCTGCATCTCGCAAGGTGGGACGGCGAATCTGGTCGCCAGGAGCTACGCGGGGACAGGCTCCGGACAAACCAACATCAGCTGCCAGGTGGGCCCGCTCTCCTTTACGGCTACCAATGCCGCGGTCGTCACCATCGACACGAACGGTTTGGCCACCGCCGCGCAGCCTGGCACCACCACCATCAACGCCGCCACCTCCCTGGCCTCGAGTACCGCGGGCTTCTTCTCCACCTGCGCTCCGGCATCCATCACGCTCGCGCAGGTCGGCAACAACACGGCGCCGACCGGTCCAATCACCGTCGATCAGAACGTCGCCCAGGCGCTCTCCGCCACGGTCATCGACACCGCCGGCAACCCCATCACCAACATCACGCTCGAGTACGAGTCCACCACGCCCCAGACCATCCCGTCCGGCAGTGCCACCATCACGCCGCTCTACTCCGGGGCAGCCACCATCACGGCCATCTGCCAGCCGCCAAGCTGCAACCCCGCGCCGCTCAACGAGATCGGGCTCGCCCTGCCGGCCAGCACAGGAACCGTCGGCGCCCCGGTTGGCAACGGCACGACAATCACCTCGAACCCGGTCCAGGTCAATGCCATCGGCACCGGCGTAAACACCGTGCTCTATATCGGCTCAACGCAGTCGCAGTACCTGCAGCCCTTCGACTTCACCCTCTCCACCCAGGGCGCGCCCATCCGCCTGCCCTACGTGCCGAACTCGCTCGCCCTGTCGGAAGACCAGAGCACGATCTACATGGGAACGCCGAACGAGATCATGATCTTCGCCACCGGCACAAACGCCCTGACCAAGGAAGACACCACCGTCTCCGGAAACGTGCTGACTGTCTCTCCCGATAACGGCACGGTCGTCATCACCGATCCCGTCCGCAAACTGACCTATCTCTACACCTCGACCAGCGCTATCACCTCGGAGTACGGAGCCGTCGCGACCCGCGCTTCCTGGAGCCCCGACTCGCAGACCGTCTACATCACAACCAACGACGGTCGCCTGCTGGTCTACTCCACCTTTACCGGCTGGACCGCGGTCCCGCTCGCCAACACGGCCACGGATGTCACGGTCACGATTCCAAGCGCCGGCGCCTACCTGGCGGAAGGCAGCGCGGGAGGCCTGCTCGACGTACGCACCAACTGTCCGGCGACCACCGTCTCCGGCGCCGGCATCCAGACCGTCACCAGCAATGTCTTCTATCCCGATCTAGGCTCAGTGGCCGCCGCTCCCGAGCGCCTCACGGCGACCAACGACGGCGTCCACATTCTTGGCGCCAATGTGACCAACTTCATCGACGTGACGACCAACGCCAAGAAGGGAAGCTGTCCCGTCCCGTTCACCAGCAGTCCGGGCACGCCGCTCGCGCTCGGTGTAGCTGCCACCGACATCAACACGGTGCTTGCGACCACCGACTCGGCCTTCGCCTTCGTCACCTACCAGGGCACCGGAGGCACCTTGCCCGAGTACACGCAATCGGTCCCGGGAGGGAATGGAACCCTCACCCAGGTCGCCCTACAGAAGACCTCGAACGGAACCCCGGTTGCACCCATCTCCTCAACTTTGAGCGCCGACAACCAGGTGCTTTATCTTGGAACGTCGGGCGACAACATTGTGCACCGTTTGAGCCGCGGAGCTACAGGCTTCGCCGACACCCTCACACCCATTGTGCCGCTGCTTCCGCTCGCCAGTGGAGCCGCAGGTACGGCCACCCCCAACCTCCTGGTCTCGCGGCCGAAGAAGCCGACCTCCTAGGCATGGATCGCCAACCTCTCTCCTACTTGAGGTTGGCGATCCAGTAACCGAAGAGGCTGAGCGCAAACGCGGCGGCCAGGAAGACGACTTTCTGCCGTCCAAGGTAGCGGGACCGACCGAGGGTCATCGCCGGAACCAGCCCCGGCCCCAGCAGCAGGCCGCAAACAAAGCCGCCGACGTGCGCCGAGTTGTCGATCCGCACCGAGATGCCCGGAATTGGCAGCGCCGTGCCCAGGCCAATGATGAGATTGATCACCGAAAAGCGCACCACCGACGTACGTAACCGCTTCAGCTCCGTCCACGGAATGGGAAGCTTGCGGTTGGTCAGCAGCACGATCAGAATGCCGGCGATCCCAAAGACCGCTCCCGAAGCCCCCGCACCGACGCCGGCAATCAGTTCAAGTGGCTGCCGAAAAAAGATCGCCGCAACTACGTCCCAGGCCACCGAGAGCAAGTTGCCCGCGACGCCGGTCAGCAGATAGACGGCGATCAGTCCCATGGGTCCGAGCAGAGGCTCGCCCAGCAGGCCCAGGTTCCAGAGGCACCACATGTTGGTCGCAATGTGGATGATGCCGATGTGCACAAACATGGCCGTCACCAGCCGATACCACTGCCCAGTCAGCACCAGCAGCGCGTTGTTTGCTCCGAAATGCCGCAACTGCGCCGGAGTCGGCGAGTTGACCGAAACGCCATGCGTGATCATCCACAGGAACACGCCGATGTTGATTGCCAGCAGGAAGTACGTGCCGGGAGCGGAACGCGGGTCCCACTCGCTGTACTCCCGCACATCGCGGGGACGCACGGGAGAATGTTGATCCTGGGCAAGCGGCGACGCGGTCGTCGGGAAGATCTCGCTTTGCGACTCAGGAGGCATCGAGGAGGTACGTTCAGGCGTGACGGCGCGTAATGCGCTGGCGAAGGTCAGACGGAATGCGCTGTTCCACCAGGCTGTTCAGCAGCGAAGGCAGAGGCGTCGCGATGGCGACCAGCACGCACAGAATTAGGGAAAGAATCAGACCCGCGACGGCGACCGCCTGCAGCGAAATGGTTACCGGCTCCTGGCGAAGATGCAGCGTCAGGCTGCCCGCGATATGGGTCAGCGTCTCAATCCGGCGCATCACCATGGTGGCCAGAAGGAAAGCCACCATCGAGAGCGCACTAATCGTGATCAGCAGCACATCGATGGTGCGCGCCACGTGTTGCCGGCGGCGGCAGTGCATGCACTCAGTCAAATGCTGTTCGTAGTCGGTCCGCATCTCCGGAGAAATGTTCGAGATGTCATACCGCCATCCGGAAAGAATAGCTCCGACAATCGGATCGGTGCAGCTTTTCGAATGGACAGGAATCGTCCGATAGTTGGGCTGATTTGGCATAGATTCAACCTCTATTCTATCTCCTTTGATTCCGGGCGAGGAGGAAAGGTTCACATCGTTCCACCTTGGGTACGGGCGGTGTTCGGCCACAGCCACGCCGCTCCACGCACGCCGCTTGAGTCCCCGAACTTCGCCGGCACGATAGGCGTATCGAAGTCCCCGCCGAACACATACTCGCGGACCAGCTTCGGCACCTCCCGGTAGAGCCGCTCCACCCGCGACACACCGCCCCCCACCACGATCACATCCGGGTCGAGAATATTAACAACGTTGGCCAATCCTCGTGCGAGCCGGCTCTCAAACCGCGTGAACGCCGCCACGGCCTCCGCGTCTCCCACATCCGCTCGCTGGGCGATCTCCCGCGTCGTCATCCGCTGCCCCGTCACCCGCAGGAAGTCGGCGGCGATCGCGGTGCCGGAAACCTACATCTCCATGCAGCCATGCAGCCCGCAGTAGCACGCCGGCCC
>CAXTQE010000179.1:0-6460 GCA_964246225.1 uncultured Acidobacteriaceae bacterium | reverse complement strand
TCCTCTTTCCGACATTTCCGACGCTTGCTTTTCCAGAGAGAATCTTCGCACCGCCGCTTGCAAGACGTTGATCAAGCTCGCGTCTCCCATTCTCACGACCACGGTGACGAGATTGAGTAAGAAGACAAGTAGCTACGACTGCTTCACCAACGCATCGGTCTCTTCTCGTCAACCAAGAAGGCCGGGTGGATCGCTTCCGAGCATGCGGCATAACAGGACTGTAGTCAGAGATAGCCTGTGCTGTTGGATTAGAAAGCGGCCTGGCCGGCTAACGGTAGAGTGGTTCAGCTCGTCATCTGTGTGTTACACAAAAGCAGATACATGCAAATGTCGGGGAGAGACCGGAATGGGGAGAGTCAACATCGCTGCATATGTGCTTGCTGCAGGAGCCTCAGGCCAAGCCCTCATGCTCGGTAGTGCCGGTCATCAACGTTTCTTCCGGCTCGTTCTCGTGCCGCTTCTTGGGCCTTTCACCCTGGTTCATGTGATCTCCTTCTGCAGAGTCGCTCCATGTGGCCCACTTCGCTTCGCACAGCTTCTCACAATTGCGATGGCGTGGTACGTCATCGATGCACTCATATGTGAGTCGGTTTGGCTTTTCTTCCCAGCAAATCGTGCCCATATGTATTCTGCGGCCATCCCTCATGTCCTCAGCTATGGTTGCGCAATCAGCTTCCTCGTCCTGATACGAGCCATTCGCGATGCGCGAAAGTACGCATCGGATCATCCCGAGAGTGCCTAGGTCAACCGCTGCTATGCAGCTATACCTGCAACTCTGAGGATCAGATAAACCCTGTTAAATGCCGTTCCGTCAGAAGTGTTTTTGCTTGGTGACTCATCGCCGATATACCTTCCATCATGATAGAACGACTATCAAAAGGTTTTTAGCGAAGGTGCCGTCTCATCTTGCTCTATCGAAATGCTTGTGCGTTTTCAGCAAAGCGATGAGGACGCCTAGCAGTCTGTCGGCCAAGCCGCGCAGGGTTCGTGCGTGAAGGTGCCTGCTGCCCGCAAATGCGTCGTACTGCCTTCGGCTTCTGCTGTCGTAGCAAAAGCTGATCGAAAACAAGAGAAACCACTCTCCACAAGCGTTTCCACCAGAGCGCCCCAGGCGACCTCAATGCCAATTGCGACCAAAGCCGGATCACACGCGGTTCATTGTTTAATTTGTTGACTAAGACCACGAGATCTTCGCCGCTGTGTTCTGCAACAAACTACTCGATCACTCGCCCGTTCCTGTTCCATTACGGCGATGCGGTGAGTTTGCGTCCCCAGTCGATCCCGACGAAGTAGTCCAATGATTCCTCCTGTTCTGAATTGCTTTGCGATGCTTTCGTCACGCCTGTACCGGCACTCACCCTCGATGCAATAGTGCTACTCCCCACTCGACGTTTGCATCACCGCTGAACCGTCAAGGCGCAAGTCCCCGATTGGTAATCCGATCAATGCGTTGCGGAGGCACTCTTGACGGCTAGCTACGTGAACTCACCCACTTACGGAAAGTCTTACAGCGTACAGGCGTTGCGGGGTGTCCCCCGGAACGCGGGGTAGCGGAAGACAGGCGTTCACTACCTGACTGCAGACAGGGGAGCCCTTCCCCCATACCAGCAAGAGAGTAAGGAAGCTGCTTGGGATGTACTCGGAAGTAGACTGAACGTGCTGCACTAATAGCTAAATCGTATCCAGGCTCGATCATGCAGCAGGTCGTTCATAAGTCTGGTTGCCGGCTTTATTGTTCCATGGTGGCGTTTGCAGCAAAGAGGGCTTCGAAGTCGAATCTTACTTCGATCCGTATCCTGTTGTCGGACAAACGCTCAGCTTCATCACCACGCCAGCTGGAGGCTACTTCCGCTATGCGGCTGTGCTGCCATAGCCACTATGGTTCATCTGCGCTGATTCCACCGATTCACAACAGTTTGCGCGTTTTGAGCTGCAGTTATCGTAGTGTCTACCTCGATGTCGTACACACAGAAGCGGTGAGTTCCTTGATGCTCCAATGCTTCGCCGATCTGTCGATTGCCACGTAACTGTTTGCGGCGCATGACCTCTGTTAAGGGCGCATGTTCGCCTACCCAAAACACATCAAAGGGCGAAGGTAGCAGCGTAAGCTCTTCAGCCCAGCTAGCTTCTTCCAAAAATAGGCTCTACAAGAAGATCTAAACCGGCGCTTGCGAACGCCGCAATTGAGCAATGGAAACCTCGGAAAAAGGCTCTCGCCACTCCCATCGAGTTTGCTCATCGAGTGGTCTGAACCCGGCATTCGTCAATTGGTCAGAAGCGAAATGTGGACTTGTGGTCCGAGTGCCGCTCGAAGAGCATTCGCCAGCGTTGTCTTGCCAGAACCGGAGATTCCTGATCGACAACAAAGCAGCCACGTTCTTGATGCGGGTAGATGGCGTTCCATGAGAGACGCCGACATCCTGGACGGCGATTTTCTGGTCGTGGACCGCTCTGCCAAGCCGGGCACGGCTGCGTCGTCGTGGCGGTCAACGGGGAGTACACGTCAACCGCCTGCGCCGTGGCCCTGACTGCGTGTGGCTCGAACCCGCCAACCCCTCAATGGCTTCCGGACTGTGTTGCCGCGCGCGCTATTCATCCTCTAGGCTGCCGGCAATCAGCTCCTCAACCCACCAAAATTACCCCCAGGTCACTAGGCAAACTCAGTCCAAAACTAGTTACCAAGTAAGTCTTTCGTAATCTGGAGAAAGAGTAGGAAATTTTTACTTGCTATGGTCCATGCCCCCAGCTAGAGTACCTCTTAAGTTGTAAGACACGCACATCGGTTGTACGAAACTAGGAGCCACTATGCTGAATCGCCTCACTCTCTCCGTCCTTGCTTCTGCTGCACTCACCCTCGGCACAACCGCTGCGTTCGGTGCGCCCATCCCGCTCGGAACCACCACCACCGCCTCCTACACCAGCGGCACCCTCGTCCCGAACTCCTTCATCGGCGGCACCACCCAGGCCACCTCGGCCGGCGGCGATACCAACCCGTTCGTCGTCAACTACAACGAGACCATCTATAGCGGCGGAACCGGAGCCATGTGCCCCACCTGCCTCGACTTTGTCTTCAACTTCGGAAACGTCGCCGCGTCCGGAAACGATCCCATCCTTGAGTTCACGATCGCCAGCTTCATCGCCCCCATCAGTGCGGATTACGTTGTGGGAAGCGGCACGCTGGCTCCCACCCAGGCGCTCATGACCGTCAACGGCGTGCTCAACTACGGTTACGACGGAGGCAACGGCGTACTTCCCGGACAAACCTCCGATACCCTCGTCGTCTACACCGACCAGACGAACTTCATGCAGGGTGGGTTGACCTTCCAGGACGGCGCCACTGCCAACGATCCCGGCTTCGTCCCCGCACCTAACTCCGCCGCCGTCACCCCGGAACCGAGCTCGCTCGTCCTCCTCGGAACCGGCCTCGTCAGCGTCGCCGGCTTCGCCCGCCGCAAGTTCCGCGCGTAACCAACCCCGAAACCCAAACCGAAAAGGGAAGCCCTCAACGGGCTTCCCTTTTTCGCATCCCACGGCTGATCGACCCCTGCCCTCCACGTCCTTGACCACAGCAACAGAGCAGCCGCCCATAAAGCAGCTCCGCCCTTGATGGGCCCTCCCAAATGGAATCTACGTTTGCTGTTGCTTGTTTGTCCTCGACAGCACCAGCAACGCAGCCCTAAGCGTACGTCCGCGCCGGAAGAATCTCGAACACATCAATCTGCTGCGTCGGATAGTCCCCCGTATAACATGCCGTGCAAAAATCCCCCGGAGCCAGCCCCGAAGGAGGATCCCCCATCGTGCACGCATGCGTTAACCCCACCAGCGAAAGATACGCCAGCGAGTCCGCCTCGATAAACTCGCAGATCTCCTCAAGCGACTTATTCGCGGCAATCAAATGCTCTTTGCTCGGCGTGTCCACCCCGTAAAAACAAGGCGAAATCGTCGGTGGGCAAGAGATCCGCAGATGCACCTCGGTCGCCCCCGCCGCTCGCACCATCCGCACAATCTTTCGTGACGTCGTCCCCCGAATGATCGAGTCGTCGATCAGGATCACCCGTTTGCCTTCGAGCAGCGCCCGGCTCGGGTTCAGCTTCATGCGCACGCCGAAGTCCCGCACCCGCTGCGTCGGCTCAATGAACGTGCGGCCCACATAGTGGTTGCGAATCAGGCCAAAATTGAACGGAATTCCTGACTCCGCCGCATACCCCAGCGCCGCCGTCACGCCTGAATCCGGCACCGGAACCACCAGGTCCGCCGGCACGCTCGATTCCCGCGCCAGTTGCCGGCCCATCTCTTCCCGGGACGTCTGCACCCAGCGCCCAAACACCTTGGAGTCCGGCCGCGCAAAATACACATGCTCAAAGATGCAGGAAGACTGAGCCGTTCCCTTCGAGTAAATGCGACTGGTCACACCCTCTTCGGACACCATCACCAGCTCGCCCGGCTCCACATCGCGCTCATACTTCGCATGCAGCAGGTCGAGCGCGCACGTCTCGCTCGCAAAGCAGAAGGTATCCGGCGCCCCATCCTCCCCAGCAATCCGTCCCATACACAGCGGCCGAAACCCATGCGGGTCGCGCGCGGCAAAGATGCGGTTGCGTGTCATCATCACAATCGAGAACGCGCCTTCCACCTGGCTCAGCGCATCCGCCATCCCGTCGACCAGAGTATTCGAACGCGAGTGCGCAATCAGCTGCACAATAATCTCGGAGTCCGACGTCGTCTGAAAGATCGCTCCATCGCGCTCCAGCCGTTCCCGCGCCGTGCCCAGGTTGGTCAGGTTGCCATTATGCGCAATCGCAATCAGCCCCTTGGTCGAATCCACCGAGATCGGCTGCGCATTCAACAGTGCCGAATCGCCAGTCGTCGAGTAGCGCGTATGCCCAATCGCCAGGTGCCCCGGAAGCTTTGCCAGCACGTCATCGGTAAAGATCTCCGACACCAACCCCATGCCCTTGATGTCGTGCACATGCTCGCCATCGGCCGAAGCAATCCCCCCCGATTCCTGCCCCCGATGCTGCAGCGAGTAAAGCCCCCAGTACGTCAGCCGAGCCGCATCCGGATGGTTATACACCGCCATCACCCCGCAGTGCTCCCGCAGCTTATCGAAGGGAATGGTGTGAGCTTGAAGAGTCAGGCGTGTACCTCGTGGCAATCTGTGGCTGGTTCAGCGGCCATCGGGAAGGGAATACGTTCCGCAATCACCCGCTTGCGGAAAGTCTCTGAGACGGCGGACAGGTCAACAACATCCACTTCGATGGGCAGGTCGGATTCATCGAACGCCTCGATCAGTTCGCTCATGATCTTACGGCTGAGCGGCTCGGTGCGATCAAGCAACAGGTCGAGGTCTGAGAGATAGCGTGATCTCCCCGTGGCGCGTGAGCCGAAGACATACACGGATTCACCGGGAACGTGTCGCTGCAGAATGGAGCGCACCAGATGCAGATCGTTCTCGTCTAGATCAAGCATTCCGCGCTGCGCCATCGGGTCCGCTCCTTTGCTGCAAAGCCTTCAATAAGTATTGTGCCTCAGGCAGGAATGCTCTTGCCGTTTCCACGACGGCCCTGGCGATCGGTTCATGATAACTGTGCACCGTCTGGTTTCGCGCTTGCTTGAAATCTTTCCAGTCGGGCCATCCTGTCAGCAAAAGTCGCTCACGTGCTCCAATCCGGATCAAGCCCTGAAAAGACTTGTCTTCCACGTCCGGGTCGCTGATGACAACGTCCAGAAGATAGCGCCGGAGATTGCGGACGGTAAGCTCGTAAGTCAGCTCAAACCGTTTGATGACCGAATCAAGCAGAAAGAGGTTGTTTGGTTCCTCATTGAGCGCCATGAGAGCTTCGGCTAAACGTTCTGAAACCTTCGCCAGAGCCTCCAGATCGAGCAGTATCTCGCCGTCGCTCACGCAAGTACCTCTTCTGTCAGTCGCGCCTCGAGTGCACCGGAAAATGCGTTGCGCAGCTCGGATACATACGTCGAGATCGCTGGAGAAGCATCACCCATAGTGATCTCAAAATCCGGATCATGGTCGACTTGATCTGTCGTTACGGTCGACCCAATGTGAAGCGGAAAAACAAAGCCGAAATCATCGACAGCGCTCTTAAACTCACCCAGATCCTCATGTGAACAACTGATAAGTGCAAGCGAGCTATCTTCACCGAACAACTCTCGGGCATCGGTCCACAGCGACGGAGAAAGGTGTATCTGCACACCTAGATTGTTCGCAAGGCAAGCCTTTGCCAAAGCGACTGCCAGACCTCCATCCGAGACATCGCATGCCGAGTGAATCAGGCCCTTTTGCGCTAGGGCACGAAGTGCCTTGTGGAGCTCACACTCTTCAAGCAACTGCAGAAACGGCGGCGTTCCCCACTGCGTCCCCAGGACAACGTTTGCAAACTCCGAGGAGCCAAACTCCTCGAGAGGAGTAACGCCCACAGTTCCAGCCGGCAAAGTCAGCAAT
>CAXTQE010000178.1:0-6520 GCA_964246225.1 uncultured Acidobacteriaceae bacterium | reverse complement strand
GTGAAGTTGTGGATGCCTGTGTGACTTCCGACGACCTCGCCCGTTGTCGTGACGAGCTCGCCGGAGCTATCCGGCAGCGGCTCTCCCTGCTCGTCGAGGTAGGCCTCGAGAAAGGCCTGGTAGTCGCCGCCGGGGATGAAGCAGATCTCCTGCGAGTCAGGCTTGCTCGCAACCTCAAGCCAGGCCTCAGACGCCAGCTCGCGTACCTCCGGCTTGCACATCTCGCCCAGCGGGAAGAGCGTGTGCGCGAGCTGATCCTGGGTCAGGCCGAAGAGGAAGTAGGTCTGGTCCTTCGAGCGGTCGGCGGGGCGGGAGAGAATCCAGCGGTTGCGGGAGGGATCGAAGCGATTCCGCGCGTAGTGGCCGGTGGCGATCTGCGCCGCGCCGATCTGCCGGGCGGTGAGCAGGAGCTGATCGAATTTGAGGTGGTTGTTGCAGAGGGTGCAGGGGATGGGGGTGCGGCCGGCGAGGTACTCGGCGACGAAGGGCTTGACCACATCGGCCTCGAAGCGGGCCTGCTGGTTGACGACGTAGTACGGAATGCCGAGCTGCTCGGCGACCCGGCGGGCGTCGTAGACGTCGTCGATCGAGCAGCAGCGGCCCTGCACGGCTTCGGGCATGCCGTCGTGTCCGGCGAGGCGACGCTGGTTCCAAAGTTGCAGGGTAAGGCCGACGATGCTGTGTCCCTGGGCGTGGAGCAGGGCGGCGACGGCAGAGGAATCGACGCCTCCGGACATGGCTACGGCGATGGTTTCGGTGCGGCTCATGGTGGTACCCCCTCCTCCCCCCGGTTATGTCCTAAAATCTTCTATCGAAACGAGTTAGGTCTGGACCTCAAGGTATCTGTCCGGACCTCCGCGGAGTGGAAGGAACGCTCTGCCACCCAGCAGGCGAATCCTCTTTCCCCTAGTTCTATTCTATCGGGTGTGTCAAGCGGGCGCTGCTACCATCGCAGCATGCCGACGTCTCGTTTCCTCGCCCTGGTGCTCCGTGCGCCTGTTTTTTGCGCGCTGGCCCTTTGCGGCACGACCCTACGCGCGCAGCAGCCTTACGCCGGCCTAGAGACCGAGCACGGCATTTACCTCGTCCATCTGCTGCTGCACACCATCGGCACGGAGGAGTACACCCTCCACCAGCTTCCCGGCGACCGGCAGGTGCTGCAGACGACCGTCCGCACCAACGATCGCGGAGCTCAGCGCACTACCACGACCAGCTTCGACTTCGGCCCGCAGATCACGCCGCTTCGCCTGGAGCAGCAGACTTCGACCGGCGTCTCCGCCCCGACGCCGGACGCAAGCTCGCTCACCGAAGTCTCCTCCGGCTCCGCCACCATCCGGGAAGCCGGCGTGACCCGCACCATCGCCGACAAGCCTGCCACTGCGTTCGTGGGCCTCGCCAGCATGCCAGCCGCGCTCCAGATGATGATGATGCGCTACTGGCTTGCCCACCGCCAGCCGGCGCGCCTGCCCCTGCTGCGCGCCAGCCCGGAGGCTCCTCCGCTCGAGATCAAGCTGGTCGGCCATGAGGCCTTCCAGGTCAAGGGGAGGATGGTCCGGCTCAGCCGCTACACGGTCGCCAACCTGGTCTTCGGCCGCGAGATCCTGTGGATGAACGACTCCAACCGGCTGGTCGCGCTGATGACCTTCGCCGGCGGCCTGCCGCAGGAGATCGTGCTCGACGAATACGCCGAAGCCACCAGCGGATTGGTCCGGAGCGGCGTCCGGCAGGAGCTGCTCGACCTTGCCGACCTGGAGCGCCAGGTCCCGATTGAGGCTCAAGGTACGTTTGCCATCGTGGGCGCGCGCCTGATCGACGGCACGGGCGCTCCCGCGGTAGAAGATGCCTCGGTCCTGGTCCGCAACGGCCGCATCGCCGCCGCCGGCAGCCATCTTCCGATTCCTCCCGGAACCCGCATTGTGCACGCGGAAGGCCAATCGCTGCTGCCCGGCCTGTGGGAGATGCATGTGCACTACTCCGGCGTGGAGTTCGGCCCGGCGCTGCTTTCGGCCGGCGTGACCACGGCTCGCGACTGCGGCGGCGAACTGCTCTTCCTGACGACGCTGCGCCGCGAGATCGAGGAGCACCACGCCCTGGGTCCACGCCTTCTGCTCGCCGGGCTGATCGACGGCGGCGGCCCGCTTGCCTTTGGCGCGGTCGACGCCGAGACTCCCGCCGAGGGCATCGCCGCAGTGGACGCCTACGCCGACCAGCACTTCAACCAGATCAAGGTGTACACCTACCTGCAGCCCGCCGTGCTCCGCGCCATCGCTGCCGAGGCCCATGCCCGCGGACTCACCGTGACCGGGCACGTTCCCGCCGCGGTAAGCACCGACGAGGGTATCGCCGACGGCATGGACCAGATCAACCACCTCCAGTACGTGACCCGCGACTTCATGGTGAATGGCAGATTCGACCCCGACTCCCCGCAGGCTCGCCAGACTCTCACACTGCTGAAGGACCGCCGGATCGTCGTCGACCCGACCGCCGGCTGGGCCGAGATGGCGGGCCATCCCAGGAATCTCGATCCTGCCAGCTTCGAGCCCGGAATCCTGGCAGCGCCTTTTGCGCTGGCCTGGAAGTTCCGCGCGATGGGCTCTCCGGCAGCGGATGAACCGAAGTTCCGGGCGCGCATGGAGACTGCCCTGAAGGTGATTGCCGCGCTCCATGCCGCCGGCGTCCCGATCGTTGCCGGCAGCGACACCGGCCTGCTCGGCTTTGGGCTCGACCGCGAACTCGAGCTGTATGTTCAGGCCGGGTTGACGCCGATGGAGGCAATTCAGTCGGCTACCCTGGTTGCCGCGCGCGCCATGAAACTGGACGCGGACTCCGGAACGGTCGAGCCGGGCAAGCGCGCCGATCTGCTGCTGGTTGAGGGCAATCCGCTGGAGGACATCCGCAATCTTCGCCGGGTCGTCCGTGTTGTCACCGGCGGCCGGCTCTACTCAAGCGCGCAACTGGCGCGCAGCGTGGGCTTTAGTCGCTGACGACACAGCAAAAGCTCAGCTTCGTCCAGTCAGGAGGAACGAAGCTGAGCCGATTTCTAAGGTGGAGACAAGCGACTGGAGATTTGCTTTTCGGGAAGGACAAGCAAGGGCTAAGGGTGATCCAGACCGAGAGCGAACCTGCTAGTAGCTGATGAATTCCTGGGAGCCGCGCCGCAGCTGCAGACCCGCGATTCCGAAGAACGCAGCCAGCAGAAACAGGATCGCATCCCACATCACCATGGGCCGATGCCAGCCGGGCGAGTACGTGGCGTCCTGACCGGCCCACAACGTTACCAGCGTTCCGATGATCAGGGTTTGGAAACAGATGGTCAGAAACAACTGTCCGCGACGGCGACGGCGGTCGAGGTTGACGACCTGGTCGGGGGACAGATTGCGCTCTTCAACAGGAATCAGGGAATTCGCCATCGGATCTCTTCCTTTCAGATATTAGAGCATGTATGCCGCATAGTCACCGCTGGTTCGCTATAAAAACGCCACCGACTGAATTCCTGCCACGTCGAAGCGCTTGCGGCACCGCACATTTTTGCAGCCGACCAGGTCGTCGCGACGGACCATGTAGCTTTGCGCCTTGGCAAAGCGGGCCCGGTCGCGTTCGTCGGCACCGCGGCCAAGCTGCGGCTTTTTCCTCCGCACCAGCCAGGACAGTTCGTACTCGCTCCGCTGTCCGCAGTGGGGACAGGTCATGGCGTGCGTGCGGGATTCGGGCCGTTCATCGAAAAAATCACGCTCTTCCATCACAGACCCTCCAGAGCGCACGGCCCGCTACGGAAGCACGGGTGTACCCCATGGGATGCGGCGACTCCAAAGAAAAGTATTGCATACTGGAATGGGTTCGCAGAAGAGGAGCAGACACCGTGGGCAAGCCGAAAAAGCGTGTTTTCTCTATCGTGAAAGCGATCAAGCAGAATGCTCGCGACCGCGTGGGGATGCCTCCTCCCGAGAAGGTGCTGCCGGACCCGAAACAGAAGGCCGCGGCTTCACCGAAGCACAAGGAGACGCTGGCCGGGCTGCTGGAGCGGGCGCGTGGTGAGGATTAGTTCCTTTGGGCGCGCGGCGCGGCGGAATCCGCGTTTTCGCACCGCCACCGGCGGCCGTTCCGATAAGCTGATGACATGAACCTGGATCTGATGCTCGTGCTGTTTCAGGTTGTCGTGCTGGTGTTCGCGCTGAGCGTGCATGCCTGCGCCCATGCGTATGCCACGATGCGCTTTGGGGATACGACCGCTTTCATGGTGGGCCGCGTGACGTTGAATCCGGCGCGTCAGCTGGAGCCGTGGGGCTCTGTGGTGATGCCGGCGCTAAGCTTTTTTCTGGGCGGCTCGCTGATTGGCTGGGGCAAGCCGGTACCGGTGACGCTGCGCAACTTTCGCCGCATCAAGCGCGACGACATTCTTTCGACGCTGGCCGGCATGGGAAGCTTCCTGGTGATGTCCTTTGTGGCGCTGGTGCTGCTGATTCTGCTGAAGCACACCCATGGCGTGGGCCAGGATGCCGTGGTCGCCGCGATGCAGATGGCTCACAAGGTGCCTGTCGACATGACGGCACTGCCGCCGCTGTTTCCGGTGGCGCTGCTGCTTTATTTTTGCGTGGTGACCAACGTCCTGCTGTTCGTCTTCAACCTGATCCCGGTGCCGCCGCTCGACGCGAGCCGCATCATCCGCTATGTGCTGCCGTATAACCTTGAGCGCTGGTATGACAATATCGGCATGCTGGGCTCGTTCCTGATGTTTGCGGTTGCGGGCCGAATTATTTTTCCGATCTTCTACCCGCCTCTGCTCAACACCTTCGACGCCCTGCTGCTCAGCTTTTGACGAAATGGAATGCTCCGCTCTATGACCGAACCGAACCAGCCAGATCAGCGCCGGCGCGTGCTGAGCGGCATGCGCCCCACCGGCAAGCTCCACCTCGGCAACTACATGGGCGCGCTGTATAACTGGGTCCAGCTGCAGCACCAGTACGACTGCTATTTCTTTATCGCCGACTACCATGCGTTGACGACGGACTATGCCGATACGAGCAAGCTCTTAGATAATGTCTATGAGATTGCTCTGGATTTTCTTTCCGCTGGCTTGGACCCGGAGCTGTGCACCATCTTCGTTCAATCGCACGTGCCCCAGCACGCAGAGCTTAGCCTGCTTTTCAGCATGTTTACCCCGCTGAGCTGGCTGGAGCGAGTACCCACCTACAAGGATCAGCAGGAGCAGTTGCGGGAGAAAGATCTCGCCACCTATGGCTTTCTGGGATACCCCTTGCTTCAATCTGCAGACATTCTGGTCTATCAACCAGACTACGTTCCCGTCGGACAGGATCAGGTCGCGCACGTCGAGCTCACACGCGAGATCGCTAGAAAATTCAACCACCTCTACAGCCCCCGGAAGATGATCCTCGGAAAGGACGGGGTGGGCGTCGAGGAACCCGATCCCGAACGACTCATTCTTCCGGAGCCTCACGTCCTACTGACGCCTTCCCCCAAACTGCCTGGTATCGACGGGCGAAAGATGTCCAAGAGTTACGGCAATAGCATTTTGCTCTCTGAGTGGCCCGGAAGCGTCGAAGAGAAAATGAGCCGCATGACCAATGGCGGCCAACGCAATCCGCAATCGCTGCCCGGCAACCCGGACCTCTGTCCGGTCGGCGATATGCATCGGCTTTTCAGCAAACCCGAGACAGACGCCTTTATTCGTGAGGGTTGCCAGACGGCCAGCATTCCATGCGTACAGTGCAAATTCCTGGCTGCCAACGGAATTAATCTGCACTTATTCCACATCCGTCAGCGCCGCGAAGAGTTGGAGCGAGAGCCGGAAAAAGTATGGACTGTTCTCGAACAAGGGGCACTCCGCGCAAGCCGGCGCGCAGAGCAGACCATGCAGCAAGTGCGAGAGGTTACCGGACTTTCCCGCAGCCGTAGACCCATTCCTCCTGAACAACGCAGATCCATGGCCGGGCTTGCTTATCCACTTCCGCACGACCTTGTCTCCAACGTCGACTGGTGGGAGATTCCACGTGAGTTTCGTGAACGAAATCTACGCGACTTCTGGAAACAACATATTGTTCCAAGTGAGGTTCGGCTCACAGCCGATTCGGACCGGCTTTTTATCACCAGGGCCGGAAAACGTGTCTTCGTTGCCGCGGCCAGGGAAGAACCGGAAGACAGGTGGGACCTTCGCGCGAAGGTGAAATCCTATGAGATGTTGGTCTTGCTTTGCTGGAACCGAAGCTACCAGCTGCTGGATTTCGTCGTACCCCAGTCCGTTTACGTCGCCTCCTGGACTGCTCAAAAGAAGCTCTACAAGAAAGAAGAAATGAGTTTTAGTGTCAAGCGAGAAAACGATCGCTACTCTTTAGTTTTGCCCGGAACGATACTGGATATTACGGACTACCGCGGACAGTATGGGCCGATGGCCTAAGGAACACCTTGAACAGACAACCACCAGAGTCCGATCCGGAGAACGTGGAAAGACACGACCGCCCCACGGCCCAGCCCATCGCCCTCACCCCCACCCCTTAACCGCCCC
>CAXTQE010000177.1:4299-6574 GCA_964246225.1 uncultured Acidobacteriaceae bacterium | reverse complement strand
CAGATACGGGCCGGGCTGGTGGAGGCACTAACGAAGCTCGATGCAGGCAAGAAGCGCCTGCGGGTGCTGGCCGTGCCTCCGGATTTTACGCGGATGCACTCGATGAGCGGCATGCTGACTGAGATGGCTTGGGAGTTCTATGGCGAGCGCCTGGCCGATGTGCTGCCGGCGCTGGGCACGCATAAGCCGATGAGCGACACAGAGATTGCCGCCATGTATGGGGCTGTGCCGCGCGGCTTGTTCCGGGTGCATGACTGGCGCAAGGACATCGTGACGCTGGGCGAGGTGCCGGGTGAGCTGATGTACGAGGTGAGCGAGGGCAAGCTCGATTACACATGGCCCGCGCAGGTGAACAAGTTGCTGCGGGATGGGGGACATGACCTGATTCTGTCGATCGGGCAGGTGGTGGCGCATGAGGTGGTCGGCATGGCCAATGGGTCGAAGAATATCTTTGTGGGCACGGGCGGAGTGATGGGCATTCATCGCTCGCATTTTCTGGGCGCGGTGTATGGCATGGAGCGGATGATGGGCCGCGCGGAGACGCCGGTGCGGCGGGTGCTCGATTACGCGAGCGAACACTTTGCCGGGGCGCTGCCGCAGATCGTCTATGTGCAGACGGTGGTGAACAAGAACGCCGAGGGCAAGCTGGTGATGCGCGGGCTGTATATCTCAGAGGGCAACGAGGCGTTTGAGTGCGCGGCGCAGTTGAGCTTGAAGTGCAATTTTCTGATGATGGATCGTGAGATCAGGAAAGCCGTTGTCTTCCTCGACCCGCATGAGTTTCGGTCGACGTGGCTGGGCAACAAAAGTGTGTACCGGACGCGGATGGCATTGGCCGATGACGCGGAGTTGATTGTGCTGGCGCCGGGCGTGCATGAGTTTGGCGAGGATGCGGCGATCGATGCGCTGATCCGCAAGTATGGCTACTGTGGCACTCCGGCCACGCTCGAGGCGGTGAAGCAGGATGCGCAGCTGGCGGCGAACCTGAGTGCGGCAGCGCATTTGATTCACGGCTCGAGCGAGGGACGGTTTACGATTCGCTACTGTCCGGGGCACTTGACGCGGAAGGAGATTGAGGGCGTGCACTACCAGTTCGGGGAGCTCGCGGAGTACGCCGCGAAGTACGATCCGGCGAGATTGAAAGATGGTTGGAATGTGGTCGAAGGCGAGGAGATCTTCTTCATCTCGAACCCGGGGCTGGGGCTGTGGGCGTACGAGGGGCGCTTCAAGGACTAGGCAAGCCGATTGCCGTCGCTGGGACGACTGGGTAGGCTTGGGTGCGGTAGATTGGTTAGACCATTGGGTGCGTACAGCGTAGGTCAATAAAGCGGAGATGAGATGAGCGATGAGTTGGAACTGCCGCGCTTTTCAGTAGGCGTGGGCGATCGGTTTGCGCACCAGGCCAAGGCGCAGCTGCAAGCGTGCATCCTAGCGGCCGAGGCGGGCGCGGAGGTGGTGCCGGTCTGGAATAAATCCAATCGGGAGCACACGATTATCGGCTCCGAGCCCAGCGCCACGCGGGCGGCGGCCGACGCTGCGGTGAAGGAGCTTGGCTGGGCGAAGCCTTATTTTCTCGATGCCGACCACATCAATCTCAAGACGGTTCACCGCTTCCTGGATCCGTGCGACTTCTTCACGCTGGACGTGGCCGATCTGATCGGTCAGGCGGCGGAGCCTGACGACGTGGCTGCGTTCGTGAAGCAGCACCCGGAGCTGATGGGGGAGGTGCTGATTCCGAACATCGGCGAACCATTCAAGACTGACCGAGCGTTTGTCGAGGGGGTTGCAAACAAGTTTCTCGCTGCAGTGAAGCATGCGGGCGAGATCTATCGCTTTCTGCTGGAGAATAAGGGCCGCGGGAGGTTTGTACCGGAGGTGTCGATGGATGAGACTGACTCACCGCAGACGCCGGTGGAGCTGTTGGTGATTCTGGCGATGATTGCGGATGAGGGGATCCCAATTCAAACGATTGCGCCGAAATTCACAGGACGATTCAACAAGGGCGTGGATTACGTCGGCGATGTGGCGCAGTTTACCAGGGAGTTCAGCGACGACCTGGCGGCGATTGCGTTTGCGGTAAAGACGTATGGGCTGCCGAAGAACTTGAAGTTAAGTGTGCACTCGGGTTCGGATAAGTTCTCCATCTATCACGCGATCTATGAGGCCGTGACCAGGTCCGGCGCGGGAGTCCATTTGAAGACAGCCGGGACCACGTGGCGTGAGCAGGTGATCGGGCTGTGGCGGGCGGGGGGGTCGGGGCTATAGATTGGGTGAT
>CAXTQE010000177.1:0-4289 GCA_964246225.1 uncultured Acidobacteriaceae bacterium | reverse complement strand
AGAGAAGTCTATGCGGAGGCGTTTGCGCACGCCGATGAACTTACAGCGCCGTACGCGACGGTGATCCAGATTGAGGAGGCGAAGCTGCCCTCACCGGAGCAGGTGAACGGCTGGACGAGCAAGCAGTTTACCGATGCGCTACGGCATGACCAAAGCAATGCGGCGTATAACCCAAGCTTCCGGCAGCTGCTCCATGTGGGATTCAAGGTGGCGGCGAAGATGGGGCCGCGGTATCTGGAGGCGCTTGAGGCCAATGAAGAGGTGGTCGCGAAGAACGTGACGACGAATCTGTTTGAGCGGCACATCAAGCCGGTGTTTTTGGGGCAGGGAGAATGATTGTTGTGCTGATGGGTGTGAGCGGTTCCGGCAAGACGACGATTGGTACGCTGCTGGCGCAACGGTCTGGCGTCATCTTCGCCGATGCGGACGACTACCATCCGCCTGCGAACAAGGAGAAGATGGCGGCGGGGCATCCGCTGGACGATGCGGACCGGCAGCCGTGGCTCGAGTCGCTGAACCGGCTGATGCGGGGATGGGTTGAGGCAGGAAAGGGTGGTGTGTTGGCATGTTCGGCGCTCAAGGAGAGTTACCGTCAGACGCTGATAGCGGAGATGCCGGAGGAGACGGTTCAATTCGTGCTGCTGGATGGGTCGCCGGAGATGATTGCGGAACGGTTGGCGGCACGGCATCACGAGTTTATGACGCCTCAACTGCTGGACAGCCAGCTAAAAACATTGGAGCGGCCGGCGGATGCATTTGCGGTGGTCAACGACCGTGCTCCGGATGAAGTGGTGGATGAGATCCTGAAGCATGTAGGTATGCCGGCTTAGACCGACGAGGTTCGCAGGGCAGAGGAGACGAGATGGCTAGTTCGCTGTTTGATTTGACGGGCAAGGTGGCTGTGGTGGTGGGTGGGACGTCCGGTATCGGGCTGGCGATGGCCGTCGGCCTTGCGGAAGCCGGGGCGGATGTGGTGGCTACTTCGCGCCGGCAGGAACAGGTGGAGGAGGCAGCGGCGAAGATCGAGGCGACGGGACGGAAGGCGCTGCGGTTGACCTCTGATGTGGGCGATCGGGCGACTCTGGAAAAGCTGCTGGCGGGGACGCTGCAGGAGCTGGGCAAGGTCGATATTCTGATCAACTGCGCGGGCAAGATCAAGCGCGAGCCGACGATCTCGGTGTCCGAAGAGACGTGGAACGACATCATGGATACGAACGTGACCGGAACGCTGCGGGCTTGTCAGATCTTCGGTCGGCATATGCTGGAGCGGGGTTCGGGGAAAATTATTAACATCGCTTCGCTGAACACGTTTGTCAGCCTGAAAGAGGTGACGGCGTATGCATGCTCAAAGGCGGCAGTAGGGGCGCTGACGAAGTCGCTGGCGGTGGAGTGGAGCGCGCAGGGAGTAACGGTGAATGCGATCGCTCCGGGGGTGTTTCGCACGGCCCTGAACCAGAAGCTGCTGGACGAGAGCGAGCGTGGCAAGGAACTGCGGATGCGGACACCGATGGCGCGATTTGGGAAGACGGAAGAACTGGTGGGGTCGGCGGTCTTCCTGGCCAGCGAAGCTTCAAATTTTATGACAGGGGAGATCCTGGTGGTGGATGGGGGATTTCTGGCCAGCGGAGTGAATCAGTAGGCTTCGGTCGACTGCACTGACTTTGCTGGAGCGGGAGACGGGGATCGAACCCGCAACCAACGGCTTGGGAAGCCGCTACTCTACCATTGAGCTACTCCCGCTCGCTTTCTTTAGTATAGCCGCTTTGTTTGTGGGGACCTGCACGGCTAGGTCGTAATTTGTTCCGTGGCTTTTGACATTTGGGCAGTGCGCTCGAGCTTGTCCCAATTGAAGGGCTTGCCGTCGATGGCGCGTTTGAGCGTCTTGAAGAGAACGACAGAGAAGACCTGCCGGTAGGTGAAGCGCTGAATCCAAATGTGGAAAAGAAGCCAGAAGTCGCCCTTGCTGGCAGGATGTCTGCGTTCCAGGGTGAAGGCAAGGGTGGAGGCGGCGAAGTCAATGAGCAGAAAGGCGAGGAAGAAGGTCAGGAGCTTGTAGAAGCTGGTCGTTGAGGCCGTTTCAGGGTGGAAGTGTTTATCAAGGACGTAGTGGATCACGCCAAAGACGAACATGAGATCGATGAAGGGCGAGACGAGCGGCAGCAGGATTTGGAAGATGAGAATGTTGGGCAGGGCGAAGAGGCCCATGGCGCGGTTCTTTGTGATGGCTCCGCGGTGCTTCCAGATGGCCTGGAGAATGCCGAAGGACCAGCGGAAGCGCTGACGCATGAGGCCGTCCATATTGACAGGGGCCTCCGTGAAGGCAAGGGCGCGGTCCTCATAAATGACGGAGAAGCCTTGCTCGAGCAGGTTCATAGTGAGGTCGGCGTCTTCGGCGACGGTGTTGGTGTGATAGCCGCCGCCAGTGCGGACAGCGGAGGTGCGCCATGCGCCAATGGCTCCGGGAACGACCATCACGACGTCGAAGAGGTCTAACGCGCGGCGCTCAAAATTTTGACTGGTGATGTATTCAAGCGCCTGCCAACGAGTCCAGAGATTGACGCGGTTGCCGACCTTGGCGTTGCCGGCGACGGCGCCGATGTGGGGATTGGCGAAGTGGCAGACGAGGTTCGAGATGGCGTCGTGGGCGATGACGCCGTCGGCGTCGATGCCGATGTAGATCTCTTCGTCGAGGCGCTCGAGCGCGTAGTTGAGGGCGTCGGCCTTGCCGCCGTTGGGCTTGGTAAGGACGGTGACGCGGCCCTCGGCGATCTGCTCGGCGTAGGTGCTGCGGGCGACCTCGAAGGTGCGGTCGGAGGAGCCGTCATCGATGACCACGATACGTAGATTCTTGTAGTTCGACATCAGCACCGAGCGGATGGTGCGGGCGATGACTTTTTCCTCGTTGTAGGCTGGGATGAGGACGGCGACGCGCGGGCTATAGTCGGGGGTCGCGTAGCTCTTGCGTTTGCGAAGGCGGTCCACGGTGGCGCAAAGGCCGATGATGATGAGCCTGCCGCTCATCAGGATGTCGCCGACATAGAAGATGTAGATGATTAGATGATTGAAGAAGCTGAGGATGAAGAAGGTGATGGAATCGGCGCGTGCCTGCCAGCGCTGACGGGAGTTCAGGGGCGGCATGACCTCGGCGCGGGTGCGGCCGACGAGCTCCGAGATGGGAACGATCGTGTATCCGTGCGCGCGGAGAGCGGTTATCACCACAGGTAGAGCCTGCACGGTAGCGGAGCGGTCTCCGCCGCCATCATGCATCAGGATGATGGAACCGCGCCGGTCGGGATGTGTGTCCATTTCGGCGAGCTGCTGGAGGACGGAGTCGGCGATCTCCTGTGGGGATTTGCGGGGGTGCTCGTCCCAGTCATTGGTGTCGATCTGGTCGCCGATGATGGTATAGCCGAGGTTCTGGATGTGCTCGACGGGAGCGGCCTGGTCATTGGTGTCGGGCTGCTGGTCGATGGAGTAGGGAGGGCGAAAGTAGAGGGGCTGGACGCCGAGCTTGGAGCCGAACAGTCGTTCGGTGAGATTGAGTTGGAGGTCAAGCTGGGTGGTAGAGATTTCGCTTATGTCGGGGTGGGTGAAGGTGTGATTGCCGATCTCGTGTCCTTCGGCGAAGACGCGTCTCATGACGCCGACGTTGTCCTCGGCAACTTCCCCGATCATAAAGAAGGTGCCCTTGACGCCGTACTGCTTGAGGACGTCGAGGATGCGCGGAGTCCACTCAGCGTCGGGGCCGTCGTCGAAGCTGAAGGCGACCTCCCGGGGATGATAGCCGTAGAGTTCGACGGTGTAGGGCAGTGGATAGGACTGCATGTTCTCCGACGTGACCATCTTAAAGGGCAGCGAGACCTGGTCGTCGTCGTCAAGGGTGAGGGTACGATGGCCGGACTGAGGCTTACGGGTGACGCGCAGGACGTCGCCGACACCTTCATTATCGACGTCATAGCCGGGTTCGACGGTAGCGAGATCATTCACGGGGTCGTTGCGAGTGGGCTTGTCCCAGATCTTCCAGAGGGAGTTATCTTCGGATCCAAGGCGCCACAGGGAGAAGGTTTCGATCCCGAGTTGGCGGGCGGCGCGCATCTCGTTCAGGACTGTGACGGCATCGAGGAACCAGACCTGGTGCCGGACGTGAGCATCGTCATCGTCATAGGCGAAGTGGGCGTTGAGAGCGTCAGGGTCAAGTGTGATCCGGGCGCTCGAGTCAGAAGCAGCCTGCCAGGCGTCCTGGGTGGAGAGCCACTGGGCGCTAAGGATTTTGGGGTCGAGGGGGGGTG
>CAXTQE010000176.1:3613-6649 GCA_964246225.1 uncultured Acidobacteriaceae bacterium | reverse complement strand
GAACGTCGCATTCTCCACCACCGGCTGCCGACTGCGCACCGATGCAAAGAAATTGTGAAAATGATCGTAGCTATCGGAGTAGCCCGGCGGCGCAGTAAACGCTTCTACCGATCCCGGAGGCGGTCCGCTCGGATGCTGAACCGGATACTTCTGCCGGTACTGCTCGACATACGCCTTCTGCATCGCATCGGCAAAGGTGGACACCGTGTACCCCGGCTCCTTCGCAAGGGGCGTGCGCGTCACCGTCACCGTGTTCGTTCTGCCGTCGATCTCCATCAAGCCCTCCGAGCCCGTAAACAGAAAGCCTTCACTCTCCTCTCCGCCATCGACGAAGTTGACGTGCAGGCTCAGATTGAAGCCTTCCGGATAATCGAACAGCGCAAGCAGCACATCGTTCACATCGCGCCCATCCTTCCAGAAGCGCAGGCCGCCCGTCGCCATGGCACGCGTCGGGCCATGCGCCCCGGTGATGAAGTGGGTGCCGCTGAAGAGGTGAACGAACAGGTCGCCGGCCACGCCCGACCCGTAATCCTTCCACTTGCGCCATTGAAAGAAGCGTTCCGCGCTGAACGGGATCTTCGGGGCCGACCCCAGAAAGCGCGGCCAGTCGCACGTCGCCGTCGAAGCATCGAGAGGAATCGAGTAGTTCCACGCACCCAGAGACGAGTTGCGATCCCACCGCGCCGTCACCATGTTCAGCTTGCCGATCGCCCCCGCCGCAAGCAGTTCCTTCGCCTTCGCATAAAGAATCGAGCTCACCCGCTGGCTGCCCACCTGCAGGATACGGCCCGACGACCTCGCCGCCTCAATGATCTCCGGCCCATCGGAGTAAAGGTGAATCATCGGCTTTTCGAGGTACACATCCTTGCCCGCGCGCAGGCTGTCCACCGCCGCCTGCTTATGCCAGTGGTCGGGCGTCGCAATCAGCACGGCATCCACCTCCCGTCGCTGAAGAATCTCCCGGTAGTCGCGCGTCGTAAACACATCCGCGCCCCACAGCTCCTTCGCATGCGTCAGCCGCCCGTCGTAGCAATCGGCCACCGCCACCAGCTTCACTCCGGGAACCTGCAACGCAAACCGCGTATCTCCCTGACCCTGAATACCCGCGCCGATCAGCGCCAGCTGGATGTTGTCGTTCGGCGAGCGCGGCACCGCCTGCTGCGCGGAGAGCAGTTGAAACCGAGTGCCCACGCCAGCCAGGAGCGTTGTCTTCGCCGCCGCGGACAGGAAGTTTCTACGATCCATCATGGCCTGCATCCTTGTGCTCTGACTCTTACCTTGGAAGGCGAAACTTCACGCATCCCGTGCGCTAAGAACGGTAAGCGAACGCCGCTGCGATGTCCAGTGCAGCCACCGCACCCTCCCTGCATGTAGACTGTTGCAGCTCGACGATCTCCTCCGTTCAGGCCAGCCCACAATGAATTTTGCTCACCCTTCCAAGCGAACCATCTCCGGCCTGCTTGCCCTTTGCGGCGCGCTTGCATTCGCCCAAACGAACAGCCAAATCGACCTCCCACCCCACGACTCGGCCATCGTTCTCTTCAATGGGAAGGACCTCGCCCAGTTCGACACCTTCATTCGCGGGCGCGGCCTGAACAGCGATCCGGAGCACGTCTTTCAAGTCGAAGACGGCGTCATCCACGTCTCCGGCCACGAAATGGGCTACATCGTCACCAAGCAGCCCTTCCACCGCTTCTATCTGCGCGCCGACTTCAAGTGGGGCGAAGGCACCTTCGGCGAGCGTGCCGGCCAGGCCCGCGACAGCGGCATCCTCTACAACATCCAGGGCGAACCCAAGGTCTGGCCGCGCTCGCTCGAGTTCCAGATCAAGGAAGGCGAAACCGGAGACTTCTGGATGACCGATGGCGCCGCACTCACCGGCGCCGACGGCAAGCGCGTCACCGGACCTCCCGGAGGAGCCAAGCACATCGGCCACATCGACAAGGGACCCGAACAAAACGTCGTAGGCTTTCGCAACACCTCCGGCGAGTTCGAGCATCCGCACGGCGAGTGGAACACCCTCGAACTCGTCGTCGAGGACAAGGTCATCCACCAGTACGTCAACGGCAAACTGGCCAACGTCGGCACGGACCCATTCCCCACCGAAGGCAAAATCCTCTTCCAATCCGAGGGCGCTGAAATCTACTTCCGCAACATTCAGCTCTCTCCACTGAAGTAGCTGCCGCCGTCCGAAGAACCTCTAGCGGCGCTTCTCGCGATCAAGAACCATGCTGGACTGCGCCGACGGCACCCCGACCGCCCCGCCGCCAATCTGCTGCGGAGCCTGTCTCGCCTCGAACGATTCAAGCGCCTGCTCAGCCAGAATGTTCTGCTCCGCCTCGCGCACATGCACGTCGTGCGTGTCCAGGCTATCGACCGCTACCCGCACCCGCCCCGCCGCCTTGTACCGCTGCTCCTCGACCATCGCCTCCAGCCGGTTCAGTGTATCGCCGGAGCCGCCCAGCTCGGTCACCATGCCCGACGCCATCTCGGTCATCTCGGCCATCGCGCGCTTCATCTTCAGGTCGCTGATGCCGGACTTGAGCGACTCGATCTTGGCCCGCGAAATCGAGAACGCCACGTCGCGCGCCCGCACCAGCTCCTTGTAGGTCGACTCCGCCTGCTCCATCTGCTTGCGGTTCTCGCCCAACTCCCGCTCAATCGTCTGCAGGCGCAGCGCATATTGCCCCGCAGCCGCGCGATTGCCCAGCTTCAGATTCGCCGCGGTCTTGGCGCGCAGATCGGCTTCATCATTCTCAAGCTTGCGAATCTGCCCGATCAGCCGCTCCACCATTCCCGCATGCGAGGCCAGACCCACGTTGAACTTGCCCATGTGTTTGCGCAGGTTCTCCTGTTCCACCTCAAGCAAGGCCTCCGGATTCCGGCTCTCCACACCGGAAACGAACAGCCCGAAAAAACCTCTGAACAGGTTGCCGATACGACGAAACATACATGCTCCTATCCCTGATGAAAGTGCGGAAACAAGGCCGTTGCAGTCCAGCATACAGCGGCCGCAAAGCTCGCCCTGAAGCTATT
>CAXTQE010000176.1:0-3513 GCA_964246225.1 uncultured Acidobacteriaceae bacterium | reverse complement strand
TGGCTTGAATCCAAAAAAGATCAGCACCGCAATCAGCACGACCGTCCCCGATGCCTTGATCTCACCGGACTGCAACCCGGCCAAGCCGCCCTGCACGGACTGCTCAAAAGCCGTCTGGTTGATCGAAAGAGTCTTGTCCAACGATCGATCGAACCGCTCGAAGGCTCCCTCAGACTGAGCCGCCCCCGCGCCAAGACAAAGCTCCACCGCCTGCCTAAGCTGCCCGCTTCGCTCCATGCGGTCGACCTCCGCATCCGTGCTCACGTACTTCTCAAAGTCGTCGAAGGTTTCGAGTGCCGCCTCGCGTTCGCCCGTAAACGTCGTATTGTTCAGCTCATCGGCCAGGTAGCCGGACAGCCCCGAGGCATGCCCCCCACTTCCTAGCTGCGCCACCATCTGCGTGGCAGTCACGGAGCCCGGCAGCTTGGCCAAAGCTTCCACGTGCCCGGAAAACAATTCCTGGTCTAGCGTCGCGCGGCCCGGGTCATAGAGCGAGCGGCTCTCGTCGCTCTTCGCCTCGTACGCCAGCGCACGCGCCCGCCACAGCGCATGAATCGAGTTGAACGCATCCTCCTTGGCCACCTTGAGCTCGCCCTGCTCTCCGTTCATCTCCGCCAGCGCCCACGCCGTCACCCCCAGCAGCAGCAGCGTCGCCAGCAGCAGCAGCGGGTTGAACGTGCGCCGCGTACGCCGGCTCAGAAACATCTGCACAATCACCATCGCGGCCAGCGCCAGCAGACCCGTAAGCAGCACAAACGCCCGCGCCGCAAATGACGTGGTCGCCTGCCGGCTGTAGGTACGCTCCAGCACGTCGTGGTTGGCCTGATCGAGCGCATCGGCCGCCGGCAACAGAGTCTCATCGAGCAGCCGGGCCGCCGCGCGATAATCCTCCGCCGCCTCCGGCCGCCTGGCCTCATGATCGTCCCGGGACTTCTGGATCAGGCGCTCATAGGTTCCCATCCCGATCTCAAGCGTCTGGATCGGGCCGCGCTCCGACTCCCCATACGTAATATTCTCTGCCGCCGCAACCAACGCCCGCGCCGCTTCCACGCGCTTCGCCTCATACGCCCCGACCGCGCCGGCCACAGCCTCCGGCGGCGAAAGAAGCTCATCCACCGCATCCGCGTCCATGTCCGCCAGCGCAGCCTTGATGTGCTGCGCCGCGATGATGCTCGGAGCCGCATCCTTGCCCACCGTCTTCATCGCATCGCGATGCACGCCCACGCCCACCAGCATCGCCGCCAGCAGCAACGCCACGCATATCAGCATCGCCGCCCGCCCCGCCTTCAGCATCTCGAGCGTATTCCACGAGCGGGACGGCACAGCAGCCACCGGAATCATCGTCGCCATCGGACCCTCCTCAATGAATCGCTTTCACCGTCATCAAGGTCCAATGCCCCAGCGCAATCCGGTCCCCATCCGCCAGCCGCTGATCCGTCATCGGCGCCACCTCCACGCCGTTCAGCCGCGTTCCGTTCGCAGACCCGATATCACGCAACACCAGGCCGGTACCATCCAGCTGCAGCAACGCATGCCGATGCGAAACCGCATCATCCCAAAACACCGCGATCTCCGGAAAGATGGCCCGCGCCTCACTTTTGCGGCCAATCAGGCTCGCCGCCGCCTCCAGCCGAAACGTAAACGGGCCGACTCCCACCGGCACCTCCGGGCTCCCCGGCTCACGCAGCGCGGCATCGACCGCCACCTCCACCTCCCACGCCGTCGCAGCCACGGGCGGCGCGTCCTCTGCCTCGGCAGCCGGAGGCACGGTAACCACCGGCAGCTCGCCACGCGCGCCAGTCACAAAGTTATAGCCGCAGATCTCGCAGAACACCACGTCCCGCGGCTCACGCGCCACGCCGCACTCCGGACACAGCTCCCCCGCACCCAGCGCAGCAGTCGCTTCGATCGGCAACGCCGCGCCCTCCAGCTTCGCGCCACACTCCGAACAGTAATCCGCTTCGGTCGACTCATGTCCCTTCGGACAGATACACGCCACCATAGTTCCTCTCGTCTTACGCGCCCTTCACAATCCGTGCCGTCTTGGTCGATCGTGTCTCGAGCGCCATCGCATCTTCCTTGGCCACGCCGCCCTTCAGCCGAACCGTTCCCTTCTCCGCATCGTCCACCTCCACCACCCGCCGCAGCAGCTTCGCCGTAGCCTCGTTGCCGGAGTCATGCGCCAGCTTCACCGCCTTGCCCAGCAGCACCGTCGCCTTCTCCGTCTCACCGTGCGCCCGCGCGTCCAGGCCATCCTGAATCGACGCAGCCAACTCCGCCTGCCCCGTGTAGTGCGCCACCACGTTGTTGATCTTGGTCGATTTGCCCTCGTCGTCGGTCCATATAGCCAGTACGCGCGCCTCCGCCACTTTGTTCTCAACGCCCGCCTCGCTGTACACCAGGCTGGCCCGGCCCGCGAGCACCTCGTCTCCCACCGCGCCCGGCGCCACCTCAATGCAAAAGTGAAAGTCGCGCGACTCCCCCTTCGCCCACGCGCCGGTCGGGTACTCGCGCATCTGCGGCTTGATCTCGCGCGCCCGCCCCGTCAGGTCGACGATCGCCGGACTCACCTCCTTGCAGAACTTCACCCGCGCCCCCAGCGGCGTCCACAGCCGCAGTGAAACATCGCTCACCGTCTTACTCAGCGCCTTGGCAAGAATCGCCCGGAAGTCCGTATCGATCTGCGCCGGCGAAGGAATAATGTCGGTCGTCCCCAGCAGTCGGCCCGCGATCCGCCGCAGCTGCTCCACCTGCCAGTCCGTCCCCACGCCCCGGCAGTCGCACTGGAACACCCCCTCGCACTGCGTCAGCGCGGCTTCAAGCGCGGTTCCATCCGTCAGGTCGTTCTGCCCATCCGTCAGCAGCAACGCCTGCCGAATCCCGCCGCCCGCCACGCGAAACTGGTCGAGCGCCGCGCGCAGCCACCACGAGATCCGCGTCCCGCCGCTCGCCCTAATCGCATGGATCGCCGCATACGCCCGCTGTTTGGCCGCCGGCTCCGCGCGCGCTACGGGACAAATCAAATTGGCCTGATCCGCACCCGTCACAATAAAAAAGCTCGAATCCGCCGGAAGCAGCTCCACCAGCTTGCCCAGCGCCGCCTTGGCCGCGACAATCTTGCCGCCCTCCATCGATCCCGAAACATCGCACAAAATCCCAAACAGGCGCGGTGCCGCCACGGCCGCCGTCCCCTCGCCCGCGGTGACGGTCATAATCGCATGCACCTCGCCCGTACCCGCTGGAAGGTACTCGTTCTGAAACGTCTCCGCCCGAAAATCCCCTGCCATGCCGCCTCCTCTGCTTTGTGGAATCTCTGATCGTCCATCGCCCAGACTTTTGTTGTCATTCCCGAAGGGAATCTGCGTTTCGCTCTTGCCGGCAGCCGCAAGGCAGGACCAGACTATCCCTGCGTCTTCGCTTCCAAAAAACCCTACAACCGCAGCACAATCACCGTAACGTTATCCTGCCCACCCTGCTCGTTCGCAAAACGCACCAAACCATCTGCCACCGCCA
>CAXTQE010000175.1:0-6783 GCA_964246225.1 uncultured Acidobacteriaceae bacterium | reverse complement strand
TCAGGGGGTCAACCTTGGACGCCGATGGGGGTCAATATTGAACGCCGATTGACAGCGTTCGACGAGATTGCGTTCGCGGTAGAGGACCTTGTCGTGCGGACGTGGCTGCCTGCGGTTCGCCTTGGCCGAGATGGCCGAAAGCCGATGGCCTGCTTAAAGTCACACCAGGTGGAAAAGCGGACGTCGGTTAGCTGAGGACGTGGTCTTCCGCTTTCGACCTCAAGTCGGTCGCTCTAGAGGCTGGGGGTTGTGCCCGGAAGCGGACGTTCATCGTCTGCCAGCCCGACAGTGCAGCGCCTCATCCCGGTCGTTTAGCTACAAGCCCCGAAATTTGATCTTCCTACAAACGTAGTGCCGGCAGATCATGCGATGCCCAAAGACAGCCGGCACGTTTGCCTCTGCTGTCTCCCAGCCGCCGCGTCTCAGTTTTTGATCTCTGATGCCAGGAAGCGATCCAGACGCTTGCCGTAAGGCGGCCTCAGGCCAATCATCTTGAAGACGTCCACCGAGGTCTGGTCGAAGACGGCGCGCGGATGACTGAATTCCAGAAAGCCGGCATGACCGTGGTAGCTGCCGTTGCCCGATGTCCCAACCCCGCCGAACGGCAACTCCTCCTGGAGGTAGTGCTGATGCGTGTCGTTGAATGTGACTCCGCCGCTTCTCGTGTGCGCAAGCACGTAGGACTTCTCGGACGTGTCAGTCCCGAAGTAGTAGAGGGCCAGCGGCTCCGGCCCTGCGTTCACCTGCGCCACCGCATCCTCCAGCGTGTCGTAGGCGAGCACCGGCATGATCGGCCCGAAGATCTCCTCGCGCATGACCGTCATGTCGTCGTTTGTCCCCTCTACGATGTGGAGCGGCATACGCAGCGACCCTGCCGACGGCTGCTCCTCGCCGACCACCGTGACCCTGGCGCCAGACTGCCTCGCGTCCTCGACGAGCGAGTGCAGCCGCTCGAACCTTGGCCTGCTGATGATCTGCGTGTAGTCCACATTTGATGTGGGCTTCGGGAACAGTCGGCGCGCGGCCGAGACGCATTCCTTGACGAAGGCAGCCTGGAGCTGTCTTGGCACGAGGACGTAGTCGGGGGCGATGCAGATCTGGCCGGCATTCACCATCTTGCCGAAGACGATCTTCTCGCAGGCCCGGGTGAGGTTCGCCGACTGGCTTATGATGACAGGTGACTTGCCGCCAAGCTCAAGCGTGACCGGCACGAGGTTGGCAGCAGCCGCTACGGCGACCTCGCGGCCGATGCGGCCATTGCCTGTGAAGAAGAGATGATCGAACTTGAGCTTGGTGAATGCCGCGCCGACGTCAGGCCCGCCGGCGAAGACGGCAATCTCGAGTTCATCGAAGTACTTCAGGGCGAGTTCATGGATAAGCGCGCCGGCTGCCGGCGTGAACTCCGAGGTCTTGATCATGACCCGGTTTCCGGCCGCGATCGCAGCCACCGCCGGACCGATCGTGAGGGTGTAGGGCGCGTTCCAAGGCCCAACGATGCCGACGACCCCCTTGGGTGTCTGGACAACGCTGGCCCGCGCACCGAGCAGTCCGAAGGGGAAATTCGCGGGGCGGCGCTGCGGCCGCATCCAGCGCTCCAGGCTTTTGCGGGCGTGCTTGATGCTCTTGACCTTGCCCAGGATGTCGACGACGGCGATCTCGCGGACGGAACGATGACCGCCGTAGTCGGCGCGGATCGCCTCGATGATGCGGTCCTTGTTGTCGAGCGTCATGGCCAGCAACCGGTCAAGCCGCTCGCGGCGGACCTTGGCCGAAGCCGTTCCCTCCGCCACGAAGGCCGCACGCTGCTCGGCAAGTATCGAGCCCATCGCATCCTGTGTGGTCAGATCCTGTGTCAACGTCGATCTCCCGGAGCTGGTCGATTGCTGAGGCACACCGAAGACCTGTGTGCCGATCACGGTGCCAGGCCCGGCACGCCCCACACGTCGAGGTCTCCGGAACCTGCACGCAGCTTTTTCACCTCGGCATACTCGGGCGAGTACTCGAAGCTTCGGACCGCCTCCATCGACGGGAACTCGAAGATGGCGAGTTGCCTTCCATCGTGGGAGCCTTCAAATACCTCGACGGGAGCATTGGCCACAATGGGGCGGCCCCCGAAACTCTGCATGAGAGGTAGCATTGCGGCTCCATACTCGGGCCACCCCTGCTCGCGGGTAATCTTGAGCTGAACGACCACATAGGCGGGCATGAACTTCTCCTCTGTTTTGATATTGTTCCTGGAATATCTCCAGGTAGCGTCGGACATCAGGAGCGTATCATAGCAGATTCATTACTCATGAAGACGCAGTGCGCCCACATCGCCAAGGTGATCACGTCAGCAGTCCCTGACTCGCCTTTGAGAAAAAGAAAATACAAGACTCATATCGTTTTTTGTTCAGTAACCCACAAATCATGATACTCAGCATTGTATAAGTATAATATTAGTCAAAAACTATTTCAGATCTGATACCACTGCGTCCAGGCCTGCCTGGGCACAGGCCTCATCTTGGTCCGGCAGGCCGCCGCTTGCCCCGATTGCCCCAACCTTCTTGCCCGTGGCTGTCATCACCGCCAAGCCACCAGGGAAGGCAATCACGCCAGGCACGGTCGCCAGACCGGGGATCAGACCAGGCTTGCTGTCCTGACCATAGACGACATCCTGCATCTTTCGCGTCGAGAAAGGGAACTTCGCAGCTGTTTCGGCCTTGAGCCGGGAAATTTCCATCCCGCCGAGGAAGGCGCCGTCCATACGCTCGAAGGCAAGCGGATTGGCACCTGTATCCACAACAGTGACGTTCATTTTCCACCCCTCACTCTGTGACTTCGCTTCGCAGCCCGCAATCATTTGCCGCGCAACGTCAAGCGTAAGCACCGGTGTCGTCTCCAACGCTTTTGCCTGTGGCCAAATCATAAATAAGGCTAAGAAGCTCCAGCTGAACAGTTTTAGGCTTTTCAACCAACACTCTCCACTGTCGAGCGGTGAATGAGACATCCATATCAAGGCTGCAGGCTGGTGGTCAGGATGCTCCATCAAACTGGAGCAAGACCTTCCGGCCCTGGACAGCGTGAGCGACCGCCTCCTTGAGCCGATCCAGCGTATAGATCGCGGCGACCGGCTGCCTTATTCCGCCTGGGCCGATATGCTTGACGAGGCTGCGCAGCGTGGAGTTGACCTTCGGCTTCATCTCGGGACTCAGCTCGAAGAAGCCTTCAACAGTCACTCCGTTGCCGATGATGGCTCCGCCAGGCAACTCAAGCGGCGAAAGCGTCACCGCCCCGTAGACGACGAGCTTACCACCGCGGCTGAGCAGCTGGAGGACCCGGCCTGCAGAGGGCCCGCCGAGCGCGTCCAGGCCAAGGCGGACGTTCAGCCCATCCAGCCTCTTCAAGGCCGCGTCCATTGGCTCATCGTTGGCGATCACATGATCGCATCCACGCTCCCTGACTGTCGCGATATCCTCCGCCTTGCGGACAAGTCCGATTGTCCGCAGCCCCCGTTCCTTCGCCAGCGTGATCAGCCACTGCGACAACCCGGACGTGGCCGAGTTGAAAACCACGGCATCGCCGGGTTTCAGGTCGACGTATTCGCCAAGCAACAAAGCCGCCGTGACCGGGTTGATGGCCATCATCGAGGCCTGCTTTGGATCGGCATCCCGCGGAACAACGACCACCTCGGCAGCCGACGTGATCAGCCGCTGCTGGTAGTTCTTCACGGTGTCCGACAAAGGAAGCACGACGCGGTCTCCCACGGAAACCGACGTGACATCTTCGCCGAGAGCCAGCACCACCCCTGCTCCCTCGTTACCGATCGTTGCGGGCAGCTTTGCCTTGAACGGAAAAACTCCCCACGGAACCATCAGATCGTTGAAGTTGATGGGAGCGTATTCGACTCCCACGAGTACCTCGCCACGTCCCGGCGGCGGCGGCTCCGGAATGTCGTGGAGCTCAAGATTCTCGACCGCGTCGCCGAAGCCGACAAGCTGCACTGCTTTCACGTTTTCACCCTTACGATGTAAGCTTCACGTACTGCTGACCGGCTGGCCGCCGCTCGGTTCAGGCGACGGACACAGGCGCGTAGCGTGCGGCAGGATGACTGTTCGACAGCAGGGGGAGCATAGCCTGACGTGCCTGCTCGTAGGCGGTCCACTGACTCTCGTCCTGCAGGCTCGGGATCGTGACCAGCTCGCCTCGGTCCAGCCCGACGAGGGCGGCATCGACCAGATCCTCCGTCGTCATGACCATCTCTTTGGGCAGGCTGGCAACCGAACCGAAGCCAGCGATCTCCCAGAACTCGGTAGCGGTGACCCCGGGCAGCACCGCCTGGACACGCAAGCCCTTGTCGCCGAGCTCGTGCTGGAGCGAGAAGCTGAGCGCCAGGACATAGGCCTTGGTGGCTCCATAGACGCCGTTGAGCAGCTCGGGCCCGATCGCGACGATGGATGCGTTGTTGATGATCGTGCCGCCGCCGCCCGCCACCATGCGCGGAGCCGCCGCATACGCCAGGCGAGTGGGAGCAGTCACGTTGATGTCGATCATCTTCTGCATCTGACCGACGTCGGCATCGACCAGCTTGGCTCCAGATCCGAACCCGGCGTTGTTGACAAGGGTCGTGATCGAACCATCGTCACGAAGCAGCCGCTCGATCCTGAGCAGGTCGTTGCTGTCGGTCAGGTCGGCAACCTCGATCCGGGCGCTCCGGCCCGTCGCCTCAACCTTCGCAGCAACCTTGCGGAGACGATCCTCGTTGCGAGCGACCAGCACCAGGTCATGCCCACGTCGTGCCAGCCTGTCGGCATAGATTGCGCCGATCCCGCTCGAAGCACCCGTGATCAGGGCAGTCTGTCGTCTTGTTGCAGACTGAGGCAGGTCGACCATCTCCGGTCCCTCTATGATTGCGACCACAATCATTAGGCATCAGGATGGGTGCGCGCAAGGGTAAAATCTGGTAGGCTGACGATCATGCGAGTGACCAAGAATCAGGCGGCGGCAAATCGCGATGCATTGCTCCACGCTGCTGGACGACTGTTTCGCGAACGCGGCATCGACGGCGTCGGCGTCGCGGAGATCGGCAAGCAGGCCGGACTGACGCACGGCGCGCTCTATGCGCATTTCCCGACGAAGGACGCGATCGCGGCGGAGGCTTACCGTGCAGGGGTCGAGCACAGCCTGGCCTTGATGCTGGAGGCCGCGGGCGACGCACCTCCCACGTTGGCCGGGTATCTCGACTTCCTGCTCTCGCCCATCGTCCGTGACGAGCTGGCCATGGGATGCCCGATGACGGCATCGGCAAGCGAGATCGGGCGTCAAGGCGAGGCGGTCAGCGCAAGCTTCAGGGATGGCGTCGGTCGCATGGTCGCGGCACTGGAAGCAGCAGTGGATCCGGCGGTGCCAGAGGATCAGAAGCATGGTCTCGCCCTCACCGCGGTGGCGGCCCAGCTCGGCGCGATCGTGATATCGCGAGCCGTGCTCAAGGCAGACCCCTCCCTTGCGGACGATGTCCTGACCTCGGTTCGGGCAGCCCTGGACGTTGTCGCACGCGCGCATCAGCAACCGGACCATCCCGCGAAGCCCGGAGTGTCGGCACGTCGAGGCAGCCGGCTAGCCTGAGAGGCTGTCTCTGAACGCTATCGCAATGGGGCTGGCTGGCTGCGGCAGGATGTGATTCCAACAGGTTGTCGAGACCGAGTTGGACCAGCACCGATGTGGACCGCAACCAGCCGTGCGCAGCATAGCCGCGCCGGACTTCGCTTTTCCAGTGACCTGACCGATGCCGAGTGGCTGGTCCTTCGGCCGCTGCTGCCGCCTCGATCGCCTGTCGGGCGACGACCGAGCTGGCCAATGCGCGAGATCGTCGACGCCATCTTCTACGTGCTGCGCGGCGGGGTTCCCTGGCGGATGCTGCCACCGTGCTTTCCGCCCCGGCAGACCGTCTACGGCTGGTTCGCCGCCTGGCGCGACACAGGCGTCTGGCAGACGATCAACCACCATCTGGTCATGCTCGATCGTGAGCGCTGCGGGCGCGAGGCAAGCCCCACGGCCGCCGTCATCGACAGCCAGAGCGCCAAGACGACCGAGGCGGGCGGGCCGCGGGGCTTTGACGCAGGCAAGAAGATCAAGGGCCGCAAGCGGCATGCGATGGTGGACACCGACGGCCGCGCCCTGACGCTGCAGGTCCATCCGGCCGACGTGCAGGACCGCGACGGGGCCGTGCCCCTGCCCAGGGCTTCCAGGCCGCGTTTCCCATTCGTCACCCTCGCCTTCGCGGATACGGCCTACGCGGCCGCGCGCGTCTCGAGCGCGACCAGCATCGCCATCCGGATCGTGCGCAAGATCCCCGGGCAGGTCGGCTTCGAGGTCCACCCGCGGCGCTGGGTCGTCGAGCGCTGCTTCGCCTGGCTCAACCGCAACCGGCGGCTGGCAAAGGACTTCGAGGCCAGCATCGCCTCCGCCACCGCGTTCCTCTACGCCGCTTCAGCCATGATGCTGATCAAGCGGCTAGCTCGTTCCGCATGAGTTCAGAGTCAGACTCTTACTTGCCTACGGATTGGCGAGGACCCTGCGCAGCCGCGCGAGGGCGCCGGGCAGGCCGCGGACGCGCAGGACGCGGCTGGTCTCGTCGTAGTCCTCGGAGAGCACGCGGGCGCTCTCGTAGACCTCGCCGAGCAGGTTCTGGCGGCTGTAGGGGAGCACCAGCTCGTCGTCGACCATGCGCTCCTCGAAGTAGGCGATGATGGTGTCGCGCAGGGGGGCGACGTCGGCAGGGGTGTGGGCGGAGAGCATGAGGGC
>CAXTQE010000174.1:0-6789 GCA_964246225.1 uncultured Acidobacteriaceae bacterium | reverse complement strand
TCCGGCGAATCCTGGAAGACGGCGAGCGCACCCGCGCCTAGCGCGAGGCCGGAGCCCCACCCTGGATGCCCGAACCCCAGACCGACCCTCGCTACGAAGGGTTGAAGATGGAAGAATGGGACACCGTCGCCTATCCCCCTGAGCAATGGATCAAGGAATGGCAAATCGCGGTGATGACGAACTGTCAGGATGATGTTCGTCCGATGGTCACGGACGCGCTGTCGGCCAACGACCTGACGTTTACCGAGGACACTCCCGAATGGCGACGCCTCTGCCGCATGGCTCTTATCGTCGCCGCTCGCGCGCACGAGATAAACGCAAAACGCGAATGGGGCGACTATAGCGACGGCTGGCCACAATCGGCCAGTGTGCCGCCCTCGGAGCTGCCAGGCAGCACAGGCGACAGCGGCACATCAGCGCCGGCGACGCTTCTCGCATCCGCGCAACCGAGAGCTACCGGCCAGCCTGCCCCTGCAATGCTTATCAGCGAGTGCTTTGCGGCGTTCATGCCTACGCAGAGCAACTGGAGCGTAGGTTACCACAAGCAGGCTAGCCAGGCCCTGCTGTTGTTCATTTCGCTAATGGGTGACCTTCCCGTGAATGCCATCACGGGCGATATTGCCGAGACCTTCCGAAGTCGCCTCAAGGTCATGCCGGCAAAGCACGGCAAGAGTATCTACGCCGGTATGCCGCCGTCACAGGCGACAATTTCGGCCGAACGGCTCCGGGAAGCCATGAAGACACCCGGCGACGTGGTTCAGATCGGCAAACAGGCTCTTCCCCGCGCACAGGCAGACATGTTGTCCAAACATCTCACGATGAAGACGGTGAACAAGCATCTCACGATGTTCACGTCGTGGGCTGCTTGGATGGAGGAGAGCGAGACGCGCAGCGCTTTCCTTCATCGGGGCAAGTCTCCATTTGCCGGAAAGCGTTTCAGTAAAAGGAAAGCAAAGAAGGAGCAGCGGTTGGCTGGTCGTGGCCGGAAAGCATTTCCGCGCGACTCGCTCGTCACGATGCTCAGCGCACAGCTGTTCCTCAATCCACCGGACATATCGCCCAGTAACGATCCTGCCGTGCAGCTTGAGCAGGCCAAGTTCTGGGCAATCACAATCGGACTCTTCACCGGGATGCGGCTTGGTGAAGTCTCGATGTTGTACCCGAACGGTTTCCGTATGGAAGATGGAATCTCTTACATCGATCTGACCAGTGATGGTTTCCGATCTTTCAAGACCGAAGCTGGTGATCGCGCGATCCCGCTGCATTCGGATCTTGTCCGTTTGGGACTACCTGAGTTCGCCATAGGCATGGCTCGAACACCATCCGGACTTCTGCTGCCCGGCATGAAGTATAAGAAGGGTGTCCCGCAGCGAGCTGCTAACATCTCGAAGTGGTTCGGTCGCTGGAGGAACGAGCTGGGTGTTAGCAGCACGCAAACGCCGTTTCATGCATTCCGCAATTATTTCGATACTGCATTGAAGAAGAAGCTCGTTGGCGCAGATACGCTGATCGACCAAATGGTCGGGCATGAGCCCGGGTCGGTCGGTGCCGGGCATTATACCGACCCACTGCCAATCCGAACGAAGGTTGATGCCATCAATAAGATCGACTACGAGGTCGATCTCTCCCTCGTCATCGCCGCGCTCAGCGGCCGGCATTTTGCCACCGAATAAACGGGTCGGCCTCTACCTCCACATCCTGCATTGATGCGCGCGAGTATGACGTGTTGGACGTCGGTTCCTAGGGAGGTCGTCCGTGGCCTGTGTTCAGTCACCAGCAAGCCCCACCTCAAAGCGGTGAACGCCGCGGTCTGTCGCGTCGGTTCGCGATGTCAATGGCGTAGACTCCCGGTATGCAGTGCTGGCGAGCAGCAGCGCACCGGCGCCGAGATGGGCGATAACGGCGATGCCGCAGACGGTCAGGACCGCAGTTCATTTGTCGTTTGCTGAGCGTCACGCGGGGCCTCCACCACAATCAGCGTGCCGGCACGCGAGGGTCAAAGCAGGTCCGTCGCCGGCCGAGAGCCGTCCAGCCACCCGGCCCAGGCATCCCGGTCCAGCACCACAGGCTGCCGCGTGTGGTAGGCTGCTGCGTCCAGACCTGCATCGACCGTAAAGAGGCTGAAGGCTTCCGCATCGGCGGGCCCGCGGCCGATCATGCCGGCGAAGCAGAACCACGCGGCGCCGCTGCGGGTGAAGCGCCAGCGCGTCTTCGGGCTCTTGGTCCGGCGGGAACACGAGCGGGATTCTGAGGTCGGCGAACTCCTCGACATAGGCGTCATAAGGGACGCGGTTCCCGAAGTCGTTGCACATGCGGCTCTCCTGTCGCGGCCGCGGCCAAGCCGACGGCAGGGGGAGACTTTCCGCCGTCTTCGCCGCTTCCCGAGGCCACAGGAAGACCTCAAACCTTCCCGGCCTCCTTGTCGAACATTTAACGAACCCCGCTCCACGTTCCCGCCCAGAGACGTAGCCGACGACGCGCAGGTCAAGCCGCCGGCGGCCCGCGCAGTTGACCCAGCCGATTACCTCGTCGCCCCAGCCATCGGCATGGCCGTAGTAGCTCCGCCTGCAGGTCCGACGGCGCGTAGGCCCTGAACTGGTAGGACCATTCAAACAATGCTTGAAGCGGCCGCGGATTCTTACCTATGGCTCGAGCGGATCCAGCGATTTCATCTGCCGCTTCTCAGCCGGATCAAAGATAACATCCACCTGATCGGCCCGAAACACGAAGCGTTTACATTTGTTTTGTGGTCACCTGCAGCTCGCTGGGCATTAAGGGCTGCTGCGTGTTGTTCGTCAGAGAAGTCGCAAAACTCCTTCATCCGGGCGTTTGCAATCGCCTCATTCCCGTCCGCAATTTCGATCAGGTCTGCAAATAGGCTATTGGCAATCGTTGGCGCGTTATTTTTCTCGACTACAAGGTCTTGCTGCGTATTGCTCGACATAATATTTTCCCTCCCATGTGAGCTTGTCTCTGAATCAGAGTAGGTCCAACACCAATCCTAAGATCAATCTGTCCATAACTCTGTCCGTTTCCGCCCGCGCCAGCATCTCTCCCGCGTCCCACATCATGAACACAGCCGCTCGTGCCCTGTAACCTTCCCTGGTGGAAGAACGCAGGTCGCAGACTTGCCGCAATATCGGATCAGCTGCCGCCCAAAGGGCGCCGGCCAGTCTGACGCGTGCGGCATCGTCCTTGATCTCGGACCGGCTATGAAACAGTCTGTCGTGACGACGCCAGATGTCCACCGCCACGGCGCAGACCATGATAAGTTCGCTGTCGGCGTCGAGAGGCTGGCGTTTCGCGCGCCTGCGCACATCACAGATCGCTTCGTGTATGGACGCATTCACGTCGTGCGCATGGAATCGCTGCCGCCTCGTCTTGGACGGGCTGGTTGAATTCGACACAGGCAACTCCTCGAGTGGAGCCGCACGCGCGCGAAATGCGCGGCGTGCGGTCGTGGCGGAAGAAGATCGGTTATTCAGTCCGGCAGCGTGTATGGGTCGAACCGCACGTCCCGCGGCCCGCCCGCCGCTATCCTGGGAGCCCTCTCCCGCGCCGCGCGCGGCTTGACGTGGATGGGCAGCTTGATCGCGTGATGGGCGAACCAGGCTAGTTCATCGTCCGGCACCAGCTGCGAACCGGCGTCGTCGTCCGGCAGGGGCGGGGGCACCAGCGGCGCAGTGATCACGGCCGAGAACCGCAGCATTTGGTTCAGGGTCGCACTGCGGGATAGCATGGTGAGCAGCGCGGCAAGCCTGCGATCCTGGACCGCAGCTCGGTCATGGTGCGACGCCGGCCCGTCTGCGGCGGATAGCCCTAGCCAAACAACCAGTTCATCGAGCGTGAAGCCCGGGGCCGCCGGGCACAGCGTTCGCGCCGCCTTGTGGGTGCAGATCCACGGCAAGGGCATATGCGAGGTTGCCGGAATGAGCATCCGCATCCTCGATGCGCCATGCGCCACCAGCACGTCCGGCGGGGTCGGCGCCCAGATCGCCCTTTTTAGAATCGACGGCGTGCAGTTCCTACGCTGGGTGAGGTCATCCTCAGCGATGTCTGCAATATCGTCCGGTTCGGGCAAGCAGCCTGTCGGCCGGTAGAGCGCGCTCATCGGCTCGTCAGAGCGAACGATGTCTTGCCATGCGTTTCGATGTCGACGCGGCCGAATTCAACGATCTCTGGGGTCCACGGCCCGGTCGTCACCACGGTGCACGCGCGCAGGCGATATGACCGCGCGGTTTTGACGCCGGTCACGCAATGGCTCCTTCGAATTTTGTGCGCACGCCATCGTTCTCGCGCGTGAGCCTGACAGGGTCGCAGGCCTCGTCGACATGAATGACGGCGCTCCGCGGCAGGTCAGCGTTTGCGTAGGCCCAGAGTTTGGTTTGGAAATACGTCTTGCATGCCCCAACGCGCATCATTGCGTACAGCTGTCTCGCCACCCGCGCGAAGTCCGTCGCCCAAGCGGTCGCGGAGGTTGCCGCATGCAGGTTTAGGGTCATCAAGGCCGGCGGGCGCGGCCCATCCGCCTCGAGGGCGAGCCGCTCAAGGACAAAGACGAGGAACTGGACGCCTGGTGCGGTTGACGCAGGTGAAGACAGTCCAAGGCAAGTGCCCGCGCTCTGGACCATCCATCCGGCCCTCAAAGCCACCCGCCTGGAGATACGCGCCTGCGCGCTCTTTCCTTGAAAAGGCGCCACGGACCGAGTTGGCGGCAGGCTCATGCGGATAGCCTGAGCGCGGGGAAGAGCAATGTCGTGTTGGGAAGCGGTCGTGCGGGACCGCCCGGTGACTGCGGGTTGTTTCAGCATGTGTTGGTTGTCCCTTGATCGGCGGCAGGCACCTACCACCTCGGCAGACAACCTTCCTGGGGAAAGCTTCCGCTACCCTCTCTCAAATCGAACCTCACCACTTATCTGCCTAGCTTCTTCAAGAAGCGCCGCAAAGCAAACCGAGGGCGAGTTAGGCTCCAGACTCATAACCAGTAGCTGACGATAGCGGCGATGCAGACGGTTGCATGGAAGGTTTCGGCGAGTTTGTCGTATCGTGTGGCGACCCTGCGGAAGTCTTTGAGCCTGCCGAACATGCGTTCGATGGCATTGCAATTGCGGTAGAGCACGGGTGAGAAGCAGTTCTTCCATATCCTGTTGCGTTTCGGCGGGATGTTCGGCGCTGCGCCCTTGGCCTCGATCTTCTGCCGCACGGCGTTGGTGTCGTAGCCTTTGTCGCCTTGCACCAGCCCGGTCTGCGTGATGGCGTCGAGAAGCATATCGGCGGCGCTGCAGTCAGCCACCTGGCCGCCGGTCAGTAGGAGCGCGACAGGCCGGCAACGCTCATCGCTCAATGCATGGATTTTGGTGGTGCGACCGCCCCGCGAGCGTCCGATCGCCTGGCTGTGCTCCCCCCTTTTCCGCCCGCGGCACAGCGGTGTGCCCGGACCGCGGAGGAGTCGATCAGCACCGCCCCGGAAGCCCACCCGCCGCTGCCAGTGCGTGGAAGATATTTCGACCATATGTCCTTCGCCGCCCAGCGTCGGAACCGATTATACAGCGTCTTACGTGGGCCATAGACGGCCGGGGCATCCCTCCATCGCCCACCAGACATAAGAACATGGATGATGCCGCTGATGACCCGCCGGTCGTCCACCCGAGGCTTGCCACGGGTATTGGTCGGCAGATACGGCTCAAGCCGGGCAAACTGGTTCTCGCTCGGCCAGAAATGGTCCTGTTCCATCAACAATCTCCCTTTAGAGACGTTGAATCAGAGAACCAGCCGCGCCGGAATCCCCTTTATGGGTCCGGAGCCTAATAAAGGTCGAACTGAAACCTTGAGAGTGGGATCTGCTAGTCTGGATTGCGAGGGTCAAAGCCCGAAGGAGAGATGGATCAGTCGGGAGTTCGTATCATCAGCCTTTCATTCTATATCGACACCGCATCGAACGGCGACTCTGGTTTTTCAACCCGTTAATACTCGGCGAGCGGCATGCGGTCCCTCCAGTTGATACCTAAGGATTTAGAGTAGCCTGAGACGGCAGAGCGCCGCAAGCTCGGCAACAAGCGGCGGGTGCGTTGAGGTTTCAGCCAGAATGTCGATTAGCTTCGCGGGTGGAAGGCGGAGGCGCTTGCTTCCGAGAGCGATAAGCGTCTCGCTCGCGGCCTCGCCGCGCGGTCGATGGGCACCTGCGATGATACGCTCGATGATCCGCGCCGCGTCGAGCCGGCTGCCGACCTCTCCCGAGAAGTCGATCTCCGTGGGCCTGGCGGCGCGGAGAAAGCTGGCCTGGATCACTCCGTCGTTGAACCGGCCAAGGTTGGAAGGGTCGAGCAGCGTCTGCTGGAACCAGTTGGCGCGAAGTGCCCGTGCGCCTGGCTTCGGCGCTGTGGTGCGGAGCTTCTGGAGAACGGCGCTGATTGTGTAGAAAACATCCGCCTGCGTCGGCTTCGCCATGATCCGCTCTGGGAGCTCCGGGGGCCAGAAGACGAAGCCCGGCTGCAGGACGAGCAGAGCGGCACCATTGGCAACGAAGAGATCGTCCATGAGTGGCGCCGAGGTGCGCCGGAGGAGATCCCGGCGGGCGGCGAGCGTCTCGGAGAGGTCAGCGCCGCCTGAGACCACATCGTCGAGGAACGTGAGCTCCGCCTGCCACGGGTTCGGAGCGCCCGCCGACGGCAGCACTAACTCCTCGATTGCTGCAAACCGATGCGGACTCGGTTCCTGGGTCTGGACTAGGGATCTGAGCTGCTGCCGGTTTGGTGGACACGCTGTTTAGCTCGCGGCGGTGATCCGCTC
>CAXTQE010000173.1:2927-7031 GCA_964246225.1 uncultured Acidobacteriaceae bacterium | reverse complement strand
TCCATTCCGCATCCCGCTTTCGGTCCCTCCTTGGGAAACGCGCCAACGGGAACCATCGTCTCCCCAGCCGGCAGTTCCGTGCCGATCTATCCAGCGGATACAGATTCGGTCAACCACTCGCACACCGCCTACCAGACCAAGATCGATCTGCAGTCAAACGGAACCACGCTGAACGACGCTTACGCCACCACGGAAGAAGGCGTAACCGTCACCAATGGCAAGCCCAACAAAAACCCAACCCTGGCGCAAAAGCAGATGGGCGAACTGGTAATGGGCTATGTCGACTGCAACACCGCCCCCGTCCTTTGGAACTACGCGGACCGCGGCACTCTGTTTGACAACTTCCACCAGACTGTCCTCTCTGCCTCCACCCCGAATGCCCTGGCCATGATCGCGGGCCAGTCCGGCGAAACCCAGTGGGTGAAGCACCCGCAGCAGAGCACGATGGCCTATGGCAAGTCCGTCAGCGGAAACGGCGTTCCAGTCGTCTCCGACGGCGACCCGTACTGGGGATCGCAGTTGGACATCTACGGCAGCGGTCAGCCCTCCATGTCCGCGGCCGCCAATCCCGAGATCAACCTCACCTTTGCCACGCTGCCGCTATCGTTTATGGGCAGCAGCATCTTCCAAACGGTGTCCACCGACAGGCAGCCGTTGACCGATCTCACCGATGTCGAAAAGGACATCATGGAGATCGCCGGCGCGGGCGTGAAGCCCACCAACTGGGGCTGGTACCAACAGGGTTACGACCACGAGGTAACGGACACCACCACGACCGCAACCCACGCGGACTACATCCAGCACCACAACGGGCCGCAGTACTTCGGCTACGTCTCGAACAACCCCGCGGTAAGTTCGCACCTGCACGGCCTGGGTGATTTCTTTAGCTCCATCCAGAGTCAGTCGCTGCCCTCCGCAGGGGGTGTCTTCTACCTGCGCGGCGGCTACAACAACATCCAGGGTCTGACCCCGCAAGATCCCAACCCGGCCTTGCGCACCGTGTTCTACGGCGATGACGATCACCCGGGCTACTCCGACGTGCAAATCTCGAGCGCGCTGCTGGCGCAGGAAGTCAACGCCATTACCAGCAGCCCCTACTGGTCGCAAAGTGCGATCATCATCACCTACGACGAAACCGATGGACTCTACGATCATGCGCCTGAGGTGGTCCGCTCCTACGACCCCTATGGCGACGCGCTTGACCAGGGCCCGCGTATTCCCAACATCGTCATGTCACCCTACGGCGTAGTGCACGGTGTGGCGCATGAGGCCGATGAACACAGCTCCATCATCAAGTTCATCGATCTGCTGTACGGCTTGACTCCCCTGGCCGACCTTCCAGATGAAGCGACCGCGCGGACGCAGGGCCAGGCCACCTACGGACAGCCTTATCTTGGACCGGCCGATGACGGGGTGCCAAACGTAGGAAACATGCTTGTCGCGTTTGACAATAACCGCCTCACGGGGGCCGCTCAGCCGCTACCGGCCAGCTTCTACACGCTGGCGCCCAGCTTCTATGCGACCATCCCGCAGCTGAATAACACCGGCTGCTCCACCCTGCAGATCACCCCAACAGACACCGGCCTGGCAAACCCCGTTCCGGTCGACTTCAATCCGCGACCGAGTTCAGATCCGGGCACGCCGACCGCCGGCACCTGGACCCCCTGATCGCCTCGAAAAGTTTAGTCCCGTTCAGCAGCAAGCAGGCAGGAAGCGCAGTCTGGCTCTCCTGCCTGCGTCCTGTTTGGCGGCAAGAACTTTTGCCGTTCGCTTCTGCTTATGTCTCCGGAGCCTCATACACGCATGCTTCCTCAAATCCCTTCCTTGATTCTGCTCTCTTCCCTGCTTGCAACCGGAGCCTTGGCCCAGGCTCCCGTGCCCGTGCCCACCAGAAAGGTACAGGCACCCGTGGTGCTCTCGCATCCGGTGCTGGATCGCGTGCGACGCACAAAAATGCTGAATTGCGGCGTTGCGAAGGAAGAAGAAGACTACTCACGCGCCGAAGACCATGGGAACCGGGCGGCGCTGGACACGGATTTCTGCCAGGCCGTCGCGGTCGCCGTACTCGGGCCCGGCACGCAGCTTGTCGTCAAGAGCTTCCCGGATGAGCCGGCGGCCAACGCGGCCCTGATGGCAGGCGACATCGATCTGCTGGCCTCAGGCAGCCCGACCGTGGCGAACACGGCCAGGGGATTCACCTACACGCAGCCCATCTTCTTCGATGGCCAAGGCTTTCTGTTGCCGAAGAACAACGCCGTTCACACACCCCTGGATCTTGCCGGCAAAAAGATCTGCTTCTTGACCGCCTCGGAGGCAGAATCCGGTCTGCACAGTTACGCCGTCAAGCACGGCATCACGTATGTCTGGTACCCGTTCTCGGAGGCAGGCGAGATGGAAGCGGCTTTCTTCACGGGTAATTGCGACGCCCTCACCAGCGACATCTCCTCGCTCGCCAACATTCGCGGCATCGAGGGCACGCGCCTTGCGGAATACACCGTGTTGCCCCAGTTAATTCGGCAGGATCCCTTGGCGGCAGCCACCTTCGGCGACACGGTCTTCGCCTCCCTTGTGAACTGGACGCTCAACACATTGATCGAAGCCGAACAGCTTGGTGTCACACAGGCCAACGTCCATGCCCAACTCAATTCGCCCACGCTTGACACACGGCCCGAGCTGCAGCAGTTCCTCGGCCAGCGCTACGGCATCGGATCCTTGCTAGGCCTGCAACCGCATTGGACGGCCAGTGTCATCCAAGCGGTGGGCAATTATGGAGAGGTCTTTGATCGTGACCTTGGCGACAAATCCTCCCTGCACCTGGATCGCGGCGAAAACCGCTTGTGGACCTCAGGCGGACTGCAGTTTGCTTTGCCCATGACGGACCATTGACTGTGAGCTGTCTGGATCGTTGCCATCCGTGGTAGTGCTGTCTGGCCCTCCAGAGAGCAGTCAGGAAAGCTCGAAAACTAAGCCTTTCTGATCAAGGTAGCGCTCGATGTGATCACGCATCTCGAAGGTAACTCGGCCGGTGCCGAGACCGTCCTGACGATTGCTCGTCGGGAGTCGTCGAAGCCGTATGCAGTATACCTTTACAGATTAGCTGTAGATATGCGATGTTAGTTTTGTGAGCAAGCGAAAGCCTTCTCCCCCCATCGGGCTCGATCAGGCACTCGCTACCGAGATCCGCGCGGTCTATCGCAAGCTCAAGCTGCGTGTCCGTGAGCACGGAGGCGGCAACGATCTGAGCCCATCACAAACTTCGGTCCTTCTTCGACTCGAAAGGAATGGTGCGGCAACAGTTTCCAGTCTGGCTCGCGCGGAAGGTATGCGCCCGCAGTCCATGAGCTCTATCGTTACGCCGTTGCAGGAGTCCGGCTTAGTCCGTGGCACCCCTGACCTGAGCGACGGCCGGCAAACGCTGATATCTCTCACGCCCAAGTGCCTGAAGTGGCTTCAGGAGGGCCGAGCCGCGAGACAGGATTGGCTTGCCACGATCATCTCGCACAAGCTTTCGCTTCACGAGCAGCAGAAGCTTCAAGCAGCGCTCGCCCTCCTTGCACGGTTGGTTGAGGATTGAACCCCGTGTCTTCTATCAACCGCGTCGTTTGTATGGGAAATGAGGAATACTATGTCGCTTTCTATTCTCGATCCAAAGACCGCGTTGATCGTCATCGACCTGCAGCAAGGCATTGTGAGTGGAAACTTCATTCGTCCCATCGGCGAAGTCATTCTCCGAACACGCGCACTCATCAATGTCTTCCGTGCGAACACCCTTCCCGTCGTGCTGGTCAATGTGGCGGGACGTGCGCCGGGACGGACGGAACAGGGTTCGCGCACCAACCTATCGTTTTCCCAAGAATGGACCGAACTTCTGCCTGAGCTGGATCAGCAACCAGGCGATATCGCCGTCACAAAACGAAGCTGGGGCGCCTTCGCAACCACCGATCTTGGAAGCCAGCTCCAGGCGCAAGGTGTCACCCAGGTAGTTGTCACTGGAGTGTCGACATCCGGTGGCGTTGAAGCAACCGCTCGCCAGGCCTACGAGCTGGGGCTCAACGTGACCTTTGCCCTCGATGCCATGACCGATATCCGCGAAGAGGCGCACAC
>CAXTQE010000173.1:0-2827 GCA_964246225.1 uncultured Acidobacteriaceae bacterium | reverse complement strand
AACGTCGGTACCTGGATGCAGCGTGTCGCGCAGGATTGGCTCGTGCTTACGCAGCTGACCCAGCACAACGCGTCAGTGCTTGGAATCGTCATGGGCCTCCAGTTTGCTCCGCAACTTCTGTTTCTGCCCTGGACGGGTTCGGCGGCAGATCGTCTCAATCGGCGTAAGCTCCTTATGCTCACCCAGGCAGCCATGGGTGTGCTCGCGCTCGTCCTCGGAACTCTTACGGTCACGGGAATGATCCGGCTCTGGCACGTGTATGTGTTGGCCTTCTTATCTGGTTCTGTGGCAGCGCTGGATGCTCCGGTCAGACAGACCTTTGTGGCGGAGATGGTAGGCGATCAGGACCTCCCAAATGCTGTGGCTCTGAACTCCACTTCCTTCAATGCCGCTCAGATGATTGGTCCCGCCGTCGCAGGTTTGCTGATTGCAAAAGTCGGTATCGGTTGGGCGTTTCTTCTGAATGGGCTTTCGTTCGCGGCAGTACTACTCTCAATGTCGTTTTTCCGTCTCTCCGAGCTGCACGCAAGCGCCAGAGCGCATCGATCTACGTCTGGATTTGTTGAGGGTTTCCGCTACGTGTGGAGCAAACCGGACCTCAAGGCAATTCTGATCATGTTGTTTCTGATCGGCACCTTTGGCTTGAACTTTCCGATCTTCATCTCCACCATGGCCGTCAATGTCTTCCACTCGGACGCACGTGCCTTTGGCCTGCTCTCCTCCATCATGGCCGTAGGCTCTCTCTCCGGAGCGCTGTTTGCCGCCGGCTACCGCAAACCAACTTTAGCGTCTCTGTCGAAGGGAGCCGCTGTCTTCGGTCTTGGCTGTACTCTGGCCGCCCTGGCGCCCGGGTACTGGTGGTTTGCGGCTGCTCTCGCACTCAGCGGTGCGGCTGTCCTGACGGTAAGCAACGGTACGAATAGCATCATGCAACTCTCGACAGAACCAACGATGCGGGGCAGAGTCATGGCTCTTCGAGTTGGCATAGCACTCGGGGGAACACCCATCGGCGCACCCATCGTTGGTTGGGTTGCCAATCACTTCGGCCCTCGCTGGGCACTGAGTGTCGGCGTTGCAGCGGGGTTTACCGCTGCTCTGGTTGCTGTCTGTACCTTGAGCCATCGCAAGAAAATAGCGCCTCATCGCGCAACAGAGTAAATGGAGACGTTTACGGCAGTTCAACGTTGCAGCGACTACAGCTGGAAGCGAGGCTCCGCCGCCCCGCTCCACGACACGGTTCAGTGCTGCATCGCGTTTAGATCGGTGATAAGTCCCGATCCTGTAGGCCGCCAGTTCAGCCGTTCCTGGGTCAGCTTGCCGGAAGCCGTAAGCTCACGGCCAACGAACTTGATGAGCCACCCAAAATGCTCTGGGGCTTCTTCCTCCGAAATGCTCTCCGCAGAAACACTCAGGCCTGCTGCGATTGCCTCAGCGATATCTTTCATTGAGACGCCTTCCTCATCGACGGCGTGAAAAACCGTTCCGGGCTTCACCTGCTCCAGAGCCAGTCGGTAAACCACCACTGCATCCACGATGTTGGTGGCGCTCCAGCGATTTGTTCCCTCACCGACATAAGCTGCGCGACCCTTCTGCCGTGCCAGTTCCACAAGATCGGTGACCAGCCCTTGTTTCACGGTGTTGTGTATCTGCGGATTTCGCATGATCGCTACATGGACGCCTTTCTCCGCTAGTGCCAGCGCCGCTTCGTCCGTCGCTGCACGCGGAAACACTTTGGAGCTTGCCGTAGGATTGTCCTCGATGGGCAGCGTTCCCGGAACGGTGTTGGACGCGCCGATCGAGGATGTGACAATCATGGGGCGGTCTGACCCAATCAGCACCTCGCCCATGGCCGCAATCACCTGGCGGTCTTCCTGGCAGCTCTCCATGAAACGGGAGAAGTCATGGTTGAAGGCTGTGTGGATCACAGCCTCGCTCTGTTCCACGCCCTTACGCAGGTTGTCCAGATTGAGCAGATCTCCGCATGAAGAGAGAGGTCAGTGAAGCGAAGCCGGGATCCTCCCTGGTCGTGCAGCAGCTTGCCTATGCCATGCTCATCCATGCGTTGCGTCTCTTCCTGGACGACGAGCGAAAAGAGGGCACGGGTTGGCTCTTCGCGCTGACCGACCAGCACCTTAGTAGAGCACTCGCGTGCATGCATGGTGAGCCCGATAAGGCCTGGACATTGAACCAGCTTGCCGCAAGCGTAGGCATGTCGCGGTCTGGATTTGCTCTTAGATTCAAAGATGTTGTTGGAACTTCACCCATGGAGTACCTAACCCGCTGGCGCATGCTGCTGGCAAGCAGACGGCTTTTGACCTCCAGACACTCTCTCTGGAGATAGCTCTCTCGCTCGGCTATGAATCGGAAAGCGCCTTCGGAAAAGCGTTCAAACGCATCATGGGATACTCCCCACGCCAGTACAGACGCAACGCTGAACGGCAGATCAACGAAAATCCCCACCTACGAGGATCACCGCAGAAGGCAGCACGGACGAGATGCGCTTTCGAAACTAGAAATTGATCCAAAATCAACCTAAAGCAGACGGCCCTTCACCTTATGGCGTTGGGCGCAGCCGGCCAACCCTGTCCGTGAAGTTACAACGCTCCCCCTGCGCATGGCGAAAATGCGGAATAAATTTCCGTGTTCTAAAAAATACCGTGTCAAAGGACATCCTGATGCGGTACTCTTGTCCGCATATATAAATCAATAGGAGGTGGCGAGCAAGTTATGCTCTTCAACTCGTTTCCCTTCGCCCTTTTTCTGCTCGTGGTCCTCTGCGTGTACTACCCGCTGCCGCATAAGGCGCAGAACGTCTTTCTGCTGGTGG
>CAXTQE010000172.1:0-7097 GCA_964246225.1 uncultured Acidobacteriaceae bacterium | reverse complement strand
GATTTGATCTGCTCCTGGACGCCGGCGCCCCCCTCGCCCTGACCGTCCTCACCGCGCTCAACTTCGTCAACTACATCGACCGCTACGTTCTCGCCGGCGTCCAGGAGCAGATCAAATCCGAGTTCCGCGTCTCTGACGCCCAGCTCGGCTCGCTCACCTTTTTCTTCCTGCTCACCTATGTCCTCATCTCGCCCCTCACCGGCTGGCTTGGCGACCGCTTCCCACGCAAGCCCATGATCGTCGTCGCCGCGCTCTTCTGGTCCTCCGTCAACCTCCTCACCGCCTTCGTCCACTCTTTCGCCTCACTCAACTTCCGCCACGCCGCGCTTGGGCTCGGTGAGGCCAGCTTCGGCATCTTCGCCCCTGCCATCCTCGCCGACTTCTACCCCCCAGACCAGCGCAACCGCGTTCTCACCCTCTTCAACATCGCCGTTCCCGTTGGCGCTGCCCTTGGCTTTCTCACCGGCGGTTACGTCGGCCAGCACTTCGGCTGGCGCATGTCTTTCACTGTTTCCGCCGTCCCCGGCATCGTTCTTGCCCTGCTCATCGCCGCCTTTATGCGGGAGCCCGCGCGCGGAGCCAGCAGTTCGGCCGCTCAACCCACCCCCAACCACACCGCCATCCTCTCCCTGCTGCGCAACCCAGCCTACCTCTGCGCCATCGGCGGATATGCCGCCGTCACCTTCACCGTCGGCGGCCTCTCCATCTGGATGCCCACCTTCCTCCAGCGGCTCGATGGGCGCTCCCAATCCTCCGCCTCCTTCATCATGGGCGGCGTCACCGTTGCCGGAGGACTCCTCGGCACCGTCGTCGGCGGCACCCTCGCCCAGCGCTGGTCCCGCTCGAACCCCGCCGCCCTCTACCTCGTCCCTGCCTGGAGCGCCCTCGCCGCCTTCTTCCCCGCGCTGGTCTGCTTCTTCGGCCCACGCCTCTTCCACACTTCCGCCCTCACCGTGCCGTCGCTCGCACTAGCCATCTTTCTGATCTTCCTCGGCTCTGGACCGGTGAATGCGGCCACCGTCAACGCCGTCCAACCTGGCATCCGCGCCACCGCCCTCGCCGGCCAGCTCCTTGCCATCCACGCCCTGGGAGATGCCTGCTCGCCGGCCCTGATCGGCGCCATCAGCGACCGCTCGAACCTCGCCGACGGCCTCGGTTCCACCCTCCTCGCGCTCCTTCTCGGCGCGGCTATCTTCTTCCTCGGCGCCCGCTACGCCACCACTCTTACGCCCACTCCCCAGTCCACCTAGGCAGATTGTGGTAGAGGCGCAGGCCTACCCTCGACTCCGCCGCCGCGCCCGTAGAAAACTCGAAACTGAAAAGTACCCAAAGACGATCAGCATGCCTGCCGCAAACCAAAGCCGGTGCTCTGCCGCCGCGCCTCCATGCAGCTCCCCGCGGCTCTTCCATATTCCTACCGCCGCAGTCACCGCAAAGAGACCGAAGAAGACTCCCGTCATCTCCAGCCAAAGCACTCCTGAAAGCTTCACAACGGGTCGCCACACCGCCTTGCCGAAGCGCGAACTCCCTTCGCGCACACCCGCCGTCGTGGTCGCCGCCGATCTCCGCACGCGCACGACCTGCGAGGCCGCCCGAGCTCCCGCCCCACCCGGCTTGCGGGCAGAATCGATCTCCGGACGCACGGTCTCAGGCGTCGGCCGTGCCGTGGCGGACGTGCTTCCAGCCGCGGTTGGGTTTGGAGCCGCCGCCGCATCCGCCGCCTTGACCAGCGCGCGAGCCGCCTCCCGCGCTCCTGCTCCCAACGCTCTCCCAAACCGAACGCGATCCATGCCTAAAGTCTAATCCGTGCGCCCTCCGCCGCCGTTGCTTACACCGGAAAGCGTGTATGTTAAACACGGCTGCTTCACTCCACCTCGGAAGTCTCACCTTATGAAAAAAGTTATCTTCCTCCTGGCGGGCGTCTCCTTTGCCTTCGGTTATTCGTTGATCAAACGTTCGCGTACACTCCAGACATCGCCTCCGAGTGGAAAGTCCGTTGACGACCTCGCAAAAACGCTGCAGTCCGCCTGGGCCGACCACCATACCGTAGCGTAAGGCTCTACTCCATCCCACTTTTCTCGCATGGCACCCTGCACGCTTTCGCAGTACGTTCGGTCCAGCAGGATGGTCAAATCACGCGATGTACGCGGGCTGGACCACTCCTGGGCCATCCGGTCGCTTTCACCCCGCGGAAGCTGCAATCAGGTCAGTCGCTCCGAAGTGTTTCTATCACGTAAAATGAAAGCAACGGGATGCCGGAGGTGCGATTGAATCAGAAGGTGAAGAACCTCATACAGAAACTTGGAGAAGCCATCCACGAGTCCGTCTCCGAGTCAGAAAACATCGCGGGCGTCGTGAAAAATATCCGGGAACAAGGATTCGACGTCCTCCTCATGCTCGAGGCCACGATCGGGCTCAATGAAGTAGAGGAGGAGTCCGCACCCTTACAGCTGACTGCAGGCGAGCCGGGCGAGGGCCCATTCACCAACAATGACGTTTCCTTTCTAAGGTCGCTCCGAATCACACTCACTGAAGACGAAGATTCCTCAAAGCAATAGTTTGTTGTCGAAATGGCGGAGCCTTACTTGGGCTCCGCCATGTTCGTCTTCAGCTACGCCCGCTTCAGCTTGCGCCGGATCGCACCCGCGGCCGCGCAAAGCCCCGTTCCCAGCAGTGCCAGGCTTGAGGGCTCCGGAGCCGGTGCCACCGACACATCGCTCAACAATGCCGTGCCATCCGCCCCGCCTGTGTTCGCGGCAAACGTCAGGTCCTCCACCCGCTGCGTCGCAATGAAGTCCGCCGACACCGCCATGAAAGAATTCGACCCGCCTACCGCGCTGATCGTCGTCGGTGCAACCACGGTCACACCGTTGACAAACACCGTCACCGTGGGACTTGCATTGCAGCAGCCATACCCATCTGCCGACCGCGCGTTTTCAAGAAAGCTGAGCTCGTACGTCTCGCCCACCACCAGATTGCGAAGAGTTGTGCTCAGCTCGCCCGAGGTCTGGATGAAGCCCACCGTCGAGTCGCCCGCCGGCAACGTTCCATTGTTGTAAAAGCCGTCCAGATTAAACCCGGTTGCGCCCACGCTGCTTCCGCCCTCGTGCCAGCCGGCAATGGAAACTCCATACCCCGGAAACGTGTATGTCGCAGGATTGTAGGAAAAGTCAGGATTGCTTACCAGATTGGCAGCGTGGGAGGCAGAAATGCCGGAAACTGAGAACAGGGCAACAGATAGAAGAGCAGAAAGACGCATGAGAAACTCCACGGGAGTAAGTAGCGCAGGACTAAAGTAAAAATAACACGGATGGGGGAGAGAATAAGAAAAAAGTACACGACTTGGGAACAAAAGTTGTATCACTTTGCTACACCTTCAGCGAATCCGGCTCCCCCTTTCAGCTCACCTCATCCATCCAGCGACCAGACCTGTGTTTTGCGCATCCCACGAAAGTCCTGCAGGCAGTAAGCTAAGCGGACACGACTTTGTGCGGAAGGTGTCCCTATGAGAGATACGCTCGGTGTTCTGCTCGCCGGCGGTGCCGGTGAACGCCTTTTCCCCCTGACCCGCGACCGTGCCAAACCGGCCGTTCCCTTTGCCGGCCAATACCGCATCATCGACATCACGCTCTCGAACTGCATCAACTCCGACCTGCGCCATGTCTACATCCTTACCCAGTACAAAGCCCTGTCGCTCAACCGCCACATCCGCGAAGGCTGGGGTCCGGTCGTAGCGAACGAACTTGGCGAGTTCATCGAAATCCTGCCACCCATGCAGCGAGTCTCGAAATCCTGGTACCAGGGCACCGCCGACGCCGTCTACCAAAACATCTACTCCATCGGCTCCGAAGAACCAAAGCACGTCATCATTCTTTCGGGCGACCATATTTACAAGATGAACTACGCCCGCATGCTTGCCCAACACTGCGAGACTGGCGCTGACGTCACTTTGGCCACTCTGCCCATTCGCCCCGACGAGGTCTCGCAATTCGGCATTGTCGAGCTGGCTCGCAACGGCGAAGTCCGCTGCTTTGAAGAAAAACCCAAAGAAACCAAGGCCCGCTCGCCTTTCATGCCCGATATGGTCGATGCCTCGATGGGCATCTACATCTTCAACACCGACGTCCTGTTGCCGGAGCTCATGCGCGACGCCGAAGATCCCAACTCCAAACACGACTTCGGTCACAACATCCTGCCCAGCCTGCTGGGGCGCTGCAAGATGATGGCCTTCAACTTCGTCGACGAAAACAAGCAGAACGCTCTTTATTGGCGCGATGTCGGCACCCTCGACGCCTACTACGAAGCCAATATGGACGTGGCGGGAGTCACCCCCACCTTCAACCTTTACGACAAGTCCTGGCCCATGCGCACCCGCGCCTACCAGTACCCGCCCGCCAAGTTCGTCTTCGGCGAGCCCGGACGTACCGGCATGGCCATCAACTCTATCGTCGCCGCCGGCTGCGTCGTCTCGGGCGCCGTCGTGCGCAACTCCGTCGTCTCGCACGATGTCCGCGTTAACTCCTACGCCGACGTCGACTCCTCCATTGTCTTCTCGCACGTCAACATCGGCCGCCACTGCCGCATTCGCCACGCCATCATCGATCGCGATGTGCACATCCCGGACGGCACCGTCATCGGCTACGACCAAAATGAGGATAAGAAGAAATACTTCGTCTCCCCGAGCGGCCTGACCGTCGTCACCCGCGACTACTCCGTCTACGAGAACCCCGTCTCGCCCGAGTTCCTGCAAACTGGAGGAGGTTCCTAGCCGCGCTTTCCTTGCAAAAGTCTGCTAGCGCCGGCTCCCACTGTCGCTAGCGGTGCCCGAACCGATACATCACTCCACCCGAAATCGCAAAGAACTCCCGCGTCTCCGTTCCAAAGTGTTCCAGAATCAAATCCGGCGACAACCGAATTGTCAAAGCCCGCGACCGGTTGAAATCCACACTCGCTCCCAGCGCCGCCATCGGCTTCACCCGATTCGTATACAGCCCGATGTTCTCCCCGGCCGGCACCGGCGTATGAGTGAAGTCTCCCGCACCCACACCGAAGTACGCGTGATAGTTGATCGCTGCTCGCTGGCTCTTCGGCCCGCGATACTGCGCGCCTAGCAGCCCCTCGTATAGCACCACCAGCGGCCGCGTCGTATACGGATTTGCCAGCACCGGCGTCGTTCCCGCCTCGCCGCGAAAGTCCGCCGCCACGCCGATTTTGCCGGTTAGCCAGTAGGTCCCGTTCAGCTCCACGCCGCCCAGGTTCATGCGCTTCGGCAGGTCTTGTCCAGCCTGGAAATTCTGGAGGTTGATGCCTCCGTACACCTCGTAGCGGTTATCGTAGGTCACCGGCGCTGCCGCCGCCAGCTTGCCTTGTGCCTTCACCTGGCCGGGGAACAGGGCCAATCCAGCGCAGGCCAGGCCGCACGCCACCAAACTCGTCCATCTTTGCATCGCTCTCAGGTGTCCAATCGGGCAAACAAACTCTTTTCACGAGGATATAACGTCTTGCCCGGTTTCCGCGTGCCCCGACGGGCATCCACTCGAGGTCGCGCAACGTCCTTCCTATAAGTGAGATAATCGACGTTGCCGCGGTTCTGCTGACGTTCGTAAGCGCGGCACGGGGAGAAGAGTATGGGAGAGTTCTTTACACCAACGCACCTGATGGTCATCGCCGTGGTCGTGCTGGTTCTGTTCGGCGGCAAAAAGCTGCCTGAGCTCGGCAAGGGTCTGGGCGAAGGTCTGCGCGGCTTCAAGGATGGCATGAAGGGCGTGCAGGATGAAGTCAACAAGCCTGGCGAGACCGCCCACACCGTTACACCCAAAGCTACCGAAACCTCGCAGGACACCATTCTCAAGTCGTAAACGCACTTTGTGTCGTTTGTTCTATAGCTATTTCGTAGAGCAGTAATAAGACCTTTTATCTGCGTGCTAACCGACTCGAAAGCTCGAGGAGACCCATGAAAGTCAAGTCCCCCTGGCTCGTCGAGCCCCACACCAAAGTTCGCCTCCACGACTTCGACACCTCCGCTACCGGAGGCCTCACCCACGGCCAGAAGACGGACGCGCTGCTCGAGAAGAACGGCAAAGCCCTGGCCAGGCTGCAGGAGGTTCTCTACGCCGGCCAGCAGCATTCTGTTCTTATCGTCCTGCAGGGAATGGATACGGCCGGAAAAGACGGCACGATCTCGCACATCTTCTCCGGCATCAACCCCCAAGGTTGCGAGGTCGCCAGCTTCAAGGTGCCCACCCCGCTCGAAGCCCGCCACGACTTCCTCTGGCGCTGCCACGCCGCTGCTCCGGCTCGCGGCATCATCACTATCTTCAACCGCTCCCACTACGAAGACGTGCTCTCCCCCCGGGTGCACAAGCAGATGACGTCGAAGCAGGTCGAGGAACATCTGGAAGAGATCAACAACTTCGAGGCCATGCTCTCAGAAAACGGTACCCTTGTTTTGAAGTTCTTCCTCAACATCTCGAGGGACGAGCAGAAGAGCCGTCTTCAGGATCGCCTCGACGATCCGGACAAGCACTGGAAGTTTTCTGAAGCCGACCTCAAGGAGCGCGCTTTCTGGTCCGATTACCAGGACGCCTACGAGGAGATCCTCTCGCAGACCAGCCGCAAACATGCCCCCTGGTTCGTCATTCCTTCCGACCACAAGTGGTTCCGCAACGTCGCCATCTCCGGCATCCTGGTCGACGCTCTTTCTACCCTCAAGTTGTCTTACCCGAAGCCCACCGTGGACGTGTCTAAGATCAAGCTCTAGGTGCCGTGCAAGCCTAAGTTGCGATCAGCACAACAGCCACGACCGCTACCGCCATCCCCCACCCTTGCCGCCGTGTAGGCCGCTCCTTCAGCATCCACGCCGCCAGCAGGATGGTTGACGCCGGATAAAGTGACGCGATCACTGCGGCCACGTCGAGCCGTCCCGCCCGGCTGGCCGCCACAAACAGCAGATTACCGCTTGTATCGAACAACGCCGTCCCCAGCGCCCAGCCCAACACCTTCCTGCCCACCCGCGCCGGACCGCCACCCCGAAGCGCCAGCAGCAGCAGCGAACAGGTACTGATACTGCCCATCCGAGCGCAAGCCATCGGCCACAC
>CAXTQE010000171.1:0-7198 GCA_964246225.1 uncultured Acidobacteriaceae bacterium | reverse complement strand
TGGGCAAGGGCGACCGAATTGCGCTGCTAAGCGAGAACCGCTGGGAGTGGGCGGTTACCGACTTCGCGGCGTTGGCGATCCGGGCCGTGGATGTGCCGCTCTACTCGACGCTGACCGCGGCACAGCTTGGGTATATGCTGCGTGACTCTGGGGCACGGGTGGCGGTGGTCTCGAACCAGGAGCAGTACCAGAAGCTGCGGCAGGCAGGAGAGTGTCCGGCGCTCGAGCACGTGATCGTGATGGATGCGGGGGAGCATGCAGGGGCGGAAAGCTTCCGTGCGCTAATCGGAGGCGCGGATGGCCACGCGGGGCGCGATGCGGAGTTCGACGCACGAGTAGCCGCGGCCGAGCCGAGCGATTTGGCGACGATCATCTACACCTCCGGCACGACGGGCGAGCCGAAAGGGGTGCGGCTGACGCATGGCAACCTGGCGAGCAATGTGAATGTGTCGACGCGGCCGTTCGGGTTTACGCAAAACGATAGCTGCATCTCGTTTCTGCCGCTGTCGCATGTAACGGCGCGGCATTTGGACTACGCCTTGATGTGCCATGGAACGCGGCTGGCGTACTGCGCGAAGTTCGACCTGCTGCCGGCGGCGATGAAGGCCGTGCAGCCGACGATCTTCGTGGGCGTGCCGCGGGTGTACGAGAAGATCCGCCAGGCGGTGGAGGGCAAGTCTGCGGCTTCTCCGGTGAAGAGCAGAATTTTGAAGTGGGCGTTGGCCACGGGAAAAAAGCATCGGCAGGAGACGCTGGACGGGCGGACCCCGGGCGGAGTGGGCTGGTCGCTCGGGAACAAGCTGGTGTATGGCAAGATTCGGGAGGCGTTTGGCGGACGGGTGCGGACGTGGGTCTCGGGTGGCGCGCCGCTGGGCATGGAGACAGCGGGTTGGTTTGCGGATGCGGGGATCCGGATCTTTGAGGGGTATGGGCTGACGGAGACGTCCCCGGTGATCGCACTGAACTATCCGCAGGAGCACCGGATCGGGACTGTGGGCAAGCGGCTGTCGAACGTGGAGATTCGCTTCGCCGTGGATGGCGAGCTGGAGGTAAAGGGTCCGTCGATCTTTGCGGGCTACTGGAACAAGGCGACAGAGACGGCGGAGGCGTTTACCGCGGATGGCTGGTTCAAGACCGGGGACATTGGGAACGTGGATGGGGAGGGCTATCTCTCGATCACGGATCGGAAGAAGGAGCTGCTGAAGACCAGCGGTGGCAAGATGATTGCGCCGCAGCCGATCGAGAATAAGCTGAAGGGCCATGTGCTGGTGGCGCATGCGGCGGTGGTGGGAGACAAGCACAAGTATCTTTCGGTGCTGATCTCACCGAATCTCCCCGCGCTGGAGGGTTGGGCGAAGAGCCACGGGGTGACGGCGGTCGGGGCTGGCGCGCTGGTTGAGGATGCGCGGGTCAAGGCGGAGTATCAGCGGATCGTCGATGAGGTGAACCGGGAGCTGGCGAACTACGAGACGATGAAGCGCGTCTGCGTGGTCCCGGAAGAGTGGACGGTGGAGTGCGGGGAACTGACGCCGAGTATGAAGATGAAGCGACGGGTGGTGGAGCAGAAGTATGCGAGCTCGATTGCGGCATTTTATGCGGATGAAGCGCATGCGAAGGCCTGAGGTGGTCGCCTTTCAGGTAGCCCGCGAGCAAGGACGAACGGCTTCCATATCCATCCCCGTTGCGTTCCTCGATAGCAGGCACGAAATCTTCAGCTCACGTGCATCTCATTTTTTATGGCGCGTATAGAACGGGCAGCAAAGCTAGGACGCAAGTTTCAGAATCCGGTGCCGACCGAACTGGGCGGCTTCACGATGATGCTGAAGGTGCTTCCGCAGTACTTCACCACTCGCAGCGAACGGGAGCCGCGGGTACCTTTGGGGCCGTTTCGGACGGACGCAAAGGTGTACGAGTTCGAACCTGCGAGTGGGTTGCGAGTGACCTGGTTTGGACACTCAGCCTCTTTGCTGGAGGTGGACGGGGTGCGGCTGCTGATCGATCCGGTGTGGGATGAGCGGGCGGCGCCGGTGCAGTGGTTTGGGCCGAAGCGGTTTTTTGCGCCAACCCTTGCGCTCGAGGCGCTGCCGAAGCTGGACGCGGTGCTGATCTCGCACGACCACTACGATCACCTAGGCAAGGGGACAGCGCAGGCGCTGGCGGCGCAGCGTCCGGGGCTGCGGTGGGTCACGTCGCTCGGCGTGGGGGCGGAGCTGGAGGCGTTTGGGGTGGCGCGGGAGCGGATCACCGAGCTGGACTGGACCGAGAGCGTGGCGGTCGAAGGACAGGGGGGAAAGACGCTGAAGGTGACTTCGGTGCCGAGCCGGCATTTCTCAGGGCGAAGCGTGTCGAACCGGAATGAGACGCTGTGGGCGGCGTTTGTGCTGGCCGGGGAGCGACACCGGGTGTACTACGGGGCGGACTCGGGATTGTGGGATGGTTTTACGGCGCTGGGCGAGGAGTATGGGCCGTTTGACCTGACGATGCTCGAGATTGGTGCGTTCAACGAGCTTTGGCGGGACATTCACCTGGGGCCAGATGGGGCGCTGGATGCGTTTCGGCAGCTGGGCGGCGGACGGATGATGCCAGTTCACTGGGGGCTCTTCGACCTGGCGCTACATGGCTGGCGGGAGCCGATCGAGCGGGTGTTTGCGCTGGCGGCGCAGCGTGGCGATGCTCTGTTCGCGCCGGAGCCGGGATTGCCGACAGAGGTAAAGGATGGGGTGGAGGTGCGGTCGGACTGGTGGCGCCCGCGGTAGAGTGCCCAAGGTGTGCTGACGGCGAGCCTCGCAAACGCGCTAACTTTTGAGGTCAAGCCGACGTTGACGATGCGGGTCAAGGCTGAAGAAAGCAGTTGTGCGGAGGTGAGAAACGGGGTACAAAGAGGGGGCTGGGATAGCCGGCGGAGGCAGTACATGTCAGGTGCGGTCCAAGCGATCTTGCGCGAGGTAATGGATATCCGGCAGGCGTCGGAGTATCTGGGGATCAGCGGCGACACGCTTTATCGTTATGCCAGCGAGGGGTCCATCCCGGCGTTCAAGCTGGGCAACCGGTGGCGGTTCAAGCGCAGCCTGGTAGATGCCTGGATGCTTGAGAAGAGTGGTGTGCGGGTGGAGAGCAACGTCGCCGTGATGCCGAAGCAGAAGAAGCCGGCGGGGCGGGCGAGGTAAGTCCTAGACGGGGATGAGCGGTTGCAGTGTGCCGACCGTGATCTCCGGGGGGCAGTTGAAGCGAAAGGGAACGCCGACGGTGCCGATACCGCGATTCACGTACAGCTGCGAGCTACCGACGCGGTAAAGACCGTGCGGGAAGAGTCTGCCGAGGGGCGGCAGGGCGAGGGGGCGTACGCCGGGGATGCGGATCTGGCCGCCGTGGGTGTGGCCGGAGAGGATGAGATCGACGTCGTGGCCGCGAGGGTGGGAGGCGACTGTGGTGGCATAGTCGGGCTCGTGCGCCATCAGCAGGACAGGCGCATCGGGGTTTGGGGGAATCGCCAGATTCAGGTCCGGTTGGCCAAAGGAGACGTCGTCCACACCGGCGAGAAAGATGTGAGCGCCGCCGTGGTCGATGCGGACGTACTGGTTGACGAGCAGCGGCAGGCCATTGGTCTCCATGTGGTCGCGAATGATGCGAGAGCCGATGATGGCATCGTGGTTGCCGAGGACGCCGAAGCGAACAGGGCAGGTGAGGGTGCTGAGGATTTCGGCGCAGCGGGCAGCGGCGGCGAAGGAGACATCAATCGGCATGGGGCCACGACTGGCGAAGTCGCCGGTGACGAGCAGGAGGTCGGGCTTGAGCGCGTTGACCTCGTGAATGACGCGGCGGAGAAAGAAATCCTCGGTGTACTCCTCGAGGTGGATGTCGGAGATCTGGACGAAGCGGAATCCGCTGAACGCCGCGGGCAGGTTGGACAGGAAAAAGGTGCGCTCAACAATCTGGAGTTCATGCCGGGCCCACTGGTTAGAGTAGAGGGCGACTGCGGCAACGGAGGCAAGGGAACCGGCAACAAAGGTGCGCCGGGAGAGCAGGGCCGGCGTTCGCGTCTGGTCGAGCTGGACAACCGTAGGCATAGATCATCATAGCGGGTTGGGCGAGCGGGTGCGCAGTCGGCTAAGATGATCGGATGCCTTATGGAGCGAGAAAGCGAAGACTAGCCGCGGGGGTAAAGCGCGCGGACGCAGAGGCGATGCTGGTCACCAACCTGGCGGATGTACGCTATCTGTCTGGATTTACAGGGTCGAACGCGGCTCTGTTGCTGCGCGGCGGGCGAGCTGTGATGTTTACCGACGGGCGTTACAAGACGCAGGCGGAGGCCGAGGTAGAGGGCGCGAAGGTGGTGATCGCAGAAAAGTCGGCGATCGCGGCGGCCTGCGCCATGGCGGTTGAGCAGGGCGTGACCCGGTGCGGGTTCGATGCGGCGAGCACGACGGTTGCGGGGCTCGAGACGATGCGCGCGGCGCTTCCGGCAAAGCTGCGGAAGAGCTGGTTTGTGGCGACCACGGGGCTGGTTGCGGGGCTTCGCGAGGTGAAGGACGAGATCGAGCAGGACCGGATGCGGGAGGCAGCGGCGCTGGGGTGCCGGCTGTTCGACCAGGTGCTGGAGCACGTGGTGCCGGGAGCGACGGAGATGGAGATAGCGCTGGCGCTGGAATACATGGCGCGGCTGGAGGGTGCGGAGCGGATGTCGTTCGAGACGATCGTGGCGAGCGGAGAGCGGTCGGCACTGCCGCACGGGCGGGCGACGACGGCGAAGCTTCCGCGGCGGGGGTTTGTGACGCTGGACTTTGGGGTGGTGCTGGGAGGGTACTGCTCGGACATGACGCGGACCGTGCATATGGGCGCGGCGCGGCGCGGCGGAGCGGCGGGCGTGGGCGAACGCGAGGTATATGAGGCGGTTCTCGAGGCGCAAGAGGCCGGAGTGCAGGCGGTGCGGGCCGGGGTGACGGCAGAGGCGGTCGATGAAGCGTCGCGGAGTGTGCTGCGGGCGGCGGGGCTCGAGGAATTCTTCCCCCACTCGACCGGGCACGGCGTGGGAGTGGAGATCCATGAGGGTCCGCGGCTGGGGAAGAATCAGACGCAGGTCCTGAAGGCGGGGATGATCGTTACAATTGAACCCGGTGCTTATTTGCCGAGACGTTTTGGGGTCCGGATCGAAGACACGGTTCTGGTGACGGCGACGGGCTGCGAGGTGTTGACCCCGACGACCAAGGCTTGGATGGAACTGTAGAGTTTGCGTGCCCCGCGGGCACAGGAAGAGACATGGATGGACGGGATTGATTTAGAGGAGTTGCGGGAGCTGCTTGAGTTTCTGAAGGCAAACGAGATCGCCGAGTTCAAGCTGGAAAAGGGCGACCTTAAAGTCGGGGTCAAGTTTGCGGGCCCGGCGGGAGCTCCGGCTGCGGGCTTTGACATGGAGCGGATGGCGCAGATGCTGTCCGTACCGTCTTCTGCGATGGCCCCGGCCGTGGTGGCGCATGCTCATCCTGTGGCGGAGACGACGCCGGCCGATGCCCCGCCGATGGTCGAGGAGGCGCTGCATACGGTGAAGTCGCCGATTGTGGGCACGTTCTACGACTCGCCCTCGCCGGGCTCGGCTCCGTTTGTCAAGGCGGGAGATATGGTTGAGGTCGGACAAGTGCTCTGCATCGTCGAGGCAATGAAGCTAATGAACGAGATTGAGTCCGACGCGGCAGGCGAAGTGGTGGCGCGGATTGCGATGGCCGGGCAGCCGGTGGAGTATGGCCAGTCGCTATTCACGATCCGCGCCCGGTGAGCGGCTGCCCTTTGTTCGTAGGAAGGTTGAGGAATGTTTGGTAAGGTGTTGATTGCAAACAGGGGAGAGATTGCGCTGCGGGTGATTTCGGCCTGCAAGGAGATGGGGATTCGGACGGTCGCGGTGTACAGCGAGGCAGACCGGAACTCGCTGCATGTGCGGTTTGCGGATGAAGCGATCTGTATTGGGCCTCCGCGGTCGGCGGACAGCTATCTGAATGTGCCGGCGGTGATTTCAGCGGCGGAGATTGCGGATGTGGATGCGATCCATCCGGGATACGGGTTGCTGAGCGAGAATGCGAACTTCGCGGAGGTGTGCCGGGCCTCGAATATCAAGTTCATCGGGCCGCCTCCGGAGGTGACGCGGATGATGGGCGAGAAGTCGACCGCGCGACAGACCATGAAACGGGCCAAGGTGCCGATCCTGCCGGGGTCAGACGGCGTCATCGAGAGCGAAGGTGCGGCGCTTGAGTGGGCGAAGAGCGTCGGCTACCCGGTGATTTTGAAGGCGGTGGCGGGCGGTGGCGGGCGCGGGATGCGGATTGTGCGCTCGCCGGAGGAGCTGCCATCGATGTTCCAGCAGGCTTCGACCGAGGCGGCGAACGCGTTCGGCAACGGCGCGATGTACATGGAAAAATTCATCGAGCGGCCGCGGCATATCGAGTTCCAGGTGCTGGCCGATGAGCACGGCAACGTGATGAGCTTGGGCGAGCGGGAGTGCTCGATCCAGCGGCGGCACCAGAAGCTGATCGAGGAGGCGCCCAGCCTGCAGGTGACGCCCAAGCAGCGGGAAGAGCTGGGCAAGGTCATCCAGAAGTCGCTGAAGGAGATCGGCTACTGGAATGCGGGGACGATCGAGTTCCTGATGGACGAGGACGGCAAGATCTACTTCATCGAGATGAACACGCGCATCCAGGTGGAGCACTGCGTGACCGAGATGGTCACCGGGGTGGACCTGGTCAAGGCGCAGCTCCGGATCGCTGCGGGCGAGAAGCTGAGTGAGATTGTGCCGCGGGTGCCGGAGGTTCGCGGGCATGCAATCGAGTGCCGAATCAATGCGGAGCACCCGGAGAAATTTACGCCAAGCGCAGGCCGGATTACGGCGTTCAACCTGCCAGGCGGCAATGGTGTGCGGGTAGATACGGCGCAGTATGCGGAGGGCGTGGTGCCTCCGTACTACGACTCGCTGATTGCAAAGCTGATCTGCCATGGCAAGGATCGCGAGGAGGCCATGAACAAGATGCAGCGGGCACTGAGCCAGTTTGTGGTGCAGGGAATCCATACGACCATTCCGCTGCACCAGAAGATCTTTGCGGATGCGGAGTTTCGGTCGGGCAAGTTCGACACTAAGTTCATGGAGCGGTTCTTCGAGCGGCAGGGGACGACGTCGTAGTGCAGCTGCCACGACTGTATGCGGTCGCGGATGCGA
>CAXTQE010000170.1:0-7319 GCA_964246225.1 uncultured Acidobacteriaceae bacterium | reverse complement strand
AGGCGATCGCGGAGCTGCTCGAAGGCGAGCTGGAGGGCGCCGGTGCCGCGGGGGCGAAGGGTTTCGGCGACGAGTTGGAGCTGGCCGCGGGACTCATAGACCGTGATGCGGCCGCGGACTTCGACTGCAAGGCCGTCGCGGAGCTTGAAGCCGAGGAGCTGGGCGTGACGGCGGAACATGACGACGGGAAGCTGGGCGTCCCCATCCTTGAGCGTGAAGTAGAGATGGCCGGAGCCGGCGGGGCGGTAGTTGGAGATTTCACCTTCGACGTGGAGGATGCCGGTGTAGGTGGATTCGAGGTGCCCGCGAAGCTCGGCGATGAGCTGACGGACGGTGTAGAGGACGGGCTCGCGGAGAACAGGTGTGGAGGTCGGGACTGGAGGGACAGGCTCAGGCGAAACGAGATGAAAGGCGAGCTGGCCTGCGCTGGCGTTGGGCTGCTGAGGGGTACGGGCCGAGCCGGCGCTGCGGGTCTTCGGCCGCCGGGTGGCCGGTGTGCGAAGGCTTAGGAAGCTCGGGATGGAGCTGTCATCGGTCATCGGTCATGGTCCACGGCTTGAGTTTACTGCACGGATGTTCGCGATTCCGGCGGCTTCCTCGAGAAAGGTACACGAAAGTAACTCACGGGTACGGCTTGCTGGACGGACGACCGGAGATTGAGACAGGCTTGAGCAGCTTTAGCGGCGTATGCGTCCGAAGATCCACAAAAGCAGGGACAGCAATGCGCTGAGGAGAAGGCAGGAGACTATGGGAAACGAAAAAGAAAAATTTCTTCCGCGATAGCTCAAGTCTCCCGGCAATCTGCCGATAGGGAGATTAAGGCGGTTTAGGCCCAGGAGAGCAAGACCGATGAGCAGGAGAGCGAGACCGAGAAGAATGAAGAAGCGACCGAGATCAGGCATCCGGTCCGGTCGTCATGCGCAGTTTGCCCGCGGAATCGAGCAGGTCTGTGGGACGGCACGGTTTGGTGAAGATGCTGACCGGCTGCGAAAGCGTGAGGGCGCACTCCCGGACACGATTCAACGCAGGATAGAGGCCTGTGAGCACGAAGATGGGGCAGTTTGGGAACTCACGGCCGAGATCATGCATCAGCGTGATGCCATCTCTGCCGGGCAGGTCGATATCGCAAAGGACCAGGTCCGGGGCGCTCTCGCGTACCGAGGCGAGCGCCTGGTCTGCGTCTCCGGCCGAGCTGGCGTCGAAGCCGTTCTTACGAAAGATCGTCAGCAGGGTCTCTGCGATGATGGGTTCGTCGTCCACGACCAGAATGCGCATAGGGTCTCGGTAAGTGGCTCGTCGGGGTGAGCCGACGTACGTGGTGGTTCGAGAAAGGAAGCGATCTAAGCGTGAGTGTTACACGATCTCATCGGAAAGCACGGGTAAGACGAAGTCAAGAAAAGAATGACAGCAGATGGATGCGTTTACAAATGCATCGTGCGGTTTTTCACTCTGTCTAATTCCAAAGTTGTACTTTTCGACGAGGAGTTCGCCGATGCGTGTTGCGAGTCTGCTGCTTGGCCTGTCTTTCTGCTTTGGGGTCATTGTGGATGCGTTCCAAACTATTATTTTGCCGCGCCGTCCGAGAGGCCGGTTCAGGATCACGCGCCTGTTTTACCGGGCTACCTGGGGGCCGTGGGTTGCGAGTGCCAGCCTGACAGCAAATCGGAAGGTGAGAGAGCAGATCTACAGTATCTATGGCCCGATGTCATTGCTTCTGCTTCTTGGTCTGTGGGCCGTGCTGCTGGTCTCCGGATTTGCGTTCCTTTACTTCGCTCTTGGAACTCCGTTCAGCGATGCCATGAACGGGCATCGGTCGCTGCTTGCTGCTCTAAGTACTGATCTTTATGTAAGCGGGACAACGCTTTTCACGCTAGGTTTGGGAGATGTAACGCCGCAGAGTCTGCTGGCGCGGACGCTGATTGTCGTTGAGGCGGGCACCGGCCTGGGATTCGTGGCTTTGGTCATCGGGTATGTGCCGGTACTGTATCAGGCGTTTTCGCATCGTGAGGTGAGCGTGGCGATGCTTGATGGGCGAGCGGGATCTCCGCCGACCGCGACCGAGCTGTTGCGAAGACACGCCTACAAGGGTGGCGAGGCGGAGTTGATCACGCTCCTTGCGGAGTGGGAACGGTGGTCGGCAGAATTTTTGGAGTCGCACATCTCGTACCCGATTCTTTGCTATTACCGGTCGCAGCACGATAATCAGAGCTGGCTTTCGGCGCTGGTGTCTGTGCTGGACGCGTGCGCGCTGCTGATTACTACAATGGAAGGGGCTGCAGCGCGTCAGGCGCAGTTAACTTTCGCGATGGCGAGGCATGCGCTGGTGGATGTGGGGCATGTGTTTCAGGTGGAGCCGTCGGCCAGGAGTAAGAAGATGGAGGATCCAGATCGTTTGCCCTCCGAGACCTTCGGAGCAGTGTGCGAGCTTCTCGGCGACATGCACATGCGTTTGTGCGGGGATCCGGAGAGCATGCGCAGGCTAACCGCGATCCGGCTGCTGTATGAGCCGCAAGCCCATGCGCTGTCGACGTTTCTGAAGATGGAGCTTCCGCTCTGGGTGCCTGTGTCGAGCAAAGCAGACACGTGGAAGGCGGTTTCCAAACTACGGGCGGACACAGGGCAGGATGCACTCGGTGCGGCGGAGTTTATCAGTGACCGTTCAACCTCATCTCATCTGCAAGACGAGATCCATGGCTTCTGACGTACGAGGGTGCAGGGAGTTAGAGCTGAGGTGTCGGGCCGCCAGCCGGAGCGGGGTTGAGCTTTTGTGCGGCGATGGAGCCGGCAGGACCTTGCAGGCCTTTGGCATCCTTATCTTTATCTTTCAGCTGGGCGTAGATTTGGCGCGCCTGCTCCGGTTTGCCTTCGTCGGTGTAGAGCGCGGCAAGGGTGATCTGGGCAAGGCCGGCGGGGATAGAGTCGGTGGGCTTGGCGGCGAGCTGGTTGTACAGATCGATAGCCTGCCCGTCGCGGCCGGTACCGTGGTAGAGGTCGGCCAGCGCGAACTTACCCAATGCCGCGAGCTCCTTGTTCCAGGAGTCGGCAACCTGCTTCAGGCTGGACTCGGCGGAGGCAGTCTGACCCGCTTCCATCGAGGTGATGCCGGCGAAGTAGAGCGCGTTTTTCCCGTCGCGGGTGGAAGCATACTGTTGGGCCACGGCCAGGAACTGAGTGTTAGCAGCCCTGGCGCGCTCGGCGGCGGAGTTGTAGACGGTGACGCCGGGCTCTTGCGGTTCACCGGGAGTGACGAGCGGAGACTCGTACGTTTGCATGGCGCGTCCGAAGGCGGAGGAGGCGGCAGCCGAGCGCCGGCTGAAGAGAACCGCGGCGAGGACGGCAAGGACGATGACGGCGAACAGGATTGAAGTCGTCACGATGACGGACTTGCGATTTTCGCCGACCCACTCCAGACCGCTGGGGGAGGTAGTGAGGAAGTGATCCTGTTTGAGCGCTGCTTTTCGGTCGTCCACTTGCTGGAGGCGGGTTTCGTTTGCCACGGTGAGAGTCTTCCTTGAGTTGCTTGGCTGGTCTGGCGGCACAAGCCAACGACTCGGCGCGGATGTGCACCTGAACGCGAGTCCTAAGTCTATCAGGAGACAAAGTCCTGGTTACGCTGTTCGCCACTCCCGGTCTTCGAGCCAGCCATGGACCGTGGTTCCGCCGAAGATGCCACGATGCACACCGTCCTCGAAGAGCGAATAGAAGTGTCCGGCGGGAAAGCCGCTGGCCTGGTTGAGACGGGCGAGCACGGGTCTGGGAACCTCGACCTCAAGCGATGCCAGATTGATTTTTAGCTGCTCAGGCTTTGAAGCTCCAAAGATGAGAGACGTCATGCCTGGCTGCGCGAGCGTCCAGGCCAATGCGATCTCCGCCATGGATCTGCCCACTTCTCCGCTGACCTCGCGCAAGGCGTCAAGGATCGTCCAGTTGCGGTCGGTGAAGAAGCGGAACGGCTGGTCGTTTGAGGCCAGCCGCCCGCCTCCGGGTGTGGCGCCATCTCCGGAGCCGCGGCTGTATTTGCCGGTGAGAAAGCCGGCGGCGAGCGGACTCCAGGGAGTAATGCCCATGCCGAGCGCCAGGGCTGCGGGCACATGCTCATGCTCGATGGTGCGCTCGACAAGCGAATACGGAAGTTGCAGCGCGACGGGGCCGGGAACGTTGTGCATCTGGGCGAGGGTAGCCATGCGCGCGGCGTACCAGGCGGGCACATCGGAAAGGCCGAAGTAGCGGATCTTGCCGGCGCGGACCAGGTCACCCATGGACTGCAGCATCTCTTCGGGCGGGGTGACGCGGTCCCAGACGTGCATCCAGTAGAGGTCGATGTAGTCCGTGGCGAGGCGGCGGAGCGAGCCTTCAAGCGCCCGATGGAGGTTCTTGCGGCCGTTGCCGCCGCTGAAGCTGAACTTGGTGGCGAGGACGACCCGGTCGCGGAGCTTGCGGTCCGCGATGAACTGGCCGACAAGCTCTTCGCTGCGGCCTCCGCTGTATACGTCGGCGGTGTCGATGAAATTGCCGCCGGCTTCGACGAAGGCGTGGAAGAGGGTTGCGGCAACGTCGTCAGGCGAACCCCACTTCTTGTTGCCAAAGGTCATAGTGCCGAGGGCTAGCGGGCTGACGGGTAGACCGGAGCGGCCGAGGGTGCGACGGGTGGTAAGTTGCATGGCGAGTCTCTATATAGAACGCAGATCAAAATGAAATTTGATAAGGCACTCGAAATCTGTGATGGTCACTTCGGAAATCTTTTGTGTTTCGGGTAAGTAGAACCCGATTTTCAACGTGAGCCGTTGCGAGTATCAGGGCGTCCGGGAGTTTCAGTCTGCTGACACGCCTTACCAAGACTGCCTCCGCGGCAATCTCATACGTGATTGGTATTGTTGCAAACGCTTGAAGGAGATCGTTTGTCTTGTCTGCATCTGCCAGAGAGGTACCCGCGAGAACTTCGATCCAGGTGATGACGCTTATTGCGCGGTCAGAATGGATATCGATCTCATGCTCCGCTTGCGGAATCCCGTTCAAGAAATCGATCAAGATATTCGTGTCGAAGAGTACAGGCTCGCTTACCACTCGCTGCGCAGGCGCTCCTGGTAAGCCAGTCCATCTTCGCCCTTGTGAGCCCATGACCCGAATGCCTTCTTCCAGGCACCCTCATCCACGGCTTGCGGAAGTTGCTGGGCGTAAAGATAGCTAGTTACGGCTGCTCTGACAAGTTCGTCGCGAGTGGTCTGGCGGTCTTGGCTTAGTCTATCAAGCAGGGTAAGGTCCGCTTCGGGAATATCGATGAGGGTTTGCATGACGGACCTCCATATAGCGAGTTTACCATTTCTTGAGTTGGCTTTTTGATGGCTAAGTAAGGAACAAACTCAGGAAACTTGCTCATTCTTCATTCCGAGACGCGGAATATCAAACGTTTTGAAGATGAAATCGGAATCATCTAAAGGCGGCTTCGGCTGACAATCTCTTCGCATCAGGCGCAGTAGATTACTTAGTGTTTTCTCGACTTGGTTTAAGCTTCGTTCAGAATTGCGCTCCGATGTCTCGGATTGATGGCTGTAAAGAGCTGCAAGTACCTGGGGAGGAGCCACTAGCGTCAAGCTGTTGACCGCATCGGCATAGCGTCGCTTGGCGGGTATATCTGCGGCACTATGGACTGCAGCGGAGTGTGCGGCTATGAACTCCCTATAATGCTCCAGCTTCATCTTTCTCCAGTCAGCTTCGTGGTCACGTTTCTTACCGAGAACGTTCGAGGTCACAACGCTGACAACAATGCCAATTAGCGAAATGGTTCCCGCAATGAGAGCCGTAACTACTGGCTGATCCATGGTCGCTCCTGTGCAGAGATAGCAGACTACTTGATGTCGCGCCAGTTATCCCCCAAGCCTACGTCGGCGACGATGGGCACGGAGAACTTTGCCACGTGTTCCATCTCATGTTTGACGAGCGCCTGCATCTCTTCGGCTTCTTCGGGGAGGACGTCGAAGAGGAGCTCGTCGTGGACCTGGAGCGTCATGCGGGATTTCAGGTTGCGGGCGGCGATCTCGCGGTCGAGAGTAATCATGGCGAGCTTGATGAGGTCGGCGGCGGTGCCCTGCAGTGGCGTGTTGACGGCGGTACGTTCGGCGAAGCCGCGCATGTTGGGGTTGCGCGAGCCGATGTCCGGAATGGGACGGATGCGGCCGAAGTGGGTGCGTACGGCTTGGTCGCGGCGGACGGTTTCGAGCGTTTCGTCGATGAAGCGACGGACGCCGGCGTAGCGGTCGAAGTAGGTTTCGATGTAAGTTTTGGCGATCTTCTGGTCGATTCCGAGCTGGACCGCCAAGCCAAACGGCGAGATGCCGTAGACGATGCCGAAGTTGACGGCCTTGGCGCGGGCGCGGGTCTCCTTGTCCAACTGATCGACGGGGATGCCGAAGACCTCGGACGCGGTGAGGGTGTGGATGTCCTGGTTGGTGCGGTAGGCGTTGAGCAGGAGCGGGTCCTGCGAGAAGTGAGCCATGAGGCGCAGCTCGATCTGCGAGTAGTCGGCGGACATGAGCAGGTTGCCGGGGGCGGCGATGAAGGCGGCGCGGATGTCGCGGCCGATGGCGGTGCGGATGGGGATGTTCTGGAGGTTGGGATTGGTGGAGGAGAGCCGTCCGGTGGCGGTGCCGACCTGGTTGAAGGTGGTGTGGATGCGGCCTTCTCCGTCGGCAAGTTGGGGGAGCGCGTCGAGGTAGGTGCCGCGCAGCTTCTGGAGCTGGCGGTATTCGAGCACGCGGGCGGCGATGGGGTGCTGCTCGGCGAGCTCTTCGAGGACGTCCTGCGCGGTCGAGACGATCTTTCCCTTGCCGTACTTCATGGGCTTGGGCAGGCCCATTTGGGTGAAGAGGATTTCGCCTAGCTGCTTGGGGGAGTTGATGTTGAAGCGGTGGCCGGATTCGGCGTAGATGCCTTCGCCGAGGGTGTCGATGGTGACGGCCAGGCGGGAGGACATATCGCGGAGGAAGGCGGGATCGATGCGGACTCCGGTCTGCTCCATGCGGAGGAGGACGGGGACGAGCGGGAGGTCAATGGTGCCGTAGACCTCGAGCAGGGGGGACTGCGCGTTGGGGTTCGAGGTGACCGGCGTGATGAAGAGCATTTCGGGGGTCATGGCGCCGCCGAGCGCGGGGGAGTCCCTGGGGATGTGGTGCTCGAAGGTGCCGGCTTCCGCGAGCTGGGTGGCGAGGGCGGAGGTGAGACGCACGATGGCCGCGGCGGCTTCAGGCAGGCGCTCGGGGTCGGCGGGGTTTTCCTTGGTGGGCTGATGGACGAGGGCGCGGCTGGTGGTGCGGGCGGAGATG
>CAXTQE010000169.1:0-7474 GCA_964246225.1 uncultured Acidobacteriaceae bacterium | reverse complement strand
ATTATCATCCTCGCTGATCTTTTGAGTGAAGTTTTGGCGCCGGCCGCCGATAGAGACCTATAGGGACGGACGAGGGCGGCGGGAACGATGGGAATGACGGGATATAGTTTGCTGCTGGCGCTGGGCCTGGGGCTGAGCGCACCGTGGTGGCTGTGGCGAATGGCAGCAAACGGGCATTATCGAGCGGGGCTGAGCGAGCGCCTGGGCCGAGTACCGCGGCAGCTTCGGGCGGCGGTCGCATGGGTGGCCGGAAGGCGGCACGTCGTGTGGGTGCACGCGGTGAGTGTGGGCGAGGTGCTGGCGGTCGAGCGGCTGGTGTCGGAGTTGCGGGAGGCGCTGCCCGGATGGGTGATTGTGGTGTCGACAACGACGGCGACGGGGCAGGAGGTGGCGCGGAAGCGGCTGGCAGGCGTGCCGGTGTTTTTCTTTCCGCTGGATTTTCGGTCTGCAGTGCGACGATACCTGCAGGTGCTGCGGCCGTCGCTGGTGGTGCTGGTGGAGAGTGAGTTGTGGCCCAGGTTGCTGGCGGAGTGCGAGCGCGGGCGGGTGCCGGTGGCGGTGGTGAATGCGCGGGTGTCGGACCGGAGCTTTCGGAGGACGATGCCGGTTCGGGGGCTGTGGCGACAGATGACGGCGAAGGTGACGGTCTTTCTGGCACAGGGGGAGGAGAGCGCGCAGCGGTTGCGGGAGCTGGGAGTGGCGGAAGAGCGGGTCGTGGTGAGTGGGAATCTGAAGTATGACCTCGAGCCTGCGGAGACACCGTTCGTCAAGACGATCCGTCCTCTGCTGGCGGGAAGAAGGTTGATCGTTGCGGGAAGCCTGCTTGAGCCGGAAGAGGCGATGCTGCTGCGGCTTGGGCCGGAGCTTTGGCGTAACTGCGGCGAGTTAGTTCTGCTGCTGGCCCCACGGCATGCAGAGCGGTTTGGCTCGGTGGCTGCTCTGGCCCGGCAGGTTGATCCCGAATCAGGAGTGTATCTGGCGAGCGAGCTGATGGCGCAGTCTGCAAGCAAGGAACCGCTGGCGCCGTTGCGTTCGCCGGCGATTGTGGTGCTGGATACGCTGGGCGATCTTGCTGCTGTGTATGCGCTTGCGGATGTGGCGTTTGTCGGCGGCAGTCTGGTGTCCAGGGGAGGGCATAATCCGCTGGAGCCGGCGCGGTTTGGCGTGCCGATCGTGGTGGGCTCGTCGTATGAGAACTTTCGCGAAGTTGTGGATGCTATGGTCGTTGCGCGCGGGATCCGCATTGTCCAGGATGAGCGGGAGCTGGGGTCCGCCTTGGTGGAGCTACTGAACGACCGTGAGACGGCGCAGGAGACGGGCCGGCGGGGGCAATCCGTATTTGAAACACGGGCCGGAGCCACGCAGCGGACCGTGGCGGCTTTGTTGGACTTACTGCGTGCGTAGGCCTTGGGCTCTGCCCTTTCTGCCGCTGTATTGGGCAGGCCTGGGGGTGAAGAACCGGCTTTACGGAGCGGGCTTCCAGAAGGCGCATGCACTGCGCTGGCCGGTGATCAGCGTAGGGAGTTTGTCGGCTGGGGGCGCGGGCAAGACGCCGGTCGTACTCCTGCTGGCGGATTTGCTGGACCAGCAGGGATTGGCCGTGGACGTGCTGTCGAGAGGGTACAGGCGGCGGTCGGGTTCGGTCGAAGAGGTGAAGGCGGACGGGTCGGCGGCGCGGTTTGGGGATGAGCCGCTGGAGATGGCGCGGGCGGGACTACAGGTGTTTGTGGGTGCGGATCGGGTTGCAGCGGGAGAGTTGGCGGAGGGGCAAGAACCCATGTCTCAGAAGCGAGACATGGGGCACCCGGAGTTGAGATCGGGGTTGAGGGTGCATGTGCTGGATGACGGGTTTCAGCATCGGCGGCTAGCGCGGGCGCTCGATGTGGTGCTGCTGACCGCAGAGGATGCGGAGGACTGGCTGCTGCCGGTGGGGAACCTGCGGGAGCCGCTGCGGAGTCTCGGACGGGCCGGGGTGGTTGTGCTTCGGGAGGAGGAGGCGGAGCGGCTTCGGCCGGTGGTCGCGCGGTCCACGCAGGCGGAGGTGTGGGTGATTCGGCGCAAGCTGGTGCTTCCGGAGCGGCGGCTGCAGAGGCCTGTGGTGTTCTGTGGGATTGCGCGGCCGGAGAGTTTGCTGCGAATGCTGGAGCAAGCCGGGTGCGAGGCGGCGGGGCGGGTGATCTTTCGCGACCATCAACGGTATGGGCCGGGGGAAGTGGATCGAATCGTTGCGACGGCGCGCAGGACGGGAGCGGACGGGTTCTACACGACGGCCAAGGATGCGGTGAAGCTCCTGCCGGAGTGGCGGACGAGACTGGAAGAGGTTGGGCCGGTCGAGGTGGTGCGCCTCTCCGTGGCGCTGGACGCTGACGCGGAGGCGGTCGCGACGATGCTGCGGGCGGTGCGCGCAGGAGGGTGAGAAGATGAGGGCTTGGGGCAGGAGACGCCAGGCCGGATGAGTGCGAAGAGGCCGCTGCGCGTGTTGATTGTGCGCGTGGGGGCGATGGGCGATGTGCTGCATGGCTTGCCGGCGGTGACGGCGCTGCGGCGGGCGCTGCCGGGGTGCTTCATAGGCTGGGCGATCGAGCCGAGGTGGAGTGCGCTGCTGGCCACCGAAGGCGCGCAGGCGCGCGGGGCGGAGATGCCGGTGGTGGATCGGCTGCACGAGGTGCGCACGCGGGAGTGGAAGCGCCGACCGTTTTCGGCGGGAACGCTGCGAGGGATTGCGGACCTGCGAAGAGAGTTGCAGGCGGAGCGGTATGACGTCTGCGTGGACCTGCAGGGGTCGATTCGGTCGGGAGCCATTGGCTGGATGGCGGAGGCGAGGCGGTTTGTCGGGGCGAGCAAACCCCGTGAGGGAGCGGCGGCAGTCTTTTACGGGCAGCGGGTAGAGGTTGAGGCGCGGCACGTGGTTGCGGGAGCGTGCGAGTTGGTGGGCGAAGCGGTAGGAGCGCGGCTCAGGCCGGCGGCGGTGGAGCTTCCACGAAATCCACAGGCGGAGCGCTGGTGCGAGCTCATGCTTTCTGACGTTGCCGCCGATAAGGAGTGTGTGCTGCTTTGTCCGGGCGCGGGCTGGGGGGCCAAGCAGTGGCCGGCGGCGCGGTATGCGGAGCTGGCGCGGCGTTTGCGCGCGGCAGGAATGCAGGTTCTGGTGAACGGAGGGAGCGCTGAAGGCGAAGGTGTGGAGGCGGAGACGGCAGCGTCGGGAGCACAGCCAGTAAGGTGCGATCTAGGGCAGTTGATCGCCCTGAGCCGCAGGGCTTCGCTGGTCGTCGGCGGGGACACGGGGCCGGTGCATCTGGCGGCGGCGCTCGGCCGTCCCGTGGTGGCGCTGTTTGGGCCGACGGACCCGCTGCGCAATGGACCGGAGTTCCCTGGCGCGCATGTGCGGGTGTTACGACATGCGAGCAGCTTGATCGACTACCGGCGGCACACGGAGACCGAGGCCGGGCTCGGTAGAATTGAAGTGGATGAGGTGCTGGCCGCGGCCCACGATTTGCTGGATGAGGTGAAACGGCAGGATGGCTGAACGGACGGGCTGGCGGCAGGTAGCAAGGCGAATCCGGGTTCCGATGGGATTTGCGTTTACGGCGCTGTTTCTATTTCTGGCGCGGCCAACCGGAAGGACGATGCTTTCGAGCTTCCTGCTGGTGGTTCCGGGACTTTGGCTGCGCGGGTACGCGGCCGGGTATGTGCGCAAGAATGCCGAGCTGACCACCTCCGGACCCTACGCGCATACGCGCAATCCGCTGTACCTGGGCTCCATGCTGATTGCCTTCGGGTTTGGCGCGGCTTCTGCGAGCTGGGTGGTGGTTGGGTGCCTGGCGGTGCTGTTTACGGCGATCTACGTGCCGACCATCCAGGGCGAAGAGGAGTATCTGCGGGGCCGCTTTGTGGAGTTCGAACGATATGCGGCCGAGGTGCCGCGTCTGCTGCCGAGACTGCGTGCGGCGGTGTCTTCGCAGGCACGGGGCGGCTTCTCGCGGGCGCTTTACCTGCATCACCGCGAGTACAATTCCCTGATGGGGGCCGGAGCGATCTACCTCGCATTGGCTTTACGGCTGCTGGCGGAGCGCCATGGTCTCCTTTGAGCCTTCGCCCTTGTACCACCCCGAAGAGGATGTTTCGGGAGCTCAGATTCAGGGGAAAGACTTTGCCACAACGCGGAACGCGGATCCTTTATCCTGCCCTGACCTTCCTCCTTTTTTCGGTGAGCCTCCCATCCTTCATGGGTGCGCAGATTCTTGGACTGGGCAAGCCGGCAGCCCCGGTGGTGATCCCGACGCTGCCGCCGCCTGAGCCTGGGTACGTGTTTCCGGCGAGGCAGACGCTGACGTTTTCCGTTGACTGGCGCGTGTTCACGGCAGGCACGGCGGTGTTTCACCTGGAGCAGCAGGGATCGGTCGAGACGGTGACGGCGACGGCGGACTCGGTCGGGAACGTGAATATGATCTTTCCCGTCATCGATCGGTTTGAGGCCGGATTCGATACGAAGACGGGCTGCTCGGTGGGGTTCAAGAAACAGATGCAGGAGGGCCGTCGCAAGGTGAGCGGCGATCTGACCTTCAACTATGGAACGGGCAAGCAGAGCGAGATCAACCGGAACTTGGTGAAGGGTACGACGACGACGCAGCAGGCTTCGATTCCGGCCTGCGTGGCGGATTCGTTGTCGGCGATCTTCTATGTGGCTTCGCGGCCGCTGGTGGTGGGCCAGCAGGTGCGGTTTCCCCTGGCGGACTCGATGCGCACCGTAACGGTGGCCATGAAGGTGGAAGGCAAGGAAGAGATCAAGACGCCGGCGGGAACGTTTCAGACGATCCGCGTTCAACCGACGGCAGACGAAGGCATTGTGAAGAACCGCGGCAACATCTGGATCTGGTACACGGATGATGCGCGACATCTGCCGGTGCAGATCCGGGCGCGGCTGTTCTGGGGGACGATCACGTTTCACCTGCAGTCGTATGAGGCCAAGTAGATGAGCTCGGTGCAGCAGGATCTGGAAGAGCATCGGCTGGTGGAGGTTGGGCGATTTCGCGATCCGGTGGAGGCGCAGATGGCCAAAGGCATGCTGGAGTCGGTCGGCATTGAGTGTTTTCTGCAGGGCGCGAACGCGAATGCGCTGTATCCGCTAGCCTTGCGGGTGCGTTTGCAGGTGCGCGGGACCGACGAGGCGGAGGCTGTGCAACTGCTGATGGAGGCGGAGTTGGGGGTGGGCGATGAGTGAGCGGCCCAAGGCGGTGCTGTGTCTTTCGGGCGGCATGGATTCGTGTGTGTGCGCGGCGCTGGCGGCGAAGACGCACGAGGTGTATGCGTTGCACTTCGGTTACGGGCAGAGGACCGAGGCGCGCGAGCTGCGGTCGGCAGAGGCGATTGTAGAGCTGACCGGAGCCAGGCAGCTGCTGCATTTGAAGATCGATCTGTTTCGGAGGATTGGCGGGTCGGCGTTGACGGATGCGACGATCGCGATTCCGCGGGCGGAGCAGGAGGAGGCGATCGGGAGCGCGATTCCGGTGACCTATGTGCCTTTCCGCAACGCGCATTTCCTGTCCGCGGCGGTGAGCTGGGCGGAGGTTCTGGGTGCGAAGACAGTGCTGATCGGCGCCGTCGAACAGGACAGCTCCGGTTATCCGGACTGCCGGCCTGCGTACTACGAGGCGTTCAACCAACTGATCCGGATGGGCACCAAAGAGGGCGACATCCAGGTGGAGACGCCACTGATCCGGATGCGCAAGAGCGAGATTGTGCGCTTGGGAGTTGAACTGGGCGCGCCGTTCCATGTAAGTTGGTCATGCTATGCCAGCGAGCAGGAAGCCTGCGGTGTATGCGATAGTTGCGTGTTGCGGTTACGAGCTTTTCGCGATGCGGGAAGCGACGACCCGATACCTTACGCACGTCGCGGCACGGAAGATTGCTAGAACTTTTTGAAGCAGCAATGGCATTGCGCGACACCAGCTCTCAGGGGAGATTGAAGTGAAGAAACTATCAGGAATCAGTCGGTTGCTGGCGTTGATGGGCGCAGCCGCGGCAACTCTGCTGCAGGGATCTCCGGCGGCGGCGCAGCCTCCAACGGCGACGCTGCATGGACATGTGACGAACCCCGTTGGCGCGGCGCTGAAGTCGGGCGACGTGAAGCTGACGACGGACAAAGGCGCGGAGAAGGATCGTACGTACAAGTTCGATTTTCCGCTCGATGCGAACGGCGACTACAAGGGCGCGAACATCACTCCGGGAGATTACCTGGTGGTCGTGATTGCGGATGGCAAGACGATCGACTTCCAGCAGGTGACGCTGAAGGGCGGCCAGGATGCTCCGCTGGACTTCGACATGACGCGCGCCGAGTACCTGAAGAGCATGAGTCCGGAAGACCGGGCGAAGCTGGAAGAGTACAAGAAGAAGAATGCGTCGATCACGGCGGATAACCTCAAGATTGCGAACATCAATAAGACTCTGGCGCAGGCGCGGCTGGACGAGAAGAACGGCAAGGCGGACGACGCCGTGAAGTCGCTCTCCGAGCTGACGCAGCAGAAGCCGGACGAGCCGGTGCTGTGGGCGAGCCTGGGTGAGGCGCAGCTGGCCTCGGCGGATGCGGCGGCAGCGGCAGCGAAGGCGGCGAAGACCTCACAGACCGACCCGGCGATTTTGCAGAAGTACAGCGATTCAGCGGCCTCGTACCAGAAGGCGATCGACCTGAATGCGAACAACAAGAAGCCGAGCCCGGAGAACCTGGCGGCGTCTTATTTGAACCTGGGACAGGCGCTGGCGAAGTCCGGCAAGCTGACGGATGCGGCGACGGCGTACGAAAACTCAGCCAAGGCACTGCCTTCGAGCGCGGGTTCCGCCTATAGCAACGAGGCGGCGATCTTCTTCAACGCGAGCAAGCTGGATGAAGCGGGCGCGGCGGCGGACAAGGCGATCCAGGCAGACCCGAAGCGTCCAGACCCCTACTACATCAAGGGTCAGTCGCTGATTCCGAAGGCAACGCTGGACCCGAAGACGAACAAGTTTGTCCTGCCTCCGGGCTGCCTGGAAGCCTACCAGGAGTACCTGGAACTGGCTCCGACCGGCAAGTTTGCTCCTGAGGTGAAGGACCTGCTGAACAACCTTGGGCAGCCGGTGAAGAACTCGTTCAAGGCCGGCAAGAAGTAGACGGCGATGGAAGAAGAAAAGCCCTGGGCAGCAATGCCTGGGGCTTTTTTGTTTGCTAAGGGAGAGCTATGGGGTCGGCACCGGGACAGGTAGTGGAGTTTGGGGAGGCGCTGGCGATCGTGCTGCGCGAGGCGCGGGCAAAGGCCGGGGTGACGCGGATGGCGCTGCTGGAGTCGGCGGGAAGGGTGCTGGCGGAGGACGTGCGCGCGGACCGGGATCAGCCGCCGTTTGATCGGGCGACGCGGGATGGCTTTGCCGTGCGGGCGGAGGAGTGGAGCGCGGGCGCCAAGGTGGACGTGGTGGGGCAGGTGCGGGCCGGCGAGCAATGGGG
>CAXTQE010000168.1:0-7520 GCA_964246225.1 uncultured Acidobacteriaceae bacterium | reverse complement strand
CATGCGGCTTCGACCGGTCAAACTTTTCCTTGCCCATAATGTTCTCCTAAGTTCATGGTTCAAATCTGATACGACATAACCTGATTGGATCGACTAGCGTTCTTTGTCCTTGCCAGTCTGTTTGGCGATAATTTCTTCCGAAACGGATCGCGGCGCTTCTTCATACTGCTTGAATTGCATGGAGTAGTTGGCACGACCCTGAGTCGCTCCGCGCATGTGAGTGGCATAACCAAACATCGTGGAAAGCGGCACGGAGGCACGGATTGCCTGCGTGTTGCCAACCATTTCCATGCCCTCGATCCGTCCACGCCTCGAGTTGAGATCGCCAATGATGGTGCCCATATAGTCCTCAGGCACCGTTACTTCCACTGCCATCACAGGCTCCAGCAGCACAGGTTTGGCCTTACGGGCGGCCTCCTTGAAGGCCATTGAGCCGGCAATTTTGAAGGCCATCTCGTTCGAGTCGACGTCATGGTAGCTGCCGTCATACAAAGACACCTTGATATCAACCATCTCGTAGCCGGCCAGGACGCCACCCTGCATGGCTTCCTGGATGCCCTGATCGATCGGCTTGATGTACTCCTTCGGAATGGTACCGCCCTTGGTATCGTTTGAAAACTCGTAGCCTTTACCCGGATCGTTCGGCGCAATGCGGATCTTGGCGTGGCCGTAGTTTCCTGATCCGCCAGTTTGCCGAATGTACTTGCCTTCCGCATCGGCGTTTCCGCGAATCGTTTCGCGATAATTTACCTGCGGCTTGCCTACGTTCGCCTCAACCTTATACTCGCGCATCATCCGATCGACGATGATTTCCAGATGAAGCTCGCCCATTCCGGCAATAATCGTCTGGCCTGAATCCACGTCAGTCCGTACGTTGAAGGTGGGATCTTCCTGGGCTAGCTTCGAAAGTGCAACGCCCATTTTTTCCTGATCAGCCTTGGTCTTAGGCTCTACTGCAACTTCAATCACCGGCTTGGGAAAGTCGATCGACTCAAGTACAACCGGTGACCTGTCGGAGCAGATGGTATCGCCCGTAATCAGATTTTTGAGTCCGACGGCCGCGCAAATATCCCCGGCCATGATCTCCGTAATTTCTTCACGCTTGTTGGCGTGCATCTTGAGCAAACGGCCGATACGCTCCGTCTTGCCGGTGCGCGGGTTGAGCGTCGTGTCGCCGGTCTTGAGCACACCAGAGTAGATCCGAATGAAGATCAACTGCCCAACAAAAGGGTCAGTCATAATTTTAAAGCCAAGCGCCGATAGAGGCTCAGCATCATCCGCCTTGCGAATAATCTCTCGCTCCATGTTCTCGGGGTCATGGCCGATCATGGGAGGAATGTCGAGTGGGCTCGGCAGATAGTCGACCACGGCATCGAGCAGCGTCTGCACACCCTTGTTTTTGAAGGATGACCCGCACAGTACCGGGAAGATGTTCATCGCAATCGTTGCCTTGCGTATGCCGGCCTTGAGTTGCTCCTCGGTTGGCTCTTCGCCCTCGAGATAGAGGTTCATGATCACGTCGTCCGAGTCCGCAACCGCCTCGATCAACGCCGCACGGGCGGACTTTGCGGTGTCCAATAGATCCGCCGGAATTTCTTCAATCGAGTACTCAGCGCCCATGGTTTCGTCATGCCACAGAATCGCCTTCATCGTCACGAGATCGACAACCCCGGCGAACTTTGCCTCTGCACCAATCTGAATATTGATCGGGACTGCACGTGCACCGAGACGGTCCACAATTGTGGATGTAGCGTACACGGCATCCGCGCCGGCCTTATCCATCTTGTTAATAAAGCAGACCCGCGGAACCTTATATTTGTCGGCTTGCCGCCACACAGTCTCAGACTGCGGTTGTACACCAGCCACCGCGTCAAAACAGGCGACAGCACCGTCCAGCACGCGCAAACTACGCTCCACCTCGGCGGTAAAGTCTACGTGGCCCGGAGTGTCAATGATGTTGATGCGCTGATTCTTCCAAGTGCACGTTGTCGCGGCAGAGGTGATGGTAATGCCCCGCTCCTGCTCCTGCTCCATCCAGTCCATGGTCGCAGTACCTTCATGCACCTCGCCGATTCGGTGGGTGATGCCCGTGTAGAACAGGATGCGCTCGGTCGTCGTCGTCTTGCCGGCATCGATGTGCGCCATAATCCCGATGTTCCGGCAACGATTCAGAGGAATAGTGCGTGCCACGGTCGTATCTCTTCTCTGCAGGCAGGCCTGCTGTTTGTGCGAACGGCAACTACAAAAGTCGAGTCAGTAAAACTTCTTTACCACCGATAGTGCGCAAAAGCCTTATTGGCCTCAGCCATCCGGTGAACGTCTTCCTTCTTTTTCATCGCCGCACCACGGCCGTTAGCGGCATCAAGCAGCTCGGCGGTTAGCTTTTCGACCATACCCTTTTCTCCGCGAGCCCGGCCAAAGGTAACCAGCCAGCGGATGGCAAGCGACGTGCGCCGCTCAGGCAGCACTTCAATCGGCACCTGGTAGTTTGCGCCGCCGACGCGCCGGCTCTTCACTTCAAGCAGTGGCTTGCAGTTCTCGACCGCCTTCTTGAAGAGCTTGAGAGCCTCGTCGCCGCCCTTCTGCTCTAAGTTGGTCATGGCGGTGTAGAAGATACCTTGCGCGGTCGACTTCTTGCCCCCCCACATCATGGAGTTCACAAATTTTGTGACCAGGGTCGACTGGTAGATCGGATCCGGTGCGACGTCACGCTTGGCGATAAAACCTTTTCTCGGCATAGCTTTTCTCTTCTTCCTTCAGGACCGTCTACTTCTCAAGCCGCTGAACTTATTCATCTACACGAACTTGCAGTGAACCTACGACTACTTGGCGGCCTTCGGGCGCTTCGCCCCATACTTCGAACGACTCTGCATGCGTTTGGCAACTCCGACTGAGTCGAGCGTGCCGCGGACGACGTGGTAGCGAACGCCGGGAAGATCTTTTACACGACCGCCGCGGATCAGCACGATGGAGTGTTCCTGCAGGTTATGCCCAATGCCCGGAATATACGTGGTGACCTCAATGCCGTTGGTCAGGCGAACACGCGCCACCTTGCGCAACGCCGAGTTGGGCTTCTTCGGTGTCTGTGTGTATACGCGTGTGCATACACCGCGGCGCTGGGGCGAACCCTGCAGCGCAGGGCTGGCGGTCTTATACCGTGTGGGCGTGCGGCCCTGCTTGACGAGCTGATGAAACGTAGGCACTGGAAGCTCCCTAAAACAACGAAGTACAGCACATCTGTTCACGCACAAGCTAAACTTTTCTGGCTCCTCGCGGGTCAAGCTCCTAACGCACGAAGACGTGAGGACGCTGAAGCGCCTCGCGCAAAATTGTCCCTGCTGTACGTCTATCCATCCAAATCAGACGAAATACAGTTGACGGTGATCGAACTCAGCCCCTTACTAAGATAGGGCTGACCCGATTCCGTTTCGCTGTCCGGCGACCGCATAGCTCAGTCCGAGGAGGAGAGTGTCGCAGCCGCGTTTGCGAGGGGCACAGCCTATTCTCAATCTATCTAAGAGGCTGGGGTAAAACTTGAACTGCTCTCCAAGCCTATCTGAATCTCGTTTGGAGGTCGAGCGACGCCGTCAAAAGGACGACGTAAACACAACCATTTGAGATTACCAGTCCAGGCGAACGGCGTCAACATCGCACTTCAGGCGACGGCTGAAGCCACCTCAGTCTCCTGCTGGCGAACCCTTGCCGGACGCAGGAAGTGTCGCTCCACCGCATACCAGGAAAATACGGCTAGAAGCGTCACTGCAAACAGCAAAGCGCAGAGCGCCAGCCACGGAGAACGACCGAACAGGCCGAGGCTGATGAAAAGCTGAACGGTTGGAAAATGCAGGACGTAGGTGCCGTAAGAGAAGTCTCCAAAGCGGGTCACCCCGCGCACTGCGGGAAGTAGGAACGCAGCCGCCAGAACAAGAAGCGGGATGCCGAGGGAGCGCAGAGGAAAGATGTTCCATATGCACCCGATCCCGCAGGCCAGCAGCGCTGTAGCCCACACCAGGCGCGCGTGCTGCTGAAACCAGCCGAAGTAGAAGTAGACGGCGGCGCCGACGAGAAAGAAGGAGAGCTGGCCCGGCAGTTGGACGGCGAGCGAGTGGTGTCCCCTGGCATCGAGGACCATGCGGTAGAGGAGCGACAGGAGAAAGCAGCCACCGAGGGTCCAGGCAGTGCCTAGGCGACGGCAGAGCCAGACCAGAACGGGGACGAAGAGGTAGAACAAAACCTCCACCTTGATGGTCCAAAGTGCCCCGTTGACGGCCGAAAGATCGTTATGGGCGAAGACTCCGGGCAGGTCGGGCTGGAGAAAGGTGGCGAAGGTGAGCGTGGCGGCAATGTACTTCCAGGTGGCGGGGGAGCTGACGAAGCGAGCCAAGGGCAAGGTGGAGACGGCCGCGCCGAGCACCAGAGTGTAGAGGAGTGCAAGTCCGTAGCCGGGCAGAATACGCTGGGCTCGGCGGCGGAAGTAGCCAGACGAGCTGCGGGAGCGGTCCCAGCTGGCAACGATGAGGCAGCCGCTAATGGCGAAGAAGCCCTGGACAGGAACCTGCGGATTGATCCAGCGACCAAGAAAGGCGAGGGGCGGCGCGAGGCTGAGGTCGGCGGCATGCACCAGGACGACCGTCCAGGCGAGGCCGAGCCGGAGCAGATCGAAGTTGTTCTCGCGCTGCATGCGGAAACAAGGTATCACGGTCCGGGACCTCTCCCCCTCCCCCGAAAGTGGTGCAAAATATTCAAAACATTGAGGTTAGATCCGGACCTGGATCCGCGAAAACCAATCAATTGCAGACAAGATATTCAAAGCAAACGACTTGAGCGACACTCCCGAGTCACTTATTTCTGCTCGAGAGCGCACGTGATAGGTTTCTTGCATGAAGTTTGCCTCGAGTCTTGCCTCTGCCGCGCTGCTCTGTGCGGCGCTTGGTCCACGCGTTTCTGCCCAATCCGGCAGCCCGACCTGGACTCCGATGGCCAACCCCGATCCGCGCCTGGCGGCTCTGGCCGCAGCCCAAACGACGAAGCTGCGAGCTCCTTTTCAGGCAGCCATTTCGCCCGATGGAACGATGGTGGCGTGGACGATCGGCGATCGGCAGAACGTGACCCTGCACCTGACGGAGGTGGCGCATCCGGACCCCGCCAAGGAGAAGATCGTTTCGGCAAGCGGAGACACAGCCTGCTCGAACTCCTCGCCGGTCTGGGCGCCGGACTCAAAAACGCTGGCTTTTACCTCAACGTGTACGGAAAAGCCGGCACAGCCGCAGATCTTTCTCTGGTCGCGCGCGACGGGCGAGAGTCGGCAGTTGACTCACGTGACCGGCATCTTCCAGGAGGCTGCCTTCTCCGCGGATGGCAAGTCGTTGGCCTTCCTATTTGTTCAGGATGCCACCCGAAATGCGGGCGCGCTGGCGGCGATGAAGCCCTGGTCGGGGGTGATTGGGGAGGATGGAGTTGAGATTCAGCGGGTGTATTCGGTCGACACCGGTACCGGGTCGGGCGACTTTCTGACACCAGCGGCGCTGCATGTGTACGAGTTCAGCTGGTCGCCTGCTTCGAAAGAGCTCACCTATATCGCCGCCGCGCCTCCGGGAGAGAACACCTGGTGGATCGCGAAGCTGTACACGCAATCGGCTGGAGAGAGTCCCAAGGTGGTCTTCGACCCGAATACGACCGCTTCTGCCTTGCATGGATTGCAGATTGCCGTGCCGCGCTTCTCGCCGGATGGCAAGCAGATTGCCTTCATCGGCGGTCTGATGTCCGACCAGGGCTCGACCGGCGGCGATGTATGGGTGGTGAGTGCGCAGGGCGGGCAGCCGACCGATGTGACTCCGAACATCGACGGCACGCCTACGTATGTGGCTTGGACGGGCGAGGATTCGATCGGGTTTGTCGAGGATCGGCGCGGACACACCTTGCTGGCTACCTATTCGGTAAGCGGGCGGGCCGAGGATCAGCATCAGGATCTGGGCGAGGTGTCGGTGGGTGGCGGACCGATCAAAAATGCGGTCGGGCTTTCGAGCGGAGGGGTTCTCGCGTACGTGGAGTCCGGTCATGCCGTGGCTCCGGAGGTCTGGGCGGGGCCGTTCGGCGACACTCATCCGTTGACGCACCTGAACGAGGGAGCCAAACCGCCGGCGCGGACCGAATCGGTTGAATGGAAGAACGAAGGCTTCGATGTGCAGGGCTGGCTGACGTATCCGAAGAACTACGATCCGGCCAAGAAGTACCCGTTGATCGTCCAGGTGCATGGCGGGCCGTCGGCTTCGGCGGGAGCGCGCTGGAGCGGGTCGGTTTGGTCGGAGCTGGGCTACTTTGAGTTTTCGCCGAACCCGCGGGGCAGCTTCGGAGAGGGTGAAAAATTTACGGCGGCCAACATCAAGGATTTCGGCTATGGCGACCTGCGTGATATCGAGGCCGGCATGGACTCTATCGAGCAAAAGGTCTCGATCGACAAGACACGCGAGGGACTGACAGGCTGGAGCTACGGCGGCTTTATGACCATGTTCGCGGTGACGCAGACGACCCGCTTCCGGGCGGCGGTAGCGGGTGCGGGGCTTTCGAACTGGCAGTCGTACTACGGGGAGAACTCGATCGACCAGTGGATGGTCCCGTTCTTTGGCGGTACCGTGTATGACGATCCGGCGGTGTATGCCAAGTCTTCGGCGATCAACTTTATCAAGAAGGTGAAGACGCCGACGCTGGTCATTGTGGGGGATCGGGATGGTGAGTGCCCGGCGCCGCAGTCGTTTGAGTTCTGGCACGCGCTGCGGGCCGAGGGCGTGAAGACGCAACTGGTGGTTTACCCCAATGAGGGCCATGGCTTCCGTGACCCGGCACACATCCGCGACCGGGAAGCGCGCGAGGTCGCCTGGTTTTCGCAAAATATGCCGGCCCAGTAGGCGCAGCGCGGCAGGCTTCCAGCGGTGTGGAACGGAATGACCAAAACGCCCAATGGTAACGGTACGTTGGTGTCCGTTGTGCATTGCCACCATCCCGCCCTCGGCTTGTGCCGTCTAAACTGGGACTATGGCTTTTTTGCGGCGTTTGCCTCTCTTCCTGCTTTTGTTGCTGATCCCGCCCGCCACGTACGGCCAGGCGCGCTTTGACCTTGCCGGCCCCAAAATCGACGTTCATGTTACCCGCCGCGGCATTTCCCTGCCGATCTCCTCGGTTCCCAACCTCCAGCCCGGCGACCAACTCTGGCTCCACCCCGACCTGCCGCCCTCGCAATCGGTCCACTATCTGCTGATCGTCGCCTTCCTTCGCGGCACCACCAACCCGCCTCCCGACACGTGGTTCACCCGCATCGAAACCTGGCAGAGGCGCGTCGTCGAGGAGGGCGTCATCGTCACCGTTCCTCCCGAGGCTCAGCAGGCTGTACTGTTTCTTGCGCCTGAGACGGGCGGCGACTTTTCCACCCTTCGCTCCGCCGTCAAGGGCCGCCCTGGCATCTTCGTCCGCGCCTCCCAGGACCTGACCGAGGCCGGCTTCGAGCAGGCCCGCACGGACAAGTA
>CAXTQE010000167.1:0-7659 GCA_964246225.1 uncultured Acidobacteriaceae bacterium | reverse complement strand
CAATTGAATCAACGAGACACTGATTCGGCAAGATGTTTATTGGGTTTTGGCCCTAGTTTAGGACATTATGCCTCAATGGAAAGCAGTTCCTTATGAGCATACTTTTTCATGTCTTGCATGTCAGCATCGACCGGGCGTGCTTCTATCAGGACTCGCTTTCATTGGCGGGCTACTAAGCACCGTCCGCCATCGAGCGGCGCGACGGAAATGCTCCATGTGAGCCCAATGGCCTGGTAGCCTGTTTAGGGCTTGGGATTAACATCGAATCGGGAGAGTATCATGCGTCTTTCTGTCATTGCCGTCACTACGTCTGCCTGGATCGCAGGATGCGTCGCGGCCCACGCGCAAGCACCCGTGACGGCTACCTGCAACGATGGGTCATCCTATAGCGGGAAGGCACGCAGTGGTGCCTGCAGCCACCATGGTGGTGTCAAAGCGTTCGACGAACCTGCTACAGCCGGCCAGGTTTGGGTGAACACAAAATCGAAAGTCTATCACTGTCCAGGAGACGCTAACTACGGAAAGACGAAGGCGGGCGCGTATGTGACAGAAACGACGGCGAAGGCCGAAGGCGATCGGCCAAGTGCTGGGAAGGCCTGCTACTAATGCTCGAATAGAGAGCACAATTTAATCTGGCAATCCATCCAACAGCTTCGAACGACGTTCTTCAAAAAGAAGAACGTCTTCCTCCGGAACGTAGAAGGTGTGCCAGTGGTTCACATGTCGCAATTCACCGGCGTTGATAAGCCGGCGGACCTTCTCGACAGATAAGTCCCAGCGTTTAACCAGGTCTCTGGCCGTTAAAAACCGGCCCTCCTTCAAAAAGTCCGGTTTATGCTTTGGTGCTGGCATCAGAGCGAGCGAGTCCAGAGTGAAGCGCAAAGTAGGGCTGTCTCACGTCAGCCCTAACCCGTGTAGCTTAATTCTGGCATTGCTGGTAGCGAGTGCAAACTGACCCACCTATCTCTTTTCAGATTGACTTTCGCCTCAGCTGCGGGTGCCGGCCGATGCGGGACCGCTTACCATTTAGCCGAGAACTCAGGACTGCGGCGAACCGGCTTCGTAGGCCAATAAAACAGGCCGGCCAGCCATTCGATCAGCTTTGATGCCGCCGGGGGTCGCCGAGCAGAAACTGGCTCGAGCATTACGGTGCATTCTGGGTGTAGAAGGCTACGAAGACGTTCACCGCCCACCTTACCTCGTACGAGGTGGCGATCAAACTTGTTCTCTATTGCGAGAAGCAAATCGGCGGCGGGAAGGTCGCCAGCATCGCACGGCTGGTGAAACGCCTTGAAGGTGTCGTCCGTTTTCTGCAGGCCAAGACGCAGGCCTGTTTGTCTGATGTTCAAGTCCGGTCTCCGGTCATGGCGGCAGTTGCAGAGCCCACCGTCAGTTCGCTAGAGGGTTTCGCTTTTAGACGCAATGAAAGAGTATAATGGTATGTCGATTGCCGAAGCTCGGTCCACGAACCTTGCCGGGTGGGAGCAGAGTGTAGCGTCAGACCCGGTCCACCAGGCTGGAGGATGGCGCCTGTGGAACAGCGTGGAAGATTGACCCCCTACGCGGGGTAATCGGCGTCCAAAACTGACCCCCCTTGATCTGTGAAGATGCCACCCGTTCCGTTGGGTGGTGGGGGAGATGCTGGTTGTGGATACGATTGCCCGGATCAGGCGGGCGCACTTTGTCGACGGCAAGTCGATCAAGCAGATTACCCGGGAATTCGACCTGGCCCGCAACACGGTGCGGCGGGTGCTGCGCTCGGGTGAGACGGCGTTCTCGTATGAGCGCGCGGTGCAGCCACGACCCAAGCTTGGTGCTTGGACGGAGACACTTGATCGGCGGCTTGCCGCCAATGACCGCCTGTCCAGCCGGGAACGGCTGGATCTGGTGCGCATTTACGAGGACCTCCGAGCTGAGGGCTTCGATGGCGGCTACGACACCGTCCGCCGTTATGCCCAGGCCCGGCAGCGCAAGCGCGGTAATGGCTCATCCGATGCCTATGTTCCTCTGAGCTACGCGCCGGGCGAGGCCTACCAGTTCGATTGGTCGACCGAGGTCGTGGTCCTGCACGGCACGACCACCATTGTGCAGGTCGCCCAGGTTCGGCTGTGTCACAGCCGAATGCCGTTCGTGCGTGCCTATCCGCGGCAGGCGCAGGAGATGGTGTTCGACGCGCACGACAAAGCCTTCTCGTTTTACAAAGGTGCCTGTCAGCGCGGCATCTACGACAACATGCGTACGGCTGTGGACGCGCTGCTGATCGGCCGTGAGCGACGGTTCAACCGACGATTCGCCCAGATGTGCAGCCACTACCTGGTCGAGCCTACGGCCTGCACTCCGGCATCGGGGTGGGGCGAGCCGAGATGCGCCATCGGTCCGAGCACCGAAGGCGAGCGGCCAGGTCGAGAATCAGGTCGGCGTCGTGCGCGGCCGGTTCTTCAAGCCGCGGCTGAAGTTCGCGAGCTTTGTCGACATGAACAGCTGGCTGCTGGAGCAGTGCGTGCAGTATGCGCGCGTTCATCCACATCCCGAGCGGCGCGACTGCTCAGTCTGGGAGATGTTCGAGCAGGAGCGGTCCAGCCTGGTGCCGTATGCCGGACGCTTCGACGGGTTCAACGCCCGCACGGCGGCGGTCTCCAAGACATGCCTCGTGACCTACGACAGGAACAAATACTCGGTGATGGCCCAAGCCGTCGGGCGTCCGGTCGAGGTGCACGCCTATGCCGAGCGGATCACGATCCGCCAGGACGGGCAAACGGTAGCGGACCACCCGCGAAGCTTTGACCGTGAGCAGACGATCTACGATCCCTGGCATTACGTGCCGGTGCTGGCGCGCAAACCGGGTGCCCTACGCAATGGCGCTCCGTTCAAGGGCTGGGTACTGCCCGGCGCCCTGGGTCGCGTGCAGAACCGGCTGCATGGGTCGGCTGACGGCGACCGGCAGATGGTCGCCATCCTCAATGCCGTGCTGCTGGATGGGCTGCCTGCCGTGGAGGCCGCCTGCGGCGAGGCGCTGACAGCAGGCCTGTGCAGCAGCGACGTGGTCCTCAACGCCTTGTCGCGGCAGCGGCCGACGATGACGCCGCCCACCATCACCACCCCCGACGCGCTGCGCCTCCGGCATGAGCCGGCGGCCAACTGCGCGCGCTACGACACAATCAGGAGCACGAACAATGGAACGACATGAAGTCATCGACCTGATGCGCGAGCTCAAGCTCGTCGGCATGAAAGCCGCTTACGACGAGGTGTTGAGCAACGCGCTCAAGCGCCAGCACGCGGCACAGGACATCGTCGGCAGCCTGCTGCAGGCCGAGATCGCTGAAAAACAAGCCCGCTTGATCCGCTACCAGGTAGCAGCCGCAAAGCTCCCGCTGATCAAGGAAGTTGCTGACTTCGACTTCTCCGGCACGCCGATCAACGAGGGCCTGGTGCGCGACATGGCGACAGGATCGTTCCTGGACACCCAGCGCAACGCGGTGCTGGTCGGCGGCACCGGGACCGGCAAGACGCATTTATCAGTGGCGATCGCGCTCAGCTGCATCCGGCTTGGCCGCCGGGTGCGGTTCTACACCGTGATCGACCTGGTCAACCGGCTCGAGGCGGAGGCACGCAGCGGCAAGACTGGACGCCTGGCCGAACAGCTTACGCGTTTGGATCTCGTGGTGCTGGACGAGCTGGGCTACCTGCCGTTTGCCCAGAGTGGCGGACAGCTACTGTTCCACCTGATCAGTCGCCTCTACGAGCAGACCTCGGTGCTGGTCACCACCAACCTCCTGTTTGCCGAGTGGCCGAGCGTATTCAACGACGCCAAAATGACCACGGCGCTGCTCGACCGGCTCACCCACCACTGCGACATCATCGAGACCGGCAACGACAGCTGGCGGTTCAGGAACCGCAACTAGCGCATCGCACACCGAAAGAGGCAACCGGAAGGGGGTCACTTTTGAAAGCCGATGGGGGTCAATATTCAATGCCGTTTGACAGTCTGAGCGGGACGCGTGAATTGCCGCCGCCAGGTGAAGACAAGATTGGTGTTACGTTATACTGCCGAGCAATCACCGAAACCGACGCGCCCGGCACTGACGCCGCAGCGACGATCTCGCGCTTCAGCGCCTCCGGCCAGACTTTTCGCCGGACACTCTTCTTAGTGTCCATTATCTCGTTAGTGGACACTATCCCAGATACCCCAATCCTAAACGGTCAGGAGCCTGCCGCAGAAGGCTACAGACCGACTAGGCGGCCTTCGGCGTAGGGATACCTTTGAAACAGGACCAAAAAAGCAGGAGATGCCATCGTAGAAAAACATTGACAGCCGAAGCTTCATATAAGGACGAGTCCCGGGTCGGACAAAAAGACGGCCATGCTTATGTCTGGGCACCGGTCGGCTCGCGGCCGCTGATGGTGCGCGACAACCGTCACGACACGGCCTACCTGTTTGGCGCCATCTGTCCCGCGCGCGGCGTAGGCGCCGCCATGATCACGCCGGCCGCCAACACCGAATGCATGAACCTGCATTTGGCCGAAATCAGCACGCAGATTGCTGCAGGCGCCCGCGCCGTGCTGGTGTGCGACGGCGCCGGCTGGCATCAGACGGGTGGCGAACTCTGCGTGCCGGACAACATCGTGCTGCTCCATTTACCGCCCTACTCACCAGAGCTGAACCCGATGGAAAATGTCTGGGCGTATCTGCGTGCCAACAAACTCTGCGCCCTCGTCTGGGACAACTACGAGGATATCCTGGAGGCGTGCAGGAAGGCCTGGCTCTTTCTAACTGACGATCCGGACCGCATCCGCTCAATCGGCACCCGCGATTGGGCAACGGTCAGTGTCTAGGGCGGTCGGTATAACACGGTAAAAAGACAATCCTTGCCGCCGAGCAGGAGCGGCTCGATGTTTCCGCCGCGCGTACAACTGGCGCGAGCGGCAACCTGCCGTTCGTTGCTTTAGCCTCATTCTTTCGACGGGACCTGGCCGATCACCAACATGTGCCGATAATACCGGCGCACAGCGCGTGGTGACCGCGGTGCCGCATGGACGTTGGCGCATATCGACGTTCATCGGCGCCCTACACCGCGACGGGCTGTTCGCACCTGCGTCTTCAACGGCACGGTCGACAGCGAATTCTTTCTAGCATACCTCGAGCAGCAACCCGCTCCAGCGCTGGAACCCGTCATCTTGATTGACGATTGAGCTCGCACAAGGTGCAGGGCGTGTGGCAAGCGACCAAGGAAAAAGTCGCCGAAATGATGTATCTGCCGCATTATAGCCCCAACCTTAATTGTTCGAGATGGTCTTCGCGAACTCTAATCACTGCAGCGCGCCAGGGCTCTGCGCAGCATGGACGAGCTATGGACACCTGGGGCCCATCAGCACCGCCTCCAGCCAAACCCATACTACTTCCGTCGCGCCGGCTATCGCCAGTCAGTGTCAACCCGCTCTAAAAAACTTGTTCCAACAGCAGCCGCCTGCTCACCACTATCTTGGAGTCCGTCCAAGAACACCCCACGTCTTGTAGAGCCTTTGCACCATCAGTCTGATGACGACCAGCGCAGAATGCAAAGGCGCTCTGGTTCAGGCACTCCCAATCCTTGCTCAGGCGGCGACAGCGGTTGAGCCAGGCAATGGTGCGCTCGACGATCCAGCGCTTCGGCAGCACCACGAATTTGATTCTCTGAATCGAGCGCTTTCGCCAGTGAAGCACGACCGACTCGCCAAACTCAAAATATTTTTGAACGGACACAAAGAAATCTACAAACTATTAAGTAAAACTAACCAGTCTAGCCCACTACCAATGTTTCATTTATAGTAGGCCATTGTTCAGGAAGGAAAACGTTCCTCGACTTCCGACTACCACATGATCATATAGAGTTATGTCGAGGACACTCAAAGCTTGTGAAATTTGACGAGTCATGACGATGTCATCTCTCGACGGTGATGGATCACCGGAAGGATGATTATGCAGCATGATGACATACTTCGCTGACGCCTTCAAAGCTAGGCGGGCGACTTCTCGTGGGTAAACTGGGCAATGATTGACTGTGCCAGTTGCTAGAATTTGGTAGGCTATTACATGTTTTCTCTTATTTAGGTGAATGATGCCGCAAGACTCGACTTCTTGCCACGCTAACTTGGCGTGAAAGTATTTCATTGTTGCTTTAACACTGCTGGAGCGGGTCGCAGCAGCCGCTTCTTGCTCGATCACCCGAAGAGCGGCGCCTGCAATGACTTTAATTGCTAGAGTAACTCGAGCATCGAACTCGGTAACGGCTTCGAGTCGCTTGACATCCTTGAAGAGGAGATGCCCAATTGACTCAAACTCCTCGAGAGCTTTGTTTGCCACCTCTCGAACTTTCATTGTTCGCAGTTCCGGCCGAGCCATATGAATTATCGTCTGCAAGAGGTCGTGTTCATCGAGCCCGCCCTCGTCGTTAATCAAGCGTTTTCGGAGTTCCGTCCGAAAACCTTTGATGTTCCAGTTGTTACGACTTTCTTCGTTCTCTTTGATTAAGTTATCTGACATTGGGACCTTGTCTTCTGGCCGCAGAGCTATTGTCGATGGCCTGGGTAAAGAGAAAGCATAGCTGCTGACCGACTTGATCGTTATGATACTGGTCACGTGCCAAGCTGTCCATCAGACACTTGCTAATGCGATACCCACACCCGCGCACGGTTTGGATCGCGTCGTTCAGACCAAGGGACGCAAGCTTTCGTCGGATCTGGAAAACTAGTAAATCAACCAGTCTCGCGTCTGGCTCCGCGTCAATGTCCCATACGGAGGACAAGATTGCTTGCCTATCGACCATAGATCTTTGCTGAAGGAGTAAGAGCTTCAACACCTCACTTTCCTAGCGGGTCAATTTGATTTGAGAACCAGCGACACTCGCGGTTCGGCTTTCTAAACTCATGGACAAAGTTCCGGCTCTGAGCACAGACTCTCCGTGACCAGGATCTTCTAATGACAGCATTGAGGCGTGCGACAACCTCTTGTGCTTCTAAGTCGCAGCTGAGCACGTCATCTGCCCCGCTGTTCAAGCATTCAATTTTGCTGGAGTTGGACTCTGGAAACGGTAGTAAGACAAGCGGCAGTCTCGGAGCGCGAGTTCGGAAGCCCTTAACCAGGCCTACAATCTCCGGCTGGCAACCGCCTACCGCTGCAACCACTAGTGATAACTCGAAGTCTTGTATAATCGAGTGAGCTTCTTCTCTGCTTGCTGTTCGGACCACTTGAAACCTGCTGGTCCGCAAGACTCGTTCTACCCGATCGCCGAGCTTATACTCCGGAGTGTATAGCAGAACTAACAAGTTAACTCTTCCTGAAACTACTTCGTAAGTTTCGAAACCAAGACCATAGATGTTCTTCGCCTGAAGAGAGCCGTCAGGGGGAACGTTCCCCCTAGCCCGCATCCTATGTCGCCAGACAAATGAAACTGCCAAAAAAAAGAGACCTATCCGTTCCTTATGCGAGACGGTTGCATATTGCTGCCCTAATTGCAAGGCTTATCACTTATGCGTGATCGCTCCGGATCACGACTTTTGAGCTTTACACGCGCGGGTCGCGAGGAAGTAACTTGTGAGGGTTTAGAGTGTCCGCGGAGGACTTATAACAACCCCGCTAGAGACTGACACACGCCCATTCGCGCGTTCCGATTGAGGTGATGC
>CAXTQE010000166.1:0-7724 GCA_964246225.1 uncultured Acidobacteriaceae bacterium | reverse complement strand
CAATGGCCGCACATCGGTCTGCGGCGTCTCCGCTCGCGTCAGCCGAAAGACGCTTTCGGCCACAGTCTGGCTTTGCAGAAGCCGCAGCAGCTCGGCGCACGCGACCGGCAGTCTCTGTCCGGAAGGAGCCAAGACCTCGACCTCGGCGTTGCCCATCAGCCGGGCGCTGTAGCGGAGCAGATCCCGCCGCTCCTGACCCATCACCCGGAGCATTCCCGCCGGTGCGCCGGAGCTCTCAAACGCATAGAGCCGATCCTGCTCCAGGCCGTCTGCCGTGAGGCACACCCGTCCAAGGCTTTCGCCGGCCATGCTCTTGACCGGGTAGCGGACTATTGCGGCGATCGTACCGATCGAAGCCATACGCTCTCTTTGTACAGCCAACCTAATTTTCCATCCATGCGCACCTCCTTCTGTCTTGCGGAAAAGACAATCGGAACGGTGAGAGACGGAGAGGATACGTGAAGTCCCGAACGGTATAGAGCGAATGTCATAAGCGGTTTACGAGCTGGATAACCTAGTAAGACAAAAGCCCTAATTACGCCCGAAAAAGGGTGTCTTCTTCGATTCGACGGCGCTTTGTCCATTGTAAGTCTGTCTGGAAAACGCTAGAGTGCAGTCAATCGATAGACACATTTTGCTTCCATGGCGCCCGGCATGACACGAGCTTTATGGGATTTCACATAGTTCGGTGCACGCCTGAACCAGTGGTAAACGTTCCGAGGAGAACGCCTATGCGCATACCTTTTCCAATGAAAGTCATCGCGGTCCTGGGGACGGCGATGTTGGGGTGGACAGTCACTCCCGCCCAGACCATTACGGCCGGCGTAAACGGCACGGTCACCGACGTCTCGGGTGCGAACATGCCGAACGTCAAGGTGACCGCGACGGACACCGCGACCAACGTCTCCACAGACACCATGACCAACCGGGACGGCGTTTACATCATCCGCAACCTCCAGATCGATCAATACAAGTTGACGATCGAGGCGCCTGGATTCACAACGCAGACCGTTGGACCGTTCACGCTGGAGTCCGGCCAGGACGCAAAGCTGGATGCCAAGCTGAGCGTGGAGGGATCGAAGACCACTGTCTCCGTAAACAGCGATCTGGTTCCGCTCCTCGATACCGAAGACGCCACCCAGGGCGCTACGCTCGATACGACGGCCATCTCAAACATTCCCCTCATCAGCCGCAACTTCACCGAGCTCACGCTGTTCGTCCCGGGAGCGGTTACCGGAACGCCGGCATCGTTCACTGGCTCTGCCGCCATTGAGCGCAATGGCAACGGTACCCTTGCCTCGCAGAACGGCAACCGCCAAGAGACCAATAACTTTCTTTTGGAAGGCGTCGACATCAACGAAACCATTAACAACGGCATTGGCTACAATCCAAGCCCTGATGCCATTGGCCAGGTTCGCGTCATCTCGCTCAACGCGCCCGCCGAATTTGGCAACGTGAGCGGTGGCGACGTCATTACACTGCTTAAAAGCGGAACCAACGCCTTCCACGGCAGCGCCTTCGGCTATCTGTCTGACGCTGTGATGGACGCAAACTCCTGGGCCAACAAGAACGTTCCTACCGGTACACCCGTAACCGCGACGACGCCTTACACGCAAAGCATCTTCGGCGGAACCTTCGGCGGCCCAATTTTTCATAACAAGCTCTTCTTCTTTACTGACTACGAAGGCATCCGCTACCACTCCGGCGGCGTCGGCTTCGCCAGCGTCCTCACCGCGAAGATGCGCACCGGCGACTTCTCCGAGCTTCTCGACCCCACCCTGACCAACGGCAAGCCTATCCAGCTGTACAACACCCAGGCCCCTGGGCAGCCCGCCTATTTTGACAACCAGATTGGCTCTGTCGGCAACCCTATCGCCGCTTATCTATTCGCCAACCCCCAGTACTATCCGCTGCCTAACCACGCCGCGATCGCCGGCACCGTCATTCAGGGCAACTACTCCGCGCCAAACAAGACCAACCGCTACAACGATCAATTTGACGCCAAAGTCGATTGGAACGCCTCCAATCGCGACAAGCTCTCCGGCTCTTACTCTCACGGTAAATCAGGCGACCGCACCATCCCCGCTCTCGCCATTACCTTCCCTGGCCAGAATATCTATCCATTTCAGAGCTTCTCATTCAACTCTGTCCACACGTTTACTCCACGTCTAAATAACGAGTTTTCTGCAGGCTTTAGCCGCATTGTTAATCTTGGCGCCATCCCCGTGGATACGACCGGTGCGTTTGGTTTAAACGGAGACAGCATAATCGGAATCCCGGGTATCGCGCAGACGCAGGCAGGCTTCATTGCGCAGAACTTCAACGGGACAAACGGCAATTACGCTGGAAATACCCAAGCCAACTCAACGGTAGGTAATCAGTCGATAGGAACGACCTACTACGACAATACGTTTAGCTATTACGACAATCTTACTTACAGCATCGGTCGTCACACCATTAAAACTGGCGTGCAATTTCTTCGTTATCAGCAAAACACCTTCTACGCCGGCAACGACGGCGCTATTGGCCATTACGATTACAGCGGTGCCTTTACCGCACAAAATGGAACCATAGGCGGTTACTCCGAAGCCGACTTCTATCAGGGACACATCGCCAACATCGCTGTTGGTGGCGTGACAGGTCTCACTGGACAGCGCCAGTGGCGTGATGCAGGCTTTGTCCAAGACGACTATAAGGTCACCCCGGCACTTACTCTTAACCTTGGCCTTCGCTGGGAGTTCGACCAACCGTTCTACGAGGTCCATAACAAGGAAGCGAACATCAACTTTGCAACTAAGTCTGTGATTTTTGCGGGTGTCAATGGTGCTAGCCGAGCCCTCTTCAATCCTGTCTACACAAACTTCATGCCACGCCTCGGTTTCGCCTACACTCCATCGCGGCGCACTGTTATTCGCGGAGGGTACGGCATTACCAACTACTTTGAAGGAACCGGCGCAAACCTTCGCCTGAACTTCAACTACCCCTTCCAGAACTCCTACATCGCTCCTGGAGAAGCCAGTCCCACTGCAACCAGTGCGGGAATCTTCCTTAGCCCCACGGCTGGCTTCGGTGCTCCTGCTACGAATTGCAATATCAACACCAGCTCCACGCATTGCGGGGTCACGCAGATACGCGCCTGGCAGCAGAATATTCGCCCCATGTTTATTCAGCAGTTCAGCCTTGCCGTCGAGTATCAACTCAATAACAGTGCGTCATTTACCATCGCTTATGTCGGTGAGGCTGGACAGCACCTCATCACTGCCGGCGCTGCCAATGCATTGCCGATGCCCTGCGTAGTCGGTGGTCTCGTGCAGAGTATCCTCACCTCAGCTGCCTGTATTGCCCAGGACCCCGCTCCCTTCATCAACCTCGTCGGTCAGACCGGTTCGGTGGTCTACACTGCTTCCGATGCCATGGAAAACTACAACGCTTTACAAACGACTTTCCGTCAACGCCTCCATGGCGGTTTGGAGTTCACTGCCAACTACACCTTTGCAAAGGCCCTAACGAATAGCACCGGCTTCTACGGGGCGCAGGGTATCAACGGCCAGTCCGCCTATGCCGAAAACTTTTACAACAACCACGAGGAGTATGGTCCTACCGCGCAGGATGTACGTAACAATCTTAATGGGCATTTGACCTATGAGCTGCCCGTTGGCCGGGGCCGTCATTTTGGAAATAATATGAACCGCGCCCTCGATGAAGCTGTTGGTGGCTGGAAAGTTGCCATGACGACTCTTGTCTACAGCGGATTCCCAGTAAATATTACTGCGAGTAACGCTAGTCACACAGACAACAACTCCGAGCGTGCCAATCACTTGAGCAAGCTCATCGTTACTGGCCGAAGCGCACAGACCTGGTTCGGGACGGGCCCATCGGCGGTCAGTTGCGCCGCTGGTGTCAACAATGGCGTCTGCGCTTACCAGCAACCGTCCGATGGAACTTTCGGGAATGCCGGCGTGGATTCGGAACGCGCGCCTGGCTACCAGTCCGCGGACGCCTCACTTTTCAAAGATTTCGCTATCACCGAGCGTCAGCGTATCGGTTTCCGGGCCGACGCCGCAAATGTCTTCAATCTCACTTCACTCAACAATCCCAATAACAACGCTCTCTCCACGACTTTCGGCGACATCACTTCCTCCCGCTCGCAGGCTCGTCAACTCCAACTCTCCGCGCACTACCAGTTCTAAAACCGCCGATCTGAACCCATAAGAAAGCCCGGCACTTAGCCGGGCTTTCCTACTTTGTCTCATGGCAGAACGGTGCTGCCCGGCTTGGAAGAGACACGCACCAAGGCACGCGGCACAAGCTCATTCTTACGGTCCCTCTCAGAGGTGACTTCAGGGTCAAACGGGATGGAAAACCAAGCTCGATGCAGCGTCGACCTGGGCGACAGCTCCCGGTTCGCCGATGTGTCCGGCAGTGGCCTCAAAGGGAAGGCGGAAGATACGGCCGGAGGACTTTGTTATGCCGAGCAGATGAGTTCCATCGGAAGACCAGGTGAGGAGTTGAAGGGGACCTGCCAAAGGGATGACCCGACGTTCTGAGAGATGACCGGTGTCGGCATGGATCGCGAAGGACGTCATGGAGGCAGGGCTGGCTGTGACCAGGAAATGGCCGTCGGGATCGATCGCCATGGTGGCTGGACCAGGGTGCCGGGCCGGGCGTGCGGCCGGAAGCTGGAGGTCGCGCCCGATCCCCATGCGTTGGACGGAGATTGAGCCGTCGGCATGCTGGGAGTAGAGCCAGTCGCCTGTGGGGCTGAGGGCAATTCGTGAGGGGCCGCCGCCAGGGTGTATGCGCATACGGCGCTCCAGCCGGATCGATTCGCGATCGAACGAAAAGGTGTTGATGGCCTCCTGGCCGGTGTCCGCGGTGAGAATGGTCGCTCCATCCGGAGGAAAGATCGCCTGGCGCGGTGCGGCAGTCTTCGGGACCGGGCCTTCGTCGAGGCCGTATTCCTTGCGGATGGCGGAGGGCGGTTCGAGCGCGCCGTCGGGGCCGATTGGGAGGAGGTTATAGATGCCCCCGCGCTCGGCTGTGGCGAAGAGGTAACGGCCATCCAGGCTAACGGCGGCGTGGCGCGGGTACGTGGCGGAGAGCGAGAGCGGCTGTGTGTGAATAAGCGTGAGTTGGCCGGTGGCGGGAGCTATGGCATACGCGCTGATCGCGCCGCGCGGCAGGTAATTCCACAGGCCCACGGCGTGGACGGCGTAGAGGACGGGCAGCGTGGGATGAGAGACGAGATGCGCGGGAGCCGCGGCGGGAATAGTTTGGACGGCGGTCCAACGGGAGCCAAAGACGCGGAAGACGTGGATCGCGCCGCTGTCGGCCTCCGCTGGACACGAGCCGACGAACGCGAATCCAGCACCAGAGGAAGGAGTCGCTGCCAAAGTCTTCCAGCCGAGCAGGGAAGACGCGGCTATAACCTGCGCGAACTGCCGCCTGTTCCATTGGTTCGGCTTGCCGGTCATGTTCCTCCTCGCGCGGTGTGCCTAGGCTCGTACGGTCATGCTGTGGTGGAAGATGTTGTTGGGGTCGTATCGTTTCTTGACGTTTTGCAGAAAGGGATAGAGGCCGGTGTTGCCGTAGTAGAGCTCCGGCCAGAAGGCATAGCGAGTCATGTCGAGGTCGGGGTAGTTGATGTAGCAGCCCTCGTATAGGTCGTTGTGGAAAGGCGTGCCGGCGTGCGCGGCGTCTACGCTGGCGGAGTAGACGTCCGTGTAGAGCTCGTCGAAGTACTTGAGGCGAGCCTCATCTTCGGCGGGATTCTGCCAGTACATCTGGTACTGCAGCTTCATCACGGAGGCGCGCTGGGGGATGGCGGTCTCGTCGGCGAGGTGCGGCTTGTTGACCGCGCCACCGTAGGAGTCAACGGCGATGATGCAGCCGGTGTTGATGCCCGGGATGTCGCGGGTGAGGTGCTTGTACATGCAGCGCAGTTCGGCGGTGCTGAAGTTCTTCTTCATGTAACAGGACTTGTATTTGCCGCGGGTATTGCCGTTGGCGCCCGCGCCTCCGCCGTTGGCGAGGGTGGCGTCGATCCACGGGGAGGTGGAGTAGCGGTGCTGGCCGGCGACGCAGGGCGACTGCTCCGGAGGACGGCCGCTGGTGGTATCGGGGTGATGCGCGTTCACCGGAGCCTTGTCCACAGAGGCGGCGTCGCCGCACTTCAGGAAGCGGTCGAGAAACTCGGTGGCGACTGAGAGATCGTTCTTGCCGTTCATGTCATGCCAGGTGGCGGAGATGCCGATGCGGCCGTTGGGAGCCTGATGCGTGAGGCCCATGAAGGTGAACATGGGCCAGGTGTCCGGGTCTTTGCCGCGGGTTTCAAAGTATTCTCCGTACGTCTGGGCGATGTGGATGAACTTGTCTTCAGTCATCGTGTCCCAGGGGAAGGAGACGCCGGCGCTCGAGAGCGTGCGCGGGGCGGCGGGAAGCTGGTCGAAGTAGAGATTGGTGATGAGGCCATAGTTTCCTCCGCCGCTGCCACGCAGTGCGCGGAAGAGGTCGGGATCATGCTGACGATCGACGTGGCGGCTGATGACCTTGCCGTTGGCTTCGACGGTGACGACATCGACGGCGCTGATCAGATCAACCGTGAGGCCCTGCAGCCGGGTGAGGAGGCCGTAGCCTCCGCCAGTCAGGTGTCCACCCGCGGCGACCGAGTAGCAGCTGCCGCCGGGGATGGTCACGTTGTACTTCCGGTAGAGCTCGGTGTAGACCGCGCCGAGCATCGCGCCTGGGCCGACCTGGTAGCCGCTTCTGCCGCCGGGCGCGGCCGCGGTGTGGTCAAGCATGCTCACATCGAGGATGACGCCGTTGGGGTTGTTGACGACGAAGTCTTCGTAGCAGTGGCCGCCGGAGCGGATCGTCGGCCGCAGGCCGGAGGTGACAACCTGCTGAAGGACGGCGGCGGCATCAGCCGCGCTCTCGCAGACCTCGATGCGGGCGACCGCCTCGGCGTTCGTGCGGGGAAAGCGTGCGTTCTTGCCCCGGTAAAGGACGGGGTAGCGCGAATCCTGCTTGGTGACGGTCGAGGCCATGGCGATCCCATCAAGGTGGCAGACAAAGAGACAAGCACAGAGATCTATGCCGCTCTAGTTTACTTCTTGGACGATCTTCTAAGCCCGGGTCACGTCCGCCATCAGGCAAATGACCTGCACGAAGCGCGACGTTTTTATTGGAACAGAATGCACATCGGCTTTCTTGCAGGATAGGTGTGCACGGGAGCTGAAAGCCTGCCGGTCTTGCGGTCGCGCTCGAGGACAACAAGATCGTTGCTCTCCTGATGGCAGAGGAGCATCCAGCGCTGGGTGGGATCGAGTGCGAGGAAGCGGGCGTTCTTGCCGCCTCCGGGTGCGGATTGTGCAAGGGTGAGCAGGTGGGTGCGGCGGTCCACGTCGAAGACCGCGATCGTGTCATCGGCGACCCGGTTGCCGGCGTAGACGTTGCGGCCATCGGCGGAGGCGACGATCTCGCCGAGGGAGGCGGTTCTGGGCGGGAAGCCGGCGGGCAGGGAAGACACGAAGCCGACCGAGCGGAGGGTGCCGGCTTGCTCGTTCCACGCGAGGATGTCAACGGTGGAGTCGAGCTCGTTGGCACAGTAGATGAACTGGCCATCGGAGCTCCAGGCGAGGTGCCGGGGGCCGCTGCCGGGGCGGCCGGACCAGGAGGGCGGGTCGGTGGGGGTAAGCACGGCGGTTGGGGAGTTGAGACGGTAG
>CAXTQE010000165.1:0-7754 GCA_964246225.1 uncultured Acidobacteriaceae bacterium | reverse complement strand
AACCCCGGCCCCTCCTCCCGATGCGCGTCAAAGTACTCCGCCGACCGCGCCGCCCAGGCATACGTCAGCCCCATCGACTCCCGGGTCCGCTCATACGTCGCCGGATGCTCCACGCACTCGTCGAACACCATCATCACGTCCGCCCCCAGCGCAATCTGCACCGCCATCGAGTGCTCCGGCGAAAAGAAGTGTTTGCTCCCATCCAGGTGCGACCGAAACTCCACTCCATCCGGAGTCACCTTGCGCAGCTTGCTCAAACTAAACACCTGGAACCCACCCGAATCCGTCAGAATAGGCCGCGTCCAGCTCATAAACCGGTGCACTCCCCCCAGCCGCCGGATCAGCTCATGCCCCGGCCGCAGGTACAGGTGATACGTATTCGCCAGGATGATGCCCGCACCTGCACCCGAGCGCCCCAGCTCCTCAAGCATTCCCTGCGGCACCGCCTTCACTGTCGCCGCCGTCCCCACCGGCATAAAGACCGGTGTCTCCACCGCGCCATGCGGCAGCGTCAGCCGCCCACGCCGGCCACCCCCGGCAGCCTCCCGTAACACCTCAAATCCAGACCCCATCTCCCCATTGTAGGGAGCAGCTCGCCAGGACCTTATTCCTCCACCAGCTTGACCGCCTCCGCCACCGTCGTCCCATCCGGGATCTTCCGGTAATCCCCACGCCTGGCATCCTGCTTGCGCGCAAAGCTCTTCAAAAACATAGCCTTTCCCAAAAAATCCGTATGCACCGTCTCCGTCTTCCAGTCTTCGCCGTCCGCATGCTCGCGCGTCGTGCTGAAGTTGCTGCCCGCCTTGATCGTCGCCAGGAATCCAAAGCCAATGCTGACGTCCTGCGGCAGCCGCCCTTCAATCTCCCGCGTCCGATCCGCCTTGGCGTCGATCAGCACCGACCCATCCATCGTATGCAGCACGCGCTCCTCCAGACTTGCCGGCACAAACCGCGGGTTAGGATGGTAGAAGATTCGAGTTCCGCCCCCTTCCACCCTTGGCGAATCGAACAAAAATGCCCGGGGCAGCAGCTGCAGCAGAGCCCGCGCATGCTGCTCATCCTCGCCCTTAGCCGCCTCCCTCTTCTTGAAACCCTCCGGATCGGCCGCATCTCCCGCCAGCCGCTGCCGCTCCGCCGCTTGCCTCGCCGCCGAAAGCGGCTGCCCGTCGTCCTTCACCAGATACCGCACCTTGCCCCACGCCGTCTCGGCAATCCGCTCCGTCCAGAGATGCCCCCCAGTCCGCTCCGAGCGCTCCTCCGACGTGTACACATAGTGCCCCCGGTGCGCCGACGCCCCATCCTCATGGGCAATCAGCGTCTCGATCATCTGCTTCGGATCCTGTGCCCGAGCCGGCACACCGCACCACGCCAGCAGGCATCCCACCGCCGCCATCCCCACCCATTGCCGCCCAAGGACTCTCATCTGTATATAGAATGCCCCGAAATCCTTTTCCCCGCGCAGCCCGGAAGCAGCCGCCTACAGCTTCTCCGCTGCGCTGCTCAATTAGAATCACATCATCTCATCGAATCGCCTCTCAAAAAGGAACACCGCATGTCCGCACTCACCAGGCCCGTCCCAAACCTTTCGCTCCACCAACAGGTGACCTCCGCCGTCTCAGCCGCGAACATGCAGGTCGTCGCCCACGAGCCCGCCACCAGCTTTAACAGCAACCCCACCACCCGCTTCACGCTCGCCCTGGCCTCGGATCCCAACCGCACCCTCCAGCTTGAGCTCTCCGACACCTTCGACCCCACCACCGAAGAGTTCAGCCACCAGCTCACCACCTACCTCGCCGAAACCGCTCAGCGCCTGCGCAGCGCCGTACCCGCCGCCCTGCTCTCGCTCACCGGCATCCCCCTCACCTACTCCGACTTCCGCTGGCCCTTCCACGAGTCCACCGCCGGAGCCGACACCTCGCTCGTCCACGGCCGCATCTCGCTCGCCGGTGCCCCCGATGCCGACGGTCCGCCTTCGCCGCTCCACGCCAAGGTCGCCGCCGCCATGACCGGCCCCTTCCGCGACATCGTCCGCGCGCCCGCGCAGCCCTTCGCCGCATCCTTCATCCTCAATGCAGTCCGCAAAACCCTCGACCAGGGGCAGCTCGAGCTCGTCAAGTCCGGCAATCGCCAGCCCGTCCCCGTCACCACCCGCTACTACTCCTCCCGCTCCGGCAAGTTCGTCTTCAACGACACCTCCGAGCCCCAGCGTCGCGCCTTCCTCGCCGCCAAGACCTTCTGGCTCTCCGGCGTCCTCGGCGGAGGAGCCCCCGTCTGGCTGCTCGACCCGCGCGACGCCCAGTACCTCAACGCCACGGTCGCCGACCTGAAAATCTCCACCGAAGCCCTCGCCAAAGAAGGCCAGATCGTCCTCAACTCTGACCCGTCCTTCGCCGCGCCCACCTCTCAACTCATGGCGCGCAAGCCCGAATTCGAAGCCACCCTCTCAGAAGCACTCTCCTTCATCAAGCCCTCCTTCAACGAAGAAATGCGGCGCGGCCAAACTAACATGTAGTCTCCACCAAGCTACGTGGACCTAGCCATAACTCATAGCAGCGGGTAAGTCGGTCTCTGCAACATGAGTTAGAAGATTCAGTTAGATCTACTAACTCATGTAAGTCGAATCTAAAAAGCTAAGTCGCGCTAAGACAGTTTCGACAAAGTGCTATCGAGTTCTTCCCGGATCAAGGGTTTTGCAACTACGGCAGCAGCAATGGCAAACACCAAGTTTTCTTTGTAATGCCGCAGATTATTCCAGCGTCTCCCACAGTGACTGTGCTGATGGTGCTTGCACTGACGCTCAGCGTGCTCACCCGGACTTCAAAACCCACACCCCATGCAGCCCATCCTGGATGCCCGGCAAGCGGCACGAAACACAAATGGTGATTTCGCTACAATGCGGTCAAGCATTTCACGGTGGATGCGCCGCAAAGGAATTCCGATGCAAACAGAATCATCCGACTCGCCACCACTAAAACGAAGAGAAAAGTCCAAGGTCGAACGGCAAACGAAGATCCTGCAGGCCGCCCGCATGCTCTTCACGGAGCTTGGCTACGAAGCCGCGACCCTCAACCAGATCGCTGCACTCGCAGGCCTGGGCAAAGGCACCATCTTCAACTATGTCACCGACAAGCGGGACATCATCTTCCTGATCTTCCATGAGGACATCTCTTCCCTCATCGACAAGGCGTTGACGGAAAGTTGTAAAAAGCAGCATTTCAGCGAAAAGATCTTGGGAATCGCGGAGTTGCACTACCGCCTCTACGCTCAAAATCCAAAACTCTCCCGGATTCTCTTGACCGAAGCGGGTTTTCACTCGGAAGGTGTGCATCTGGACAGGTTTCGTGAACTACGGGACTTTCTGATTCGAGGGATCGAGCAAATTGTCGTTGAAGCTCAGAAGGACGGCTCTCTTTCCAGGAACGAAACGGCAAGCTTTATGGCAGGCCAAATCTTCTTTGCCTTCTCCACCGCGGTCCGGGAGTGGCTCACAACCCCGCACCCGGAGTGGCGCACCGGCTTGCGGCAGTACAAACGCATCTTCAACCTGCAGCTGCAAGGCGTCGGCGCTCCGCCGTCAACCGGCAGCTAGGATCGCACCGCCTCAAGGAACACAGCCTGTCTTCCAAGGGTGGCTGCGGGCCTTTTCGTTAAGAGCTTGACAAGCAGGCTGCGGTTTGACACTCTCTCAAAACGTGACCGCAGTCGCATTTCTCGCGAAGCTGTGACTGGGTTGGCACCAGCTCTTCCGAAATCTCGGGGAGTCTGGACAGATCTATTTGGGATTGAGGTACCTGCATATGGCGCAGCAGGAAGAAGTAGACGTATTGATCGTGGGAGCGGGTCCGGCAGGCTTGACGCTGGCCATCGAAATGGGCCGTCACGGCATACGCTGCCTGGTCATCGAGCAAAACGACCGCGTGGGGTACAGCCCTCGTGCCAAGACGACCAACGTCCGCACACGCGAACACCTGCGCCGCTGGGGCATCGCCGACAACCTGCGGCAAGCCTCACGGCTTCCTCCGGACTACCCTTCGGACATCGTGTTCGCGACGAGGATGAGTGGCCCGCAGCTGACCAAAATAGAAAATGGCATGAGCTGCGCCAGGGCAAAGAACGATCTCTACTCGGAGTCGGCCCAATGGGTGCCGCAGTACGTTCTCGAAGAAGTTCTGCGTGCTCACGCGGTGACTTTGTCCAGTGTCGAAATTCGCTTCAATCTGACTTTCGTCAGCGCGGAGCAGGACGACAACTCCGTCGTCACCACCATCGAGTCCGTTGAAACGAAGCAGCGGACCGAGATTCGAAGCCGCTTCCTCATTGGATCCGATGGTGCGCGCAGCTCTGTTCGATTGTTGATTGGCGCAGTGATGTCCGGGCAGCATGGCTTCGCGAAGAACTACAACGTGCAGTTCCGTGCACCGACGCTTGCAGGCATGCACGCGCAGGGGCCCGCCATCATGTACTGGATGATCAACGACGATATGCCCTCGCTGGTCGGTCCTATGGACGGCCCCGACCTGTGGTACTTCATCGCGACGCGCATCAACGAGAAGGTTACCGACCTCGACGCAAAGACCATGATCCGCCAGGCAACGGGCCTCGACTTCGAAATGGAAATCCTGGGCGGCGACCCGTGGTACGCCCACAACCTGATTGCGGATAAATATTCCGCAGGGCGCATCTTTCTAGCCGGTGACGCCTGTCATCTGCACCCGCCCTTTGGTGGCTATGGCATGAACATGGGCATCGGCGATGGCGTCGACCTTGGCTGGAAGATGGCTGCCGTGCTGCAGGGATGGGGCGGCCCGGAATTATTGGCGAGCTACGAAGCCGAGCGGCGGCCAGTGCACAAGTGGATCATGGATGAGGCGATTGCCAATTATAACGCGCTCGGCAATCAACTTGCCGTACCCGGACTCGAGGATCCAGGCCCGGTCGGAGACGCGACGCGCAGAGAAGCCGGCGAAGTAATCTTCAGCGCGAAGCTGCGCGAGTTCAAATCGCTAGGTGCGGTGCTTGGATATCGATATGATCCTTCGCCCGTCATCGTTCCTGACGGCACCTCGATGCCTCCTCAGCAGGCCACCATCTATCAGCCATCCGCGCGCCCGGGATGTCTTGCACCGCACCTCTGGCTCACAGACGGAACCTCGCTCTACGACCACTTCGGGGAAGGTTTCACCCTCCTCAGCACGGTAGCCGGTGCAGACCAGGCAGAGGCCTACGCCATAGCGGAAAGCGCGGCGAAAGAGTTGAAGATACCTCTCAAAACTCTCGCGCCAAACGATGCAAGGCTGCGCCGTCGCTACCAGGCAAACTTCGCCTTAATCCGTCCTGATCAGCATGTTGCCTGGCGCGGAGACGAGCTGCCGCAGGACTTCGTCTCCGTTCTTCGCACGGTGACGGGCCAGAATGAAATCAGCGCACCCTCCGCCGCACCGATTGCCGAGCTGGCCATGGAAGTTGCGAGATAAACACGCGTGCTCAACTTGTACCTGACCTAACGCTTCACCGTATCCGAGCCACTCCAGCTCCGAAAAAGGACACACGACCATGGAAGCCACAGCCTCTGCACGGACGACTCATCGCACGACACATTTCATCCATGGCCGGTGGTCAGAGGCTACTGGAGGCACCTTCCCGGATTACAACCCATTCAACGGCGAGGTTGTAGCCGAGATCGCGGCCGGCGGACGTGCGGAAGCAGTGGAGGCAGTAGCCTCTGCCGACGCAGCCTTTCCTGCCTGGGCGGCCATGGCTCCCGGCGTTCGGCAGCGCCTCTTTCTGAAGGCCGCGGACATCATTGAACGGAGGACCAAAGACATACAAGCCATCATGGCGGCCGAAACAGGAAGCGGCGGTGCCTTCGCCATGTTTCAGATCAAATGGTCGATCGACCTGATGAGGCAGTCTGCCAACTGGGGTTACCTGCCCGTGGGGGACATCCTGCGCAGCGATGTCCCAGGCCGCTTTGCCATGGCCGTGCGCAAGCCTCTCGGCGTTGTAGCCGGATTTACGCCCTGGAATGGCGCCTTCAGCCTGGCATGGCGCACCGTCGCCCTGCCTTTGGCTTTCGGCAACACGATGGTTTTAAAACCTTCAGAACTCGCACCCATCTCCGCAGGTCTGCTGCTTGCCGAGATCCTCGAGGAGGCGGACTTCCCTCCAGGCGTCCTCAACGTCGTGACACACGCGCCGGGTGAGGCGGCCGCGATTGCCGATGTTTTCTTTCAAAGCCCCGCAGTCCGCAGCATCAATTTCACTGGCTCCGCGAACACCGCGCGCATGCTCGCCGCGCGGGCGGGAGCTGCCCTCAAGAGAATCGTGCTCGAACTCGGCGGCTACAATCCGCTGATTATCCTGGCAGATGCGGATCTCAACCATGCCGTCGATCTCGCGGCCTTCAGCGCCTTCTTCCATCAGGGTCAGATCTGCATGAACGCACGCAAGATCCTTATCGAACGGCCGGTCCTCGACGAGTTCGTGGAACGCTTCGCCGCAAAGGCTCGTACGCTCAAGTCTGGTGATCCGAGCACGCCGGGTGTGGTCATCGGCCCGCTCATCAATGACGCTGCGCTCAAAGGTGTTGAAGACCGCGTGCGGGAGGCCGTTGCGCTCGGTGCAACAATCGTGACCGGCGGCAAAGCCAACGGCAAAGTGTATGAACCAACCATCCTCACAAACGTGCCCCACGAAGCCGGTGTCTCCCGAGAGGAAACCTTTGGCCCGGTCGTAGTTATTGAGGGCGTGGACAGTGCCGAGCAAGCCTTGTCTGAGGCCCAGAACACGCCGTACGGCCTCTGCGCAAGCATCATGACGGCGGATCAGGATCGAGGGCTCGACCTTGCCCAGCGATTCAACTGCGGTATGGTGCACGTGAACGGCGCGACCATGGCAAGTGAGCCTTCGCTGCCCAATGGAGGAGTCAAGGACAGTGGCTGGGGACGTTCCGGCCATTATTCAGTCGAGGACTTCACCGAAATTCAGCTCACAACCGTGACTCGCGGTACCGGGCGTTATCCCGTTTAGAACTCCGCCACCTCTAACCCACGGCAGGCCGCCCACATCACGAGAGCAGCCTGTCCCGGAGGGAGGATCAATGCTTCCTGTACTGCCACTGCCTCACCTCGTCTTTGGACCAGGATCTTTACTGCAGCTTCCCGCGGAGCTGGCCCTGTTCGGCGTGCAGAAGCCGCTCCTCTTGAGTGACCCTGGGCTGGAGCGCGCCGGTGTATGCGCTGCTGCGCTCAAACTCATGCCGGCCTCAACGGTTCCATACTTCAACATCGCCGAGAACCCCGCTGCTGAGGACGTCGACGGTGCCTACCAGGTCTTCACGAAAGCAGCCTGCGATGGAATCGTGGCCCTGGGTGGCGGGTCGGTCATCGATGCCGCGAAGATGGTCGCGGCGCTCGCCGGGAGCGAGGCATCCACAGCCTCTGACTTGCTCGGAAAACCGGAGTGCATCGGCTCCCATCCCGCCCCGCTCATCGCCATCCCGACTACGGTCGGAACAGGCAGCGAAAGCTCTCCCGTAGCTGCCATTCATGTCCACGCCGGCGGCGCCGTCGTCGGAACAAGATCTCCGCGCATGGTGCCGCGAGGCGTTCTGTGCGACCCCGACCTGGTGCGCACGCTGCCGCCAAGGTTGATCGCCGCCACCGGTGTTGACGCACTGACACATTGCCTGGAGGGTTACCTCGCCAATCCTGCAAACCCGGTGATCGATGCGCTTGTTCTGGATGGTCTCAGCC
>CAXTQE010000164.1:4508-7830 GCA_964246225.1 uncultured Acidobacteriaceae bacterium | reverse complement strand
GAACCAGGTCGCCCTTGCGCATCGACCCGACCTCCGGAGTCCGCCTGGCCCAGCCGAACTTCTCCGAGCCCACCTCCAGGCACTCCTTCAGGTGCCGCGACGAAAACGGCTTCTTGCTGTCCTCATCGATCTGCGTGTCATGCGCCATCCGAAACGCCACCGGGTCCTGCTTCAGCTGAAGGCAAAGCTCGTCCACTGCCGACTCAAGCGCAAACAGCCCCGGCACCGCGCCCGGCCCACGCATCGGAGTCGGCGTGCCCACATTGCGCTTCATCAGTGCGGAACTCACCTCAAGGTTTGCCACCGAGTAGAGAAAGGGCGTCGCCTCGCCGCAGTTCTCACGCACATCGTCGATCAGCGAAGTGTGATTGCGATAGTCCTGCCGTAGCGAAACCAGCTTGCACTGGGCATCCGCCGCCAGCCGCATCCTCTGCTGGGTCAAGGGCCGATGACCCACGTTTGAAAACATCATCTTGCGCGAGAGCGTCAGCTTCACCGGACGATTCAGTTGCCGCGCCGCGCTCGCCGCCAAGGCAGAGTGCGGCCACGGGAACAGCTTGCCGCCAAAGCCGGAACCGATAAAGCTCGACACAACTTCAAGGTTCTCCTTCGGCACGCCCAGCACCTGCGCCATCACCGCATGATGGTTCACCACGCCCTGCGAGCTCTCATAGAGCGTAAACTTCTTGCCGTCCCACACCGCCACCGTGGCGTGCATCTCCATCGGGTTGTGCGTCTCGACCGGAGTCGTATAGGTCACGTCCAGCTTGTGCGGAGCCGCGTTGAACGCCGCCTCCGGATCGCCGCGATGATTCAGCGCCTTCGGCCCGCCCGGCGCGCCCACAGCCGGCAGAGGATCGTTCAGGCTGCTTGCCACATCGAACTTCGCCGGCACATACTTCACCCGCACCGCCGCGGCTGCCGCCTGTGCCTGCTGAAACGTATCCGCCACCGCCAGCGCTACATACTGGCCCCAGTAGTACACCGTCTCATCCTCGAATGGAGGCCGGCTCTCGCTGTTGCGTCCACCCGAAGCGTTCCGAAAGAGAGGCTCAATGGTGCCATGCCGCAGCACCAGCAGCACCCCCGGCATCTTCTCGGCAGCGGATGCGTCGAGCGACTCGATCGTCCCACTCGCAACCGTCGCGCACACCGGCACCGCATACACCATCCGCGGGAAGTTGTAATCGGACGCATACCGCGCCACACCGCTGGTCTTCAGCGGACCATCGATCCGGGGAACCGACGAGCCAATCATAGCGGTCGGCTCCGAAGGCTTGATCTCGTCCGTCGACGTCCGCTCCGCCCCGCGTTGGCTCTGACCTGCGTCGATCAACTCAATAAACTCGCTGAACATCATAGCTTTGCTCCCGATCCTTGGTGCCCTGTGCGCGTCGCCTTAGGCGAGCTGTGTGGACATCGTCAGCGCCCGTACCAGGCACCGCTTGCTAAGCTCCACCTTGAAGCCGTTCTCGGTCTCGGGACGCGCATCCTTCATCGCCGCCTCGGCCGCCCGGCGGAAGCTCACCGCGTCTGCCGCGTGTCCGTGCAGCGCCGCCTCGGCCTCATGGGAGCGCCACGGCTTGGTGCCTACGCCGCCCAGCGCCACCCGCGCATACTCCACCTTGCCGCCGCTCACCTTCACCACCACCGCTGCCGACGCCAGCGCAAACTCATACGCCGCCCGGTCCCGCAGCTTCAGATAGAGCGACTTCGTCCCCGGTGGCGGAGGAGGCAGCGTCACACTCGTAATCACATCGCCCGGCTCAAGCACCGTCTCCCGATGCGGCGTGGCTCCCGGAACCAGGTAAAAGTCCGCAATCGGTACCGTCCGCGAACCCTTCGCACCCTGAATCTGTACCGTCGCCTCAAGCGCCGTCAACGCCACATTCTGGTCCGACGGATTGGTCGCGATGCACTCCTTGCTCGTGCCCAGGATCGCCAGCATCCGGTTGTGTCCCTCGATCGCAGAGCAGCCCGTACCGGGCTCGCGCTTGTTGCACGCATGCGCCGTATCGCGGAAGTACACGCACCGCGTACGCTGCAGCAGGTTGCCGCCCGTCGTCGCCATGTTGCGAAGCTGCGGCGACGCTCCCGAAAGATATGCCTGCGAGAGCACCGGATAATCCCGCAGCACAACTGGATGGTGCGCCACATCCGAGTTACGCGCCAGCGCGCCGATCACCAGCCCACCCCCGGGAGTCACCACCACCTGATCCATCGGCAGCCCGTTGATGTCCACCACCTGCCCCGGCCGCTCCACCGTCAGCTTCATCATGTCCAGCAGATTGGTGCCGCCGGCAACAAAGCGCAGAGGCGCATATCCCTGCATAGACGTCGTGCTCGGAGTTTTGGCCCCGGCTTCGACCGCACCGCTCACCGTCGTCGCGCGTGAAAAACTGAATGCATCCATCAGAAGCTCCTTACCCGGGGTTAGGCCCGGCTGCGTACGTGCTGCACGGCGGCCACAATGTTGGGGTACGCGCCGCAGCGGCAGATGTTGCCATACATGGCCTGCTTCACGTCGTCATCGCCCGGCCCCACCGGCTCTTTCAGAACCGCCACCGCGGACATAATCTGCCCGGAGGTGCAGTACCCGCACTGGTAGGCGTCGTGCTCCACAAACGAGGCCTGCATCGCATGCAGGTTCCCCGGCTGGCCCAGCCCCTCGATCGTCGTAATCTCGTCACCCGGGTGCATCGCCGCGAGCGACAAGCACGCATTTACCCGCCGCCCGTTCACATGCACGGTACACGCGCCGCACTGCCCATGGTCGCAGCCCTTTTTGGTTCCGGGCAGGTCCAGGTTTTCGCGCAGGCAGTCCAGCAGCGTCGTGCGCGGATCCAGCTGCAGCTTGTGCAACTCGCCGTTCACTTTCAGCGTCACCGGAATGCTTCCCGGCACACACTCCGGGCCATCCGTCGGACAGGCGGCCGGAGCGCTCGCAGGAGTCGCAGCCAGGATCGGCGAAGCCGTAGCCGCCAGACCCGCCGCACCGAGATGCGACAGGAACGACCGCCGCGTGACCCGACCGGCACCGGAGTGCGCCTCGTCAGCAGCACGAGACACGCCATCACCCTTCGCCCGTTCGAGCTCGGATTCAGGAGGAAGTTTAGCCATGAGAAACCTCTGTCAAAAGGAAGAAGGACTGAGACGAACGCGTCAACGTTCTCTATTCTGAGCAGTCGTCCATTCAAATGCAAGTAGGTTTACTTGCACGTTGCTATGCATAAGGCCAAGTCCGAGAAAGCAGCTGCGACCTTTCTTACTTCTGGCCTTTGAGGTGAGTGATCTCGGCATCCATCCGGCCCATCTCTCGATA
>CAXTQE010000164.1:0-4408 GCA_964246225.1 uncultured Acidobacteriaceae bacterium | reverse complement strand
CCTCGCCAAACTTCTTATCCATGTGAGACTCAAGCTTATCCACCGCGCGCTGATTCCAGAAAATGCCAAAAAGAATCGCGATCATCGGGATGCCGACCGTTACGACATCATGCATGGCAGCCTCCGCGTCTGACTCGAACCACCTACCGTAATTCTATCCCGTTCGCACGAAAGATCGCATCACTTGTGCACCGGCTCCCCACGCAGCAGCTCCTCGAGCACCGCATGCACCCGCAGCAGAGACCACGCAGTCGTCACCTTCGCCCCACCGGTCTGCCCAGCCTCGTGAATCAGCAGCGCTGGCCGCGTATCAAACGTATCCTTCGACGCGTGGTCATCCTCCTCCGTCCACGCCGGAAGCCAGTCCCAAAGCTGCACCCGCCAGGAGTGATCGCCCTGCACAATCAGCGTCGTCTCCTTCCATCGCGGAGAGCTCGCCAGCACCTTCATCACCCGGCCAAGCTCCACATCCGCCAGCGCCAGGTTGTCCAGATACGAGCTGTCGCACCACTGCGTATAGTCCCCATCCGCCCGGCTCCAGATATTCGGACTATGCGGAATCGCCAGGTGCAGATACACGAAGTCGGCCTGGTCCGTCTTCAGCAGCTCGAGCGCATGACTCTCCAAATCCACATGCGTCTGATACCGCTGCCGCACGTCATACGAGCACAGATCGCGGTCCGCCCTCGCCCTTGACTTCACCTCGCGCACCACCTGCTGCAGCGGTGTAAAGGTATTCAGCCAGAAGCTCTTTCGCTGCCCCATCGGCCCATCGAACTTATCCCAGTTCGTCCAATAGCAATTGTCGAGCGCATCCGCATAGATCGTGCAATAAGGGTTATACCAACCCACCGCCGCCGTGCGCCAGCCATTCCTGCGCGCGTCCGCAAAGATCGACTGGCTGCCATCCACCCCATGCCAGCCGCGCTGGTCCGCATAGTGCACCTTAAAGCGATTGCCCATGCTGAACGCAAAGTCATCCACCACATGCCCGGTCAGCAGCGACGGAATAATCTTCACCGTCTTCAGCCCAATCGGCTGCACGTCCGTAAACAACGTACTCTGGCTGCGCAGCGCATCGAAGTTCGGCAAAGCAAGATCGCGCGCCCGATGCTCGAACACCTGATCGTATGAAAGCTCGTCGAAGATAATCCACACCACCAGCGGGTGCGTTCGCGCCGGCTGTGGAGTCTGCATCCAGGCCGCGCTGTACTGCTGCGGCAGCGGCCGCCACACCGTCGTCCACAGCAGTTGAACGATGCTCGACAACGCGAAGAACGCCAGAAACATCCCCGCGAAATCGCCAAGCCGCATCACTCTGCGATACGTCAAAGGAAACACAATCAGCAGCAACAGCAGCGTGGCCGCCCAGATCACCGTCAGCACCGGAATCAACCCCGCCAGCCACATCACCGGAAACAGCGTGTAGTTCCGGCTCAGCAGGTACGGAGGAATCCCGATCGCGAGCAGCGACTCCACCCACGGCCAAAGTCTAGTCTCCCGCAGCGGAGCCAGCACCGCAAACAACGCCAGCCCCAGCAGCAGGATGTCCGCAATTTGCGCAAACGCAATGCCAGTCAGCGGCAAAGGCACATGCATCCGCACATCGCGCCCGCCGCCCAGCATCTCGCCGTAGTTCAACACCAGAACCAGCGACGCCAAACCAATGCACTGTGAAAGCCGCCGAAACGCCCGCCCTCGAATCATTCAGAGTTTCTCAAAGAGATACAGAATACGTCCGTTCTGCAAAGCGAAGCGCTCCACCTCCCGAAACAGACCCTCTACCGCGGTGCTCAGATCCTTCTCGTTCAGCTGCCCGTAAAGCGAATCCCGTCCGCGCATCAGGCTCTGAAACATCGGATCGCTCACCGGAACCCACTCCACAATCAGAGACCGGGTGGTCAGCGTATGAGACAGTTTCAGGATCGGCGGCAGCGGAATCTGCTCCATCAGCAGCAGATGGTGAATCACCGCCAGCATCATCGCCAAATCGAAGCGGCCCGCCAGACGGCTCAGCAGGGAAGTAGCCTCGCGGTTCTCCCAGCCCGCAGCCGGAGTAGGCCTCGCCAGGTCCGCGTGGATCGTCTGCACCGGCAGCCGCTCCTCCCGCGTCCGCTGAAACAAGCGCTCCGCCGCCGCCCCATCCCGCTCAAGCGCCACCACCTCCGCGCCTTGGCTTGCCGCAAGGACGCTGTACTCTCCCGTGTTCGCGCCGATGTCCAGTACAAACTTCGGTCCTAGCCGCTCCAGAACGCCCTCCACCCACGCATGCTTGGCTTCGTTATCCGCAGCCGTGTAGTGTGTCGAGGTCTGCACATACTCGGCCCAGGCGGACCCCGCCGACTCCGGCATGGCGGCCTCCGTGCTGCGCCGCAGACTCGCCAGAGTGCGCTTCAGAATATGCGCGTTCAGCTCCCGATCGCCGCCCTGCTTTACCGCTCCTGCAGCCTTCTCGCTCGCGCCCTTCCGTCGGTCAAGCCACGTAGGCAGCGTAATCGGCCACAACGCCGTGCGCGAGAGACGTTGCCGCCACCGCAACGCCTCGTACATCTCCGCAGGTTCGTACCCATCGCGCCGAAAAAAACTAAGCTCCAGCGGCCAATGCACCAGGCGATTCATCACCAGAGGCAGCAGAAACGTGCGCGTATATTGCCCGTACGCCAGCCACAGCGACGTTCTCCCATCCCATCTCTCGAACGAGAGCACATCCACCAGCACAGGCCGCGCGCCCACAAACAGAATGTTCAGCGGCGTGGCGTCCTTCAGCATCCAGCCTTCCGCCAGTGCCTCTTCGCAAAGATCGAGCGTCAGCCGAGCCGCCGACATCCACTGCGACGAAGTCCACTCCCAGGGATACGTAGGAACGGGTACACGCGGATGCAGTAGCGTCAATCCATCCGGACGGTCTTCAATAGCAGTGGAGATGACGTCTCCACGCGTCTGCGCACGTTGGTAAAACTCCGACGCCAGGAACGCACAGACCTCGTCGCGCGCTGGTGGATGAATCGTGCGAATCGCATGCTCCTCCACTAGACGGAGAGACCCTGCCGGATCGCGAAAGGTCGGAAGCAAACCCTCAGACGGAGATACATCCCAAAGCTTCGTCTTCCTTCCGGAACTCTCCACCCTCATGCAAGGTTCGCCGGATTACCCTCTTTCGTGCGTACTTCGAGCGCCGGCGTCTTTTCCCCACGATGAAACAGCGCCCGAATCTGCCGGCGAAGAAAGAATCCGGCGGCCGCCAGCACCGACGCAATACTCTGCATCGCAAGCAACCCTGAGCCTGGGTCGACGTAACCCCACGCCTGATGCTCGCTCGCAAAAAGAAGACATATCCCGATAAAAAGTGAAAAAGAGAATGAGGTAAAACGATTCATTGCGCTCGGTCTCCGTAGATCCTGAAGGGCTCTTTGAGTAGTTCGTTCTGGCCGCGTGTTAATCGCTTCACATAATAGACCTGAAGCGATCGAAAGAGTTGCGGACCGGGGCGGCATCCGGCAAAGTGCTGCTCCCAACCATAGACGTAAAGGCCGGGAAGGAAGATTCAAGGGCGCGCACCCCAAAAACCGCGTCGTATTCCTGCCCTGAAATACGACGCTAAACCGACTCCTTCGAAAGCTCTCCGACGAACGTCTCCCGGTGGTCTCGCGCAAGGCTGTCCACCCGTCCCAGCCCCCGCGTATACAGCAGAAACGCTCCCACATCGCACCCCAGCAGCAGCGGGACCGGCAGCCATGGCAGGCCAAGCAACCCCGCCAGCGCCAGCAGCCCTGCACCCAGCATCGCCGCCCCCAGCATCGCTCCCACGCTCATCAGCGCGCTTAGCGGCGACGCCTGCTTTCGCGCCACCTTGCCCGGATCCATCTTCTTCGGAGCCGTAATCGACCGCACATTGCCGATCGTCGCATTCACTAGCGCCGCAAACACCACCCAGCACACCGTCCCGAGCGTAATCGACAGCGGCGGCGCGCCGGAGTGGAACAGCAGCACCGCATACAGCAGCACCACCTGCAACGCCGCCAGCCCAAACCCAAAGACGTTTTTCGCCAGCACCACCGTCCGCATCTCCACCGGAGCCAGAAAGTAGAACTGCACCCCGCCGGCATCGCTGCCGAACAGGTTGTACGCGAGCGCCGCAATCCCCAGCAGCGCATACGCCGCACCCGCCGGAAACACCATGCCGCCCCGCGCAACGCTGCCCATGCGTCCCGCAAACAGAAACACCATCGCCAGCGGAGCCAGCAATCCGTAAAACTGCGAAGGGTTTCGCCGCAGGTAAATCCACTCCTTCTGCACGCACGCCCCAAGAGCCGACGAGCCCCACAACCCGTCCGCCTCCCGCAAGCGCGCCGGCGCAAACGTACGCCTCGTCGCCCGCTCCCGGGGCAAACTCACCTCGGACAAACTC
>CAXTQE010000163.1:0-7913 GCA_964246225.1 uncultured Acidobacteriaceae bacterium | reverse complement strand
GACCAGCGCCTCACGCTGCGAACTGATAGCCACGCGGTTTTCCTGCCAGAACCGATGAATCGCTCCAAGCGTCTCCCGACAAGAGTGATGCGCTCGCCAACCGGTATCGGCTTCCAGCTTCGCAGTGTTTGAAACGTACAGCGGCTGATCTCCCGGACGCACGGCGCTGTAGCGCAACACTGGACGGATGCCTGTTTCATCAGCAATTGCGTTTAGCATTTCCAACACGGACACGGAACGCTCCGGCCCCCCGCCCACGTTGTAGATCTGGCCTGCAGTCCGGTCCGCAAATCGATGCGCAGACTCCATGGCATTGATCAGATCATGGACATGAAGAATGTCTCGAACCTGAAAACCGTCTCCATAGATCGTGATCGGCCTGCGCTCCAAAACCGAATACATGAAGTGGGCCAGCCACCCCTGATCCTCGGTCCCGAACTGCCGCGGCCCGGCAATGCACGACATGCGAAACACCGTTGTACGCAGGCCATAGATGCGCGCGTAGTCACGAACATACTGATCCGCCGCACCCTTCGAGCAGCCGTATGGTGAGTGGAAATCGAGCGGCTCGGCTTCCGTGACGCCGTCAAATCCTGCAGCCTGCGCGCGATACCGTGTCCCATCTACGTACACCGGAACGCTCTCAAGCGATCCATAGACCTTGTTGGTCGAGGTAAACAAAACATACGGATGTCGTCCAGAGCGACGCGCGGCTTCCAAGACGTTGACCGTGCCTGCCGCATTGATTTCAAAGTCATTCCACGGTTCTTCCACCGACGTGGTCACTGCGACCTGCGCCGCCAGATGATAGATCTCCGTAGCATCCTTCGCGGCTTTGGCGACCGCGGAAGCACTGCGAATATCACCTCGCACAAACTCCAAACGACCTGCCACATCGCACCCAGAGAGCCAGGCCAGATTTTGTTCCACGCCGCCACGAGAAAGATCGTCGAAGATCCGAACCCTCGTCGCGGAGTGTTGCAACAGGCGCTCGGCAAGATTCGAGCCGACGAAGCCTGCACCACCGGTAATCAGGACTGTACGTTGCTCGCCGAGACTCTTCATGCCGTCAACCCATACGTGCTGAGTTCCTGCAGCATCGTCTCCGCCTTGTCTTCGGCCTGCTGCCCTGCCAGCCAGGTCGCGAGCTCCCGGAATCCCTCTTCGTGCGTCACCTGCGGGACGTAGCCGAGTAGCCTGCCGGCGTAGGTGATGTCCGCGAAACAATGACGGATGTCGCCGGCGCGATACTTATGCGTAATCACCGGCGCAAGTTCCCGCTTGCCCAACGCCGCTGCCAGAATCTCTGCTACCCGCCGAATCGTAATGGGCACTCCGCCCCCGATGTTGATGACACGGTCGTTCGACTCCGGCCGCTCCATAGCCAGCAGATTAGCCCGCACAATGTCATGGACATGCACAAAGTCCCGCATCTGCTCGCCGTCTTCAAAGACCAGCGGCGCCTGATCGTTGATCAATCGCGAGGCAAAGATAGCCGCCACCCCGGTATACGGATTGGAGAGCGCCTGCCGAGTTCCATAGATGTTAAAGAAGCGCAGCGCTGTGACCGGAATGCCATACGTCCGTCCAAAGATCAGGCAAAGCTCTTCCTGATCACGCTTGGATAGAGCGTAAATCGAATTGATCTCTGACGGCTTGGTCTCGCTCGTCGCCTGCGGCCGAAGCACCCCGCCACACGCCGTGCAATGCAGCTCCCATTGCGATTGCCGAAGCTGCGCCACCGGACGCACGGGGGGAAACGCACTCTGCCCGCAGTCCGAACACACGTAAGCACCTTCCCCGTAGATCGACATGGAGGAAGCCACAATCAGCTTCTGGGGAAACGCCTTATTGTCCAGCATTGCCTGCAGCAGCTCCGCCGTGCCTTGCGTGTTCACGCTCATATAGCGGCTAATTTCGTACATGGACTGCCCTACACCCACCGTCGCCGCAAAGTGGAAGACAACATCCACCCCGGCCAGCACCTCGCGCAAGCGGTTCGGGTCGCGTACATCGCCCTGGACGAGCTCCACCTCGGGCGAAAGATAGTCAGGCATGCCCCCCTGGTGGACCTGCGGTGTCAGATCGTCCAGCACACGCACGGCGTGTCCGGCAGCCAGAAGTCCGTCGGCCAGGTGCGATCCGACAAATCCCGCCCCGCCAGTAATCAATATCTGCTTCGGTTTTCCGGAAGTAGTCATCGTGTAGGGAGCGTCTCCTGAGGGACAGTCTGAGAAACGGAAGAACGATCTTGGTTGGCAGGTGCCGCGTAGCGCTCGACCGCCCAGGCAGCGAAATCAGCAAACTGTCGCGGATCGAGTGGCGGACTGGTGTGATGCTCCTCAAGGCCCAAATGCGCCGGAGTGAAGCAAAGCGTGAGTGCAACGCGAAATGGATCGAGAGCACGCATCTGTCGGTCGAACCACTCCGTGGCGTGCGGGCGAAAGGAGTCCGCCCAACTCAAGCCGGTTCGAAGATACTCCACCTTATGCTCCTTCATCCACGTCGTGGCATCTTCCAGTCGAGGATCTTCAAAGTGAAACCACTGGCAAAACCCGACGCTTCCATCCGTAGGAAAGTATCGCACCGCCAGCTTCGGCGAGCCATCATCCTTGACTAGTCCTAGATAATAATGCCGGTAATACGATGACCCTTCCGCCTCTTTGTGGCGCGTTTCCGCAGGCCAGCTGGCGGGAAGGTCAAACAGACTGTACCAGTGAATGCGTTCCACGCGCCCCTTGAGAAGCTCAAGCGTCCGCTGAAAGCCGAACTCCTGCACCTCTTCGGCACCAAAGCTGGACACGCCCACTTCGGTCACCCACACAGGAAGACCGCTTACCTCCGCGGCTTCGGCCACACGCTCCGGCCACTCGGTCAGCTGCCAATGATTCCAGTCGAGCGGAAAGCCATGCACCCCCACAGCATCCACGTGCTGCATCACTCCATGACTTGCCATCAGCCGCAGAAAGTCGCAGTCGCAGGAGGAAACTCCTCCAAGCACAATCGGGAGATCGGGGTTGACCCTGCGAATTGCCGCAGAAGCTAGTTTGACCATCTCCGCAAAGCGCTCCCAGCCGGGGTCGAGTTTGAAGTTCCAGTGCGAAAGGTTATTCGGTTCATTCCACAAAACAACCGCTTCCACCATGCGAACAGGTACCTCTATCTTCCAGCAGCGCTGACGCCGGGCTTGGAGTCTTCAGCCCGTGCGCTAAGCCGACGTTTTAAGTTTCCTGAATTGTACGCAACGATGTACTTTGGAATGCAAGTAGATGCTGCAGGTTGCCTGACGCTGCTTCACTGCGCAGACAGCTCAGGCCGCAGCCCCCCGGCTCAGATGGGTCGGCCGGCCTCGTCTCTTGGCTTCGTTTCACCCACACCGGTCCGCAAAGTGAAACAATCACCGGAGACATCTTTCTCAATCCCGTTCGCGCCGCGCAACTCGCCTATGAACCTTTCCCTGATTCTTTTTCCGTTTCTTCTGGGCGCTCAAGCTCTGAGTCCGCCGTCGGATGTCGCGCCTGCCTTCATCACTGAAGGACGAGGCGTGCAGATCTATCGTTGCTCTGAAAAAGACACAGCCTATCAATGGGTCTTTGAAGCGCCGGAGGCATCCCTGTTCGACCACACGACCCATCAGCAGGTTGCCACTCACGGTCCCGGTCCCTCCTGGACCTGGAAGGACGGCAGCTCCGTTGTGGGCAACGTACTTCAAAAAACACCCTCTCCGGACCCGGCCAGCATTCCCTGGCTGCTGCTTGAGGCCCACACCACCGGCTCAACCACAGGCGCCCTCACCCCGATTACCCGCATCCGCCGATCAGACACGCACGGCGGCAACCCTCCTGCCTCCGGTTGTGACCTGGCTCATGCCAACGCCGTGGCGCGGGTCCCGTACACCGCCAGCTACTTGTTTTATCGATAGTTCGGGGAGAGGCCGCTTACAACGTGAGCCGCATCACCGGATCCTCAAACAGCGTCTGCCCCAGATGAAACTGTCGCGTGCCGATCTGCTTGAAACCGTGCTTGCGGTAAAACGCCATGGCGCGATGGTTCTCCGGGTGCAAGCCCAGCAGCAGATGCGGCGCACCCTGTTCGCGCGCCGAGGCAATCGCCGCCTCCATCAACTCCAGAGCCGCGCCCCGGCCATGGAAGCGGGAGAGCACATAGATCCGCCGCAGCTCCAGGTCGCCCTGTCTCACTAACTCCGCAGGAAACTCCGGCGCGGTCAGCATCGCGTAGCCCACCGGTGCCGCGGCTGGTGCCACCTCCGCTAGCCATGCCCGGGAGTGTGGCCGGGCTAACTCCGCTTCATACGCAGCCGGATGGTGGTGCTTGGCCGCATGCAGTACCAGGGCGTCGCCCGGCAAAAAGCCGGCATACGCATCCAGCAGGGTTGCCGCTCCGACCAGCGCCAGCCGCGGCGCATCGTCCGCCGTACACAGCCGGACAGTGCACGCTGGCGGCTCTCCAGAATCACTCCGCATTTCATCTCTCCTTCCCGCATCTTACGGCGGCTGGACCGATGCTCGAACGCTCATCCGCAACCCATCTGCGAAAATAAGTTGAGATGTCCCCCACCCTCACGCCCGCCTTTCGCATGCCCGCCGAGTGGGAGCCGCACGCGGCAACCTGGATTGCCTGGCCCCACAACCGCAAAGACTGGCCCGGAAAATTTCAGACCATTCCCTGGGTCTATGCAGAGATTGTGCGCCATCTTTCCGCGGTGGAAGAGGTCCACATCCTCGTCGACGACGAAGCCGCCGAACGCCGAGTCACCTCCATCCTCAAGCGCAACGGCGCAAATCTCGCCCGCACGCACTTCCATCTCTGGCCCACCGACCGCGTCTGGTTGCGGGACTCGGGCCCCATCTTCACCAGAAATCCCGCCGGGGTCCTCTCCCTCTCGAACTGGCACTTCAACGCCTGGGCCAAATACACCAACTGGCACCGCGACGACCAGATTCCGCAGCGTGTCGCAGAGCTTTACGCCATGCCGGAGCGCCGTCCTTCGGTCATCACGCCCGGCGGAGAGCAGCGCCTGGTGCTTGAAGGCGGCAGCCTCGATGTCAACGGAGCCGGCACGCTGATCACCACCGAAGAGTGTCTCCTCTCAGACGTCCAGCAGCGCAATCCGGGAGTCACAAAGCAGCAGCTGGAGCAGGCCTTCCAAGAGCATTTGGGCATCGAGCAAACCCTCTGGCTGCATCGCGGCTGCGCAGGCGACGACACCCACGGACACGTGGACGACATCACCCGTTTCGTCGGTCCCAACACGATCCTCACCGCGGTCGAGTCCAACACCGCCGATGAAAACCATCTGCCGCTGGCCGAGAATTTGGAGCGCTTGCACGCTGCCCGGAACCTGAACGGTCTGTCGTTCGAGATTGTCACCCTGCCCATGCCAGCGCCTGTATCGTTCGCCGGCCAGCGTCTACCGGCCAGCTATGCCAACTTCTACATCGCCAACGGCCTCGTGCTCGTTCCCACCTTCAACGACCCCCAAGACCGCCACGCACTGAACACGATCGCCGCCTGCTTCCCCGACCGCGAGATTGTCGGCATCCACGCCGTGGACCTTGTCTGGGGCCTGGGAACTCTGCATTGCCTGACCCAGCAGGAACCGGCATAACTTAGAAAATCACGGTCACGAGGATCAATGTATTCGCGCAATCTGCCGCGGATACAAGGTATTTCGAGGAAATTCCTTAGCCAGCTGCACCAGCAGGTCCCGAGCCTCCCCAGGGTGCTTATCCTTGAGCTCTGCAACTGCCAGCATCAACCGCGCAAACGGAGCCAGGTAGTGCCCCTTCTCGGCCGTCAACCGCATCTCCCGGATTCCATCTTCCTTGCTCATGTGGTCGCCGCGCAGCAACAGAAAAAATCGCATGGCCGCCGGCTTCAGGGAAAGCATGTAGTTTTCCACGCCCATCGCGATCCTCGCGTCATACAGATTCGGGTCCGCGGCAATTGTCTTCTGCGCCAATGCGCTTCCCTGCTCGGTGTACTTCAGCGCCGCATAATCTTTCTTATCGATCATCGCTGCATAGTCGGCATGCAGGCCCGCAATCAGCGTTTCCGTGTACAGCGCGCGCGCATCGGCCGGATTCTTCGCGAGCGCCTGACTGGCCAGCTTATCCGCCTGCGAGACGCGCTGCTCAAATACTTGCCGCACCCTGGGATCGGCCTCCACCTTGCCGCGACTGGTAAACCGATCCTCATCGGCAAACAGTTCGACATCCAGCACACCCAACCGGTCAAACTCTGAGAAAAGATACGCCGCTGCATCGGACGCCGGCCCCAACGGATCGTCCGCGTGCGCCGCCGACCAACCCTCAAACACATGGTGCGCGCCGGCAAAATCCAGGTTGTACATGTCGAAATAACCTTCATCCAACCCGGAATGCGTCAGACCCTCCGCTCGGAGCGGAACATGCAGCAACAGGAACACGGCAGACAGGACAAAACAAAGACGATTCATGATCTTGCTCAAGGACGCAGTATACCCGCGGGAAGGCCAGCTGCCATGCCACCTTCGAGGCACCCGAACCGGAACTCACGTCCAGTACAGCACCCGGCAGCTCGGCAACACCTCCCCGATCGCCCCATAGAACCACGCCTTCATCGCCGCCATTGGGTCTTTCGGGTACACGTACTTGAAGCCGCCAAACTTGTTCCGCTTCTGCGTGCGCCCACTTTCCTCGAGATCCAGCGTCGTCTTCGGGTACCAGCCCAAGAGCACCTCTTTCGACCCCGGCGTAAACCTGTGTGTAATCAGCTCCGCCGTTAGATCCATGCCGTCGATCCCATCGAGCGCCGCGGCCACGGCCTCCAGCAGCGCCGAATACTCCGCCTGCCAGCCCTCGACCGGCATGATCGGCGCAATCGTCAGCCCCACCGGATAGCCCGCCTGAGCCAGAGCCCGCATCGCCCGCAGCCGATCGGTTACGCTGGCCGTGCCACCCTCAAAGTTGCGCGCGACACTCGCCGCGTTGACCGAAAACCGTACCCGCGTCCTCCCCCGATGCTCCAGCGCGAGCAGCCGGCCCACCCCATCGAACTTGGTCGTAAACCGCAGCTGCACCGGAGCCTCCCAGCTTCCGAAGAAGCCGATCGCTGCCTCGAGCGCGCCCGTCAAGTGCTCAATCCCCAGAGGATCCGTATAACAGGAAGCCTCAAAGGTCGTGCCCTCGCCCATCCGCTCCGGCGACTTTGACGTCACTCCACCAAGCCCCACGTAGGACCGCAACCCGTCCAGGATCTCCGGAAGATTGGCATACGCCCGTGTGATCGGCGGCCCGCTCAGGCTTCCCGCCAGGTAGCAGTACTGGCAGTGCGCCGGGCATCCCTGCGCCACATGGAACTGCCAGTCCGCTGAGGGTGGAATCGGCTGCAGCTTCCTCTGCCCCGGAGGCGAAACCACGATGGCAAACGACGTCTTCGCCAGCGCGTACGCCTTTCTCTCATCCTCTGCCCCAAGCCCCATCAGCCGATTGCTCTTGAGCCGCACCACCTCCGCCCCAAAGCTCTCCGCCCGCGCCAGCATCACGCGGCCATGCTCGAGCGCGTAGGCATCCGGCGTGATCAGCACCCGCCGCGGCCGCCAAAGCTTGCCCTGCGCCGTCGCCTCTGCGACTCCCGCCGCCGGCCGCACCTCCTCTTCTGTTACGCAAGCTTCCATCCTGTATGAGAAGCCCCGGGCCGCCCAGAACGCTGCCCAGGCCTCCGACACCACTTCCACCCCTCTACAATCAAGCCATGTCCTCGCCCGATTCCCGCCCCTGGCCGCCACCGCCCGACCTGCCTTCCATCCAGGAGCTCGTCCGCACGGCCGATCCCGAAGGTCACCTCGCTGAAGGCGCACCCGCCGACGAGTACGAGCCGGAAGAAGAGGCCATCCTCGACTCCCTCCAGGG
>CAXTQE010000162.1:0-7968 GCA_964246225.1 uncultured Acidobacteriaceae bacterium | reverse complement strand
GATCAACACCGGGACGGGAACTTCGGCGAGTGCTTTCACCTACCTCACCGACAACGCCAACAACTTGATCTATACCCTCCAGGCAGGAAGTTCAAGCTGCTCGCTCACGCAGGTTGCCGACAGCCAGATGACGAATATCCAGGGTACGTCGAATCCGGTCTATTCCATCACCAGCAGCAGCGGCAAGTTTCTCTACGTGTTGAACTACAACGCCGTGGGAAGCACGACGACTTCCAACAGCTCCATCTCCGCCTTCACCATCAACTCGCTCGGCGAGCTGGCGACTCTCGTCGACACCACCAACAATCCCTATGCGGTAGGCTCCGGTCCAACCTGCGCAGTCCAGGACCCGACCCATCAGTATCTCTACACGTCGAACCGCTTCGACAACACAATCACCGGCAAGTTGGTGGACCAAAATCGTGGCTTCCTCTCCAATCTCACGCGAGGCACGGTCTTTCCTTCAACGCAAACGCCCACCTGCATGGCCATCAGCGGCAATCTCTGATGCCCGGAACCTGCCTGGGAGTCTGCCGGCCTGAGCCATCAGGCTCAACGAAATCGATTCTCCGCAGCAACGATGTGCCGGCCTCCAAGGCCCGGGAGCAAGGAAGAGCATGACGTGGAATGGAACGGGCCGAGGCATCAAGGCTCTCGCAGTAACATTGGCACTCGGCGTCGGCATGACAGCCTGCAGCCGCGACTATACCGAAGGCTACCTGTACGTGACCAACGCCAAGAACAACCCCGGCAGCATCACGGCGTACGCCATCGACTACCAGTCCGGAGCGCTCTCGCAGCTTGCTGACTCACCCATCCCGACCGGAAGAAACCCCGTCACCCTCGTCGCCGCGCCCAACGGGCAATACCTCTACGTCCTCAACCATGACGACTCCACCGTGGTCGAGTACACCATCGGCACCGACGGTAAAATCTACGCCGCCAACACCTACAACGTCGTCCAAGGCAATAACCTGATCGGCACGTTTCCTGTCGCAGCCGCCATCGACGCCGCCGGCGCGTACCTCTACGTCGCCTTCACCTACCAGAACGGCTACACCACCCTCAGCCCCGGTCCCGGTGGCGTCGCCATCTTCCCCATCCACACCGATGGCACCCTCGGCGCGGCCGTCACCAACACCACCGTAGGCACCACTGCTGCCCATCCGCTCCCCTATATCCCCGTCGGCGACAACCCGACCGCCATCGTCACCACCCAAAAGGGCAACAACGTCTACGTCGTCGACGATGAGTTCCCCGTCAACGCCTCGCAGTTCGGCGTCCTGCTCGCGTTCAACGAGAACACCGCGACCGGCGCCCTCACCCAGGTCGCGGGTACTGTCTCCGGAGGCTTCTCGGCCGGAACCCAGCCCAGCGCGCTCGCCGCGGACCCCACCGGACGCTTCCTCTACGTCACCGACTCCCTGACCAACCAGATGTACGCCTACAACCTCCAGGCCAATGGAGCGCCGGTCCCGAATATCTCCTCACCCTTCACCACCGGTTCCTACCCGGTCAGCGTTACCGTCGACCCCCGCGGAACCTTCGTCTACGTCGCCAACTTTACCTCCGGTACGGTCAGCGCCTACGTCATCAACACCGCCACCGGTGCACTCTCCGGTGCAGGCGGCGCCGCCATGGTCGGCACGGGCCCTACGTGCGTTGTGGTCGAACCGGCCCTGGGCATCTATCTCTATACGTCCAACCATACCGACAACACGGTCTCCGCCCAGCAACTCAACGCCAACACCGGTGCTCTCACCTCGGTCCAGAACACGCCCTTCACCTCACAGGGTCAACCCACCTGCGCCGCCGCCGTCACCAACGGAGCCCACGCCACGCAGATCGTAGAGTAACCCTAATCAACTGAGAGAGCCTCGCCGCGGCGAGGCTCTTGTCTTGCCTACAGCCCCAGTCCTGGAGCGTGGGTCAGGCAAGAAATCCCGATAGCTGCTCCCGCCCTTCCTTCACCCAGCCAACCAGCCGCTCTACCCCTTCGCCCCCGCAAATCCCAGCACAAACCGCCGCGCCGGCTGCTCAAAAAACCGAGTCACGCACAAAGCCATCAGCATAATAAACCCGTAGGAGATCCACGGATCGTACCGCACCACATGCAGCTTCTCCGGAAGCTTATAAAAGTGGATCAGCAGAAACGCATTGAAATGAAGTAGATACAGAGCAAACGTAGTCTCGCCGAACAGCACGATCGGCTTCCATGCCAGCACCGACGCAATCGGGTTCGGCCCCGCCAGCCCGAGCAGCAGCAGTGCGAACAGCGGCAGCAGCAGCGCTCCATGCACCAGCACGTACGGAACCCGGTCCACCGCAAACGCGAAGAAAAGCGCCAGACCAGCCAGCGCAACGGCCGCCGCCAGGAACTTCCGCGAAGCCGCCAGGTTGAGCCGCGCATGCAGCCGCGCCAGCAGCACTCCGGCCGTAAACGTGCACACATACGCCACCGGACTGTACTTCAGCGCGCGCAGCCAGAACGCATACGTAAACCGGTTCGCCTGTGCGGGAAGGTGATCCGGATTGCTCAAAACATAAGCAATATGCGGCACGATCCCGATCAGCCACACCGCTCCAATCGCCACTCCCAGGCGCAGCGGCGTCTCCAGCCTGGAGGACTGGCGACCGATCGCCACCAGCAGAAACGGAAACAGCAGGTACAGTACCAACTCCGCAGGAAGCGTCCAGCCCACCGTGTTCCAGAACGTCGCCAGCCCCGGAACCCAGCTCTGCAGCGCAAGCGGCGTAAGCACCACGCCCCACAAGAAATCCCGGTGCGTATGCGCCTGCCACTCGATCGGAAGGAAGGGAAGCGAAAGCAGCAGCACCAGCAGGTACGTCGGGTAAACGCGAGAAAGCCGCGCCAAATAAAACCGCCGCTTCTCGAGCTTCGGCCGGTCCGCGTAGTTGTACGCCAGCACAAACCCGGAGATCAGAAAGAAAAAGCCGACAAATACGTACGCATTGCTGATCACCGGCGTCAAAAACTCCGGATGCGGCGGAGTAAAGTGAAAAAACATTACGTTGACCGCCAAAATCGTACGCAGCCCCGTCAACGCGGGCAAGGGAGGCTTGCGGGCGGCGGACAATGGCGAGGCAGGCACTGGAGCAGCGGCCGCCGACGGGGAGTCGAGAACAGAGGTCACTGTTGGATCAGACGCCCGGGCCAGGGCGTCGGTTTCGGCGACTCGATGAAAAATCGGTAGAGGGAACAGCCCGACCACGAGTGCCTCCGCCAGCACGGCCCCTTTCTCAAGGGCCCAAAAAAAGGGACAAGCCGGGACCTCCGGCCTGCCCCTGTCTCCTCCAGCTACGCCCAGAAGCCTCAGTAAGACGCCACCGGGGTTCCCGGAGTAAAGGAGATGCCGCGCAGCACCTCGCCGGAGTTCGCGTCGCGCAGGTCGGTGAACGTCTCCTGCGCTCCGAAAGCAGCCGAGGTATTGCTCAGCCGGTCCGTAATCACGTACACCTTGTTCGGATCCGCGCCCTGATCGCCGCTGCCGCTGACGGTTGAAGAGGTCGCCCAGATCACCACGTTGTATCCCTGCACGCGATTGCCGGCGACGGTGCCAATGATGTTCCGCAGGCCGGCGGTTGCGGGAGCAAACGGCAGACCCGATCCTCCCACACCATTGTTCAACCCCGTCGGGTATCCCGGCACAGTGTAGGGCGTTCCCAGGTTCAGGCCGGCCTTCAGGGTGTAGGCCAGCTGCCATGTCTGCGTCGCTGCGTTGAACAGCCACTTCTGCAAGCCTCCCGTGGCCGTCGCGGACGAGGCGTTGGGGTAGGTGTTGGACGCCGCGTTGTACGTGTTTACGCCATCGCCCTCGTCGGCCACGTACAGCGTGGTGGCGTTGGCAAAGAACAGCCCAAACGAATACGCCACCGGACTACTGACCTTGTTGCTCACGGTCGGGAAGCCCGCCAGGACGCACATGTTATTGGCCAGGCCGGTCGCCGCGGTATAGCTTGACGCCAGGTTCGTCGTCGGCAGCGGAGCCCCGGCCACCGGCACACCCACCCCAGTCGCCGGACAGGCGGTGCCCGTAGTGTCCACAAAGTAGACCGTGTTCACGCCGTTGCCGCCGCTGCCCTTGGTCACGTACAGCACATTGTTGTAGAGCGTCATCCCACGAAAGTTATCGTCCTTGCCTACCTTGTCCGCGGCATCGCCCAGTTGCGTCACGCTGAAGCTCCCCACTGGCATCGGCAGCGGCACAATCTGCGAAGCTTCACTCTGCGCCAGTGCTGGAATCAGCTGCACGCCGGCACCCGCGACCACCTGCTGCGGCTCCGGGGTACCGCCATCGCCCGCATTGCCGACGCTATAGAAAAAGTTGTTGCCATTAGTATTCACGTAGATCGCCGCACGCCCATTATTGCCGCTGTAGGCGTTGGTCTCGGTAAACGTAAACTGCCCCTGCGCGTTCACCGTCGCCGCGGCCCGATCGTACACTCCCGGAACAGGATTGGTCGGATCGATGGCCGCCGGGGTATTCGAGTTCGACACGTCGATCGCGTTCACCGGAGCGACATAGTCCATGAAACTGAGCTTCTGCCCGTCGGTCGAGAGATGCAGCCCACCCTCGGACTTTGAGCTGAAGCTGGTCACCAATCCGTCTCCCGAGCCGGTGGTATTGTTCGGCACTGGAAGCGTGCCGACCAGGGTGCCGCCAGGGGTCAGTTGGTCCAGGTACAAGGGCGACGTAATCCCAAACGCCGCATCCGCAGAGATATTGTTGAACACATACGGGTACACCCCGTTCACCACCGCGTTGCTGCAGGTCACCTTGTTGGCAGTGTTCGGCACGCATCCCGGAGGCAGAACCTGGCCCACCGTCACGCTGCTGGCCGTGCCCGCGTACACGGACCGGCTGACCACCAGATTGCCCGGAGTCATCACCGTCTGCGCGGATACGCTCACCTCCATCGCCAGGCCGCTCAACAAAAGAAAGGGGGTTACACGCAGGACACACCGCGTCCGCGCACCGGACCGAAAAAGACGCTTCATACTCACTCCTTACACTTCATATGCAATGCTGTGGACCAACTTGACCCAGGACTTCGCCTAGGACCTGCTGCGGGCGGCCTGGCGTCTGCGCCGAACCATCGCACCCACACCCGCGATTCCCGTCAGCACCAGTCCCAGCGATGCAGGCTCTGGCGTCACCGCTGCGGCTGCCTGCACACTCACGTTGTCGATCATCACCGACCCATCCTGCGACCCAATTCCCGGATTGGCGGTCGCCGTCAGATTCAAGGTCGTTGCCGCGGAAGTCGCCACAAAGGAACCCAGGTAGTCGGTAAACAGCGCGCTGTTGACCGCGTTCGGAAAGCCGTTTGCCGCAATGCTGGACGGCGTACCCGCCACCGCAAGCCCGTTTTCCGTAATCGAAAACGTGTTCGCCGTGTCTGCATCCGCGTAGAAGCTCACCCCGTACGTCTGCCCCACCACCGTCGCCAGCATCTGCGAGACGGAATTCGGGGTATACGGGTTCAAATAGGTCAAATTGAGGGAGTTGTTGCCCGCGTACACGTAAGGGTCTTGCGTATCTATATACACTTCCCCCTGGGTCACGTTCCACGCCCCGCCGTCAAGGCTCTGTCCGGCAAAATAAATGCCGCTGGCAGCCGCGGATTCAAAACCGCCATCGGTTACGATCGTCGCCGCACCCGCGGAGACACTTAGACTCGCCATGGCCACCGCGGCCAGACACCAGGAAAACACCTTGCCTCGAGAAAAACCGTACGGCACTTCTGTTCCAACCATCATGGTTCCATCCTGTTCAGCTGAACGTGCTCGTTCTGCAACCTCAACCACATCACAGCCCATCGAGGTTTTGTTTGAGTGGTCGTTGAACTTTCCGTGAATTGTCTGAACTGGCCTGTTACAAACCTTCACGTGCTCCATCTCGGACGGTCGTCGCATCCGGCAGCGAGCGGGAATCTTCTCCAGACAGAAGATCCGTTCCCGCTTTTCCAGATAATCCACTCCAGGTGCCGCTTTGCACGTTTGCCGCCGCCGCTGTCGGCGCGTACCGTCAGATCAGCAGAAATTTATATTCCAGCAACATACAAAAGCCGCCAGGCACGGCACCTTTGCAAGACTTCCACAGCAGTTTCGCCCAGATTCGACACTCGGTTCTCGAATCTCCGCTTAGAACGTGTACCTTCATGGTCAACACAAGATGTAGATGCTTTATACTTGACATACCCCATAGGGGGTATTAATGTTGCGCTTGCAGTCCTAAAGCGCGACCAGCTCTGCGCATTCACGGCACACGGAAGAGAGCCGCCTTGCTCTTCTCTTCAGGCGAACGCTCCTTTTGAGGCGCCTCCTCCTCTCCAACCCTTTCACCACTCGCCGGTCAGCACCCTTGGCCCTATTTCTACCCGCATAAGGAGCTCCCCCTCATGAATGAAACCGCCCAGCAGCCCTCCACCACCGCTTCCCGCACCTCCGCTGCCCCCGCTGCTGCCCGCGGCCTTTCGTTCGAGCGCATCTTCACCACCCCCGGCGTCAGTCCCTTCGACCAGGTCGCCTGGGAACTTCGCGACGCCGTCATCCAGGACTGGAAGGGCAAGCTCATCTTCGAGCAGAAAAACGTCGAGTCCCCCGCCGATTGGTCCATGACCGCCACCAACATCGTCGCGTCCAAATACCTCCACGGCCTCGTCGGCACCCCCGAGCGCGAAACCGGCGTCCGCCAGCTCATCACCCGCGTCGCCGAATCCATCCGCGACTGGGGCCTCGCCGCCGGCTACTTCGCCTCCCCCGATGACGCCGCCACCTTCTACGCCGAGCTCGCCCACCTGCTCCTCAACCAGAAGGTCGCCTTCAACTCCCCCGTCTGGTTCAACGTCGGCTGCGACCGCCTCGAGCCCAACTCCGACGCCCAGAACTGGCACTGGGACCCCCAATCACGCCAGGTCATCTACTCCACCACCGGCTACTCCAAGCCCCAGTGCAGCGCCTGCTTCATCAACTCCGTCCAGGACTCGCTCGACTCCATCCTCACCCTAGCCAAAACCGAAGGCATGCTCTTCAAGTGGGGTTCCGGCGCCGGCTCCAATCTCTCCACCATCCGCGGCTCCATGGAGACCCTCTCGGGCGGCGGCACCGCCTCCGGCCCCCTCAGCTTCATGCGCGGCTTCGACGCCTTCGCCGGCGTCATCAAGAGCGGAGGCAAAACCCGCCGCGCCGCCAAAATGGTCGTCCTCAACGTCGACCACCCCGACATCGTCGACTTCATCGAGTGCAAATCCAAAGAAGAAGCCAAGGCCTACTCGCTCGTCGCCGCCGGCTACGACGGCAGCGGCCCCGACTCCGAAGCCTACTCCTCCATCTTCTTCCAGAACGCCAACAACTCCGTCCGCGTCACCGACGACTTCATGCAGGCCGTCGAGCGCGACCAGGAGTTCTCCACCCGCACCGTCAAGGAGCGCAAGCCCGTCGCCACCTTCCCCGCCCGCGACCTCATGCACACCCTCGCTGAAAACACCTGGGCCTGCGGAGACCCCGGCATGCAGTACGACACCACCATCAACCGCTGGCACACCAGCAAAAACACCGCCCGCATCAACGCCTCGAACCCCTGCTCGGAGTACATGTTCCTAGACGACTCCGCCTGCAACCTGGCCAGCTTCAACCTCCTCAAATTCGTCTCCCCCGGAGGCCAGTTCGACATCCCCGCCTACCGCCACGCCATCGCCATCGTCACCACCGCCATGGAGATCATCGTCGACTCCGCCGGCTACCCCACCGAGAAAATCGCCAAAAACTCCCACGACTACCGCCCCCTCGGCCTCGGCTACGCCAACCTCGGCGCCCTCCTCATGGCCTTCGGCCTGCCCTACGACTCCGACGCCGGACGCGACTTCGCCGGAACCCTCACCGCCATCCTCTAGCGAGACGCCTACCACCAGTCCGCCCTCATCGCCGATAACTGCGACCACCCA